>JAXFPK010000040.1:0-19464 GCA_034179845.1 Rothia sp. (in: high G+C Gram-positive bacteria) | reverse complement strand
CGGGTCTTTAAGGACGCCAGCTAGCTTCTGCGCTGCAGGGTCGGCCGGGACATTCTGCGCTTCTTCAACCCAATCAGCAACGAGCTGGATAGCTTGATGAGCTAACTGCTGGTGGTGGGTATCGTTTAAAGGCTGTGCCATAGCCTGTTGCCTCTCTACTCGTCTGCCCTCCAAAGGAGGACCCTTCTCCCTTGTAATCTATTTCACTCCCTTATGGTGTGCAAGAGGCTACAGAAAAAGAATCGCCTACTTGCGCTAAGTAAGGCTTATCCTTCTCCCAAAAGCTAAAGTAGTGTTGTAGACAACATTAAGTAATCGTTTTCAGGAGGCTCCTATGAGCGCCACCTTCACCACTCAATCCCACCTCTCAGCAGAAACCCGCGCCCAGGCACTGACCACCATGACCGATGAAGCCGGTGTAGACGTCCTCGTTATTGGTGGCGGTGTCACCGGCGCAGGCATAGCCCTGGACGCAGCAACCCGCGGCCTGCGCACCGCCATCGTTGAGGCAGGCGACTGGGCGGCAGGAACGTCCGCCTGGTCCTCCAAGCTCGTGCACGGCGGCCTACGCTACCTCTACAATCTAGACTTCAAACTAGTTGCCGAAGCCCTCAAAGAACGCGGCCTGCTCCTTGAACACACCGCCCCGCACCTCGTCAAAGCCCAGCCCTTCCTCTGGCCCCTCAAAACACCCCTCATTGAGCGCGCCTACTCCGCTGTGGGCATCGGCATGTACGACACCATGGCCTTCGCCGGGGCCGGTGGCCACCGCACCGTACCCGCCCAGCGTCACTTCACCAAAGAAGGCACCAAAAAAGTCTTCCCCGGCATCAAAGATTCCGCCTTCACCGGCGCCATCCAGTTCTACGATGCTCGCGTGGATGACGCCCGCCTAGTCATCGACCTGGTCCGCACCGCCGCAGGCTACGGCGCCCTAGCAGCCTCCCGCACCCAAGTCACCGCTATCAACAAGGACGCCGCCGGGCGAGTTATCGGCGCCCAAATCGTTGACCTTGAAACCGGGGAAGAAAAAACCGTCAAGGCCGCGCGCATCATCAACGCAACCGGTGTGTGGACCGAAGAATCAGAGTCCATGGCCACTAAGGACCAGGGCCTGAAGGTGCTGGCTTCCAAGGGTGTGCACATCACCGTGCCCCGCGACCGTATCAAGGCCACCAGCGGTATCTTCACCAAGACCGAGAAGTCGGTTCTCTTCATTATTCCTTGGCAGCGGTACTGGATTATTGGCACCACTGACACCCCCTACACCGAGGACCGTGAGCGCCCCGTCGCCACCAAGGCAGATATTCGCTATGTGCTCGACCAGGCTAATAAGCTGATTGCCGATGAGCTGACCGAGGCCGATATTATCAGCTCCTACGCTGGCTTGCGCCCCCTGCTGCAGCCGGTAGTGAAGAAGGGTGAGAATGCTGCATCTACTAAGGTCTCGCGTGAGCATACTGTCATGGAGATTGCCCCCGGCATGAGCGCTATCGCCGGTGGTAAGCTCACCACCTACCGCGTGATGGCCGAGGACGCCGTGGACTTCGCCCTGGGCGACCGCGCCAAGGATCTGCCCTCTGTTACCGAGAACATCAAGCTGGTCGGTGCTGAAGGTTTTGAGGCTTTAGCTGCCCGTGCCGGCGTGCTGGCTGCTGAGAAGGGCTGGGATGAGGACCGTGTGGAGCACCTGCTAGAACGCTACGGCGCTGAGCTGGCTGATGTGCTCACCCTCATCGAGGAAGACCCGTCCCTGGGTGCTCCGCTGGCGCAGGCCCCCCAGTTTTTGCGGGCCGATGTGGTCATGGCGGTACGAGCCGAAGGTGCCCTGCACCTTGAAGATGTGCTGGTACGCCGCGTCCGCCTAGACCTTGAGGCTACTGACCGTGGCCTGGCAGCAGCCGATGAGGTTCTTGAGATCATGGCCGCTGAACTTGACTGGGACCAGGCCACCGTGACCCGTGAAAAGGACATGTACGCTGCGCGGGTTAAAGCTATCGCTGCGGCTGAAACTCGCACTGAGGACGCGGACGCCGCCGCTGAAGTTCTTGGGGCGCCTCAGGTGGCGCCCCGCCGCCCGGTGCGTGCGCTCCAGTAAAGGGCCCTGGCCTGGGGTAAAGAATTGAATACTACTAGCTGCCAGGTGCCTACCGCAGGCGCCTGGCTTTCACAGAAAATATGAGGTCGACGATGAGCTCACTACTGGCCGCTGGCGCTGAAGCCAGCTTCCAGGCAAGCGCCCTAGTTACCGCAGAGGGCACCGCAACCGTCCTGGGTGCTTTCGTGTCTGAAGTTATTGGAACCGGAATCCTGATCCTGTTAGGTGCTGGGGTCTGCGCTGCAGTTACCCTGCCCAAGTCAGCTGCTAAGAACACTGACTGGCTCACTATCGCCTTTGGGTGGGGCCTGGCAGTTTTTGCTGCCGTCTACATGTCTGCCCCATCCGGTGCCCACCTCAACCCCGCTGTCACCTTGGGACTGCTCCTTTCTGGTGGTGACTTCGCCCCTGGTATCTCCCCCACCACCGGCCACTTCTTCATATATGTGGCAGCCCAGATGGTAGGTGCCTTCCTGGGTGCCTGGGGTGCCTTCTTGGTCTATAAGAAGCACTTTGATCAGGCAGAGCCGGGCACCACCAAGGGTATCTTCTCCACCGGCCCAGCCATTCGCTCCTACGGGTGGAACACCCTCACCGAAGCCTTCGGTACCTTCGTGCTCGTTGGCTTCGTCCTGGCCTCTGGCAGCACCCCCTCAGGGCTAGGACCCCTAGCTGTAGCCTTCATCGTTGTTGCTATCGGCCTTTCCTTGGGCACCCCCACCGGTTACGCTATCAACCCTGCCCGCGACCTAGCACCCCGCCTAGCCCACGCCCTCATGCCCATCAAAGGCAAGGGCTCATCTGACTGGGCTTATGCCTGGGTGCCAGTCATTGGGCCCCTCATCGGCGCAGCGGCAGCCGCGCTCCTTGTACCGGCCCTCCTGGGATAAGCCGGTCGCCGGCGTCCGCACCATATACTAAAAACAAGTAAGCCTCACCACCGCGCCAAAGGCGGCGCACCCACGAAAAGAGGAAAACCATGTCACAGCTCCCCGAACGTAAGAAGTACGTCCTGTCCATCGACCAGGGCACCACCAGCTCCCGCGCCATTCTCTTCACCAAAGACGGTCACCTCAAAAGCGTGGGCCAGCACGAACACGAACAAATCTTCCCCAAAGCTGGCTGGGTCGAACACGACCCCATGGAAATCTGGGAGAACGTGCGAAAATCAGTCGGTGAAGCCCTTACCAAGGCCGAAGTAAACCACCACGAAATCGCCGCTGTAGGCATCACCAACCAGCGTGAAACCACCGTCGTCTGGGACAAAAACACCGGCAAACCCATCTACAACGCCATCGTCTGGCAAGATACCCGCACCCAAAAAATCTGCGACGAACTCGGCGGCGACGAAGGCCCCGGCAAGTACCGGGATATTGTGGGCCTGAACCTAGCCACCTACTTCTCAGGGCCCAAAATCAAGTGGATCCTCGACAACGTTGAAGGAGCCCGCGACAAAGCAGAAGCAGGCGACCTACTCTTTGGTACCACCGACACCTGGCTGCTGTGGAACCTCACCGGCGGTGCTGAAGACGGGGTGCACATCACCGACGTCACCAACGCCTCCCGCACCCTGCTCATGAACATCAAAACTCTAGAATGGGACGAAAACATCGCAGCCGATATGGGTATCCCCATGAGCATGCTGCCCGAGATTAAGTCATCTTCCGAAGTCTACGGGCACGGCCGCCCCAAGGGTCTGCTGCACGGAACCCCCATCTCAGGTATCCTCGGTGACCAGCAGGCAGCCACCTTCGGCCAGGCTTGCTTCGAAAAAGGTATGGCCAAGAACACCTACGGCACCGGTAACTTTATGCTCATGAACACCGGCAACGAACCCGTCATCTCAGAAAACGGTCTGCTCACCACCGTTGCCTACAAGCTCGGCGAGAAGGCCCCCGTCTACGCCCTGGAAGGCTCCGTCGCCGTCTCAGGCTCCCTCATCCAGTGGCTGCGCGACAACCTCAGAATGATTGATGATGCCAGCGAATCAGAAGAACTAGCCACCAGCGTCGAAAACTCCGGTGGAGCCTACGTGGTACCTGCTTTCTCCGGGCTCTTCGCACCCCACTGGAAATCAGATGCCCGCGGCGTCATTGTAGGCCTCACCCGCTACGTCAACCGGGCCCACATCGTCCGCGCAGCCCTTGAAGCTACCGCCTTCCAAACCCGCGAAGTACTCGACGCTATGAACGCTGACGCCGAAGCCGCTGGCACTAATGTAGAACTTGAAGAGCTACGCGTTGATGGTGGTATGACCGCTAACGAGTTCCTCATGCAGTTCCAGGCAGACCTGCTAGGGGTGCCCGTCATCCGCCCCAAGGTCATCGAAACCACCGCCCTAGGTGCCGCCTACGCAGCCGGTATCGCCGTTGGCTTCTGGGAAGGTGAACAGGACGTTATCGACAACTGGTCCGAAGACAAACGCTGGGAACCCCAGATGGAAAAGGACGAAGTCGAACGCCAGTACCGCCTGTGGAAGAAAGCTGTCTCAAAGACCCTGGACTGGGTCGATGAGGACGTCGAACAAGACTAAGTATGACGAGCCACCACGCCCACACCCTCACCCCGCTCGGGGAAATGATTCTGGCCTCTAATGGGCAGGTGCTCACCGGCGCCTGGTTCACCGGCCAGGCTCATTTCCCCACCAGCGATGCCCTGGGGCGCCGCATCGAAATCAGCGATTGCGATGTGCTCACCGACGCCCAAGCCCAGCTCCTGGAATATTTTGCTGGCCAGCGCACCGTCTTTGAGCTGCCTATCGCCCCTGAAGGCACAGATTTTCAGTTAGCTGTCTGGGCGGCCCTGCAAGATATCCCCTACGGTTACACCACCACCTACGGGGCTATCTCTAAGATTGTGGGCCCAGGCGCACCAGCCCAGGCAGTAGGGCAGGCGGTAGGGCGCAACAAGGTCTCCATATTCATTCCCTGCCACCGGGTTCTAGCCGCTGACGGTAAACTCACCGGCTACGCTGGAGGGTTAGAACGCAAAGAATACCTACTGGCCCTCGAAGAACCTAGCGCCGAGGCTGAAGGGCGGCTCTTCTAAAAGAGTTCTTACGGCTTAAGTTCGAAGAAGAGCTGACGGGTGCCGCGCACGTCTGTGGGGTGCACACGTACACCATAGACCGGCTCTAATACTTCAGGAACCAGTACATCTTGTGGTTGCCCTTGGCTAACGATGTGCCCCTGGTGGAGTATAGCAATACGGTCACAGTATTGGGCAGCTAGGTTTAAGTCGTGCAAGACCACGATAACCTGTCGCTGGCTGGCCCGAATCAGTTGCATCAGCTCGTGCTGATGGCGGACATCAAGGTGATTCGTCGGCTCATCTAATAAGAGGTAGTTAGTTTTCTGGGCAAGAGCTCGCGCTACCAGTACCCGTTGCTTTTCTCCACCTGATAGCTGAGAAAAGGACCGATGGGCCAGTTTGAGAGCATCTACCTGTTCTAGGGCTAGGGCTACTTCCTGTTCGTCCTCTGCCCCAGCATGTTGAAAAATCCCTAGATGGGGTGTGCGCCCCAGCATCACCATCTCAGCGACGCTCAGGCCGGGCTCTGCGTCCCGCTCTTGAACGACAACCGCGATCCGCTGGGAGCGGGCTTTGGCGCTGAGGTGGTTGAGGGGTTCACCGTCGATGGTGATGGTTCCGCTGTTGGGGCTCATGATGCCGCTGAGCAGACGAATCAGGGTAGATTTTCCGCTCCCGTTAGGCCCCACCAGACCGGTTATTTGGCCTGGGGCTGTGGAGAAGGAAACATCGGCGATGACCTGGTGTGTGCCGTAGGAGTAGCTCAGGTTTTGGGCTGAGATCATGAATAGAACCGATCGACAATGTTCTCAAGGCCGGTAACAGACAGGGGCGTGGCTGGCTCAGTGAAGTTCATCAGGTGAACCATAATATTGTCATCTTTCACCGCGGTGATGGATGATGCACCGGGCATGGAACGTAGGGCATCTTCGACAGGCTGGGCTTGGCCGTCAGTGTGCAGCAGAATCAGCACATCGGGGTTGCGGGCGATGAGCTCTTCGGGGGTCACTTCAAAGACGCGCTGGTCGGTGTCTGCAAAAACGTTGATAAACCCTGCTGCTGTAAGTTGGGGGTCTGCCATGGAGCGGGTGCCGTAGGCATAGATAGTGCCGCCACCAACGGTTGGGTAGAGTACTGCGGCGGTGCGGCCTTGGCGCCCTGATTGTTCGACGGTCTCTTCAGCAGCTTTAACTCGCTGGGCAAGTTCGCTGTTGATTTGTTCTGCCTTATCTTCAACACCAAAAATTTTCCCGTACATGCTCACCTGGTCATAGACGCTCTGGTAGCTTTGAGATTCCGGTGCCCCGGTGCGGCACATGGCAGGTTCCTGGATAACGGGGATGTTCATCTCAACAAGGGATTCAGGGGTGATGTTTTCAACTTCTCCCAGGAAGACGCTATCGGGCTGGTCAGAGAGAATCTTATCGATGGAGATTTGCACGTGACCGGTGGGGTCCAGGTCTTGGGTGTAGTTAGGGATCTCAGCAATCTGGGAGCGCACCTGGGGGCTGTAGTACTCATCCGGGTAGGCTCCTGCACGGGCAACAACCCGATCGAGAACACCTAGCTGGGCTAGAGCTGTTGCTGAGGCAGGTTCAAGAAGGGCAACACGCTCAAGTTTGTGGTCGATGGTAATGGAGGTTGAGCAGTTTTCTATGGTGAGGGGGAAACCTGGCTCGCTGCTGGCATTCTGTGTGCTGGTAGAGCTGGTGCTAGCGCAGGAGCACAGGATCAGGGCGGACGCTAGAGTCAGGCAGGCGGTACGCAGGCGGGGTGTGGGAAGGCTCATGGGGGATCTCCGTTTCTTGAATAGGCTGTATTACCTTGTGTAGTTTTTAGGCTCTTTGGGCTCTGATAAGCATGATGAGCAGGGGTGTACCCAGTAGGGCGGTAAGGATGCCGATGGGAAGTTCTTGCGGTGCGATGAGTGTACGCGAGAGGATGTCAGCTAGCGTCATGATCCCTGCGCCCATGACGGCTGCTACGGGCAGGGCTAGACGGTGGGTGGCACCGACGAGTTTGCGGGTGAGGTGGGGAACGATGAGGCCGATGAAGCCGATACTGCCTGAGGCTGCGACCGCTGTTCCTACTCCTAAGGAGACCACTAGCAGAAGGACGATACGGATTTTCTCTGGGGACAGGCCCATGGTGTGTGCTGACTCGTCGCCAACGGAGAGCACATCTAGATAGTGGCTCATCAGGTAGAAAATAAGGCCAGTGAGTACAGTGACCGCTACGACTACGGTCAGGCTAATCCCCCAGCTTGCCAGTGCGAGTGACCCTAGTAGCCAGAACATGACTGATCGGGTGCCTTCTGCGTTGCCGCTCATGACGATGAGGAAGCTGGTGAGGGCGGTGAGGGCGTAGCCTACTGCCACGCCGGAGAGGAGGAGGCGATGGGAGGTGAAGCGGCCGCCGGTGGTGGCCAGCAGGTAGACCATGGCTGAGGCGATGAGGGCGCCGAGGAAGGCCGTGATAGGTAGAGCTTGGGAGCCGAGGGCCCCTGCTCCTAGGCCGAAGAGGATGGCGAGGGCTGCCCCTGCTGAGGCCCCAGAGTTGATGCCGAGGAGGTGAGGTTCGGCCAGAGGGTTGCGCACCATGGCTTGGAGGACCATACCGCTTAGGGCCAGGAGGGTGCCTACTGCCAGGGCGAGGATGATGCGTGGGAGTCGGACCTGCCAGATGATGGCGTCTGTGGCTGGGCCTAGGTTCTCGGGTAGGGCTAGGCCCAGGGTGTGGTGGCCGATGACAGTGAGAGCTTGCCCTAGGTTGAGGGGTACTGAGCCTACTAGTAGGCCTAGGGTGGCAGCGGCCAGGGTGGCTATGGTGAGCGTTAGGAGCCAGAAGGACGCCACGCGGCGGCGGCCTTGTAGACCTAGCTGGTGGGTCTTGTCTGGGTTGGGCGGGATTGTAGCCGGTTCTTGGGGGTGTGAGAGTGAGCCGGTTGAGGCTATCAGCGACATTTAGGCAGTGGCTTCCTGCTGGGCTTCGGTGAGGTTTTTGTGTTGCTTGGCGGTGGTTGCTGCGCGGGCTGCTAGCACGATCCATAGTGAGAGCAGGAAGGGCCAGGTGTAGACCGGTAGAGGGGTTAAGGCTAGCAGTGGTTGGATGGCGGTGGTGAGAGCGACCCCGGCTGTTGCTCCGATGATTCGGGTGGTAAGTGATGCTTCTGGCCAGAAGATTGCGCCTACTGCGATGGAGACAAGGACTGCGCTGTAGCCGTAGAGTCCGGTAGAGCTTTCAAGGAGCCCGCCGTGGGTGAGCGTGGCGATGATGAGTGCTAGGGCAGCGCCGTAGAGGGCGAAGGCTCCTAGTTCTAGTGGGGCTATCACTAGGCCTAGGGCGATGAGGACGCCGGTGAAGGGCCCGTCAGCTAGAATCACTTCGGCGATGCTGTTTGCTATGCCGGTACCTGCCCCGGCGAGTCCTTCACCTGTGGTGAGAGGGCCTGTGACGCTGAGGCTGGCAACTGCTGTTATGAGAAGACCTGTTACGGTGCAAAAGGGTGCAGTTGATACGGGTAGTTTGGCCCAGTTCAGGGCGGGGCTGGCAAAGAGACGTTCAAAGAATACGCCAACGGGGGTGCAGGTAGCAGCCCCTACCAGGGTGAGGGTGATTCCCAGCGTCCAGTCTTGAAGTTGTACACCGGTAGCTGCTCCTACCAGGGCGCCGTTGAATCCGAAGAGGCCAGCCTGTACTTGGTCTTTGTGGCCGCTTGCAAGGCCGGTGGCCCCTTGTACTGCTGACCCTAGGAGCATGAGCGCAGCAGCTCTGAGGTCGAAGAGGGCCATGCCTGCAAGGACTAGGAGCCCTGTTGCCGCGTTCTGCGCAAAAAATATTTGAGAGATTCCTCGGAGCGCACTGAGAATATAAAACATAACCCTGTTTCCCTAGTATTTTCGTAAATCGAGTGGGCCTTGGCCACGCCACAGGGCCCTTATCTCATCAATAATGGAGTGTTGCAAAGACATAATTTCGCCGGTCGATTGAGCTAGGCTACGCACGATGAGGGCTTTGACTCCGTAGGTGTTGTCGCCACCTATTCGGCTGACCCCGCTACGGGTGGGAGATTCTTCAGCCACGGTGGCAATGCGCTCATAGAGGGCCTGGTCGATGCGGGCATCAGCGATGAGTAGCTGCCCGGTGTGAGAATAGCCTTCCATCAGACCGATCCCTTGAATGTCGGTGTAGTCTGAGGGGCGGAGTCGGAGCTGGTCTACGGCAAGGCGTTTGGGGCCTGCGGGCCCAGTAACCCGCACCTCGGTGCGCATCCATAGCTCTTCATAGCCGAAGCTGCTGCCATCTGGTGCCCAACCGGGGGTAATTATTTCGGTGAGCGCCAGACTGGCGGTAGGGTCCATGTCGATGGAAGAGGACTGACGGTAGGCTCCTTGGCGGTAGAGAATGAGCTGGTCTGGAACATATTCCAGTACTGCTCCCTCCCCTAGCTTGGCTGTAAGCTGCTGGTAGGCAGGGCCCTGTGGGGTCTTATAGATTTTGGTTGCAGACTGGGTGGTCAGCACTAAGGATGCTTGGTCCTGGATAGTAAGGTCTAGCAGGTAGCGGTCAGCACCGAAGTAAGCCCCACCTGGGTTAATGATGGTGTAATTAACCTGCCCGCTCTTATCGAGGTAGTGCGGGCGCAAAATGCGGAGAGCTCCCTCATGATACTGGGAGGCAGCGTAGGAGGTACCCTGCCGTTGGGCAATGTTCAGACGTAGCTGACCGGCCCAGTTCTCAGGTTGCGGTTTGGTCCCCTCTTTGCATTCGGGCTGGTGATGGCGCCCAGTATCATGTGTTGAGGTGGGCATACTC
Source organism: Rothia sp. (in: high G+C Gram-positive bacteria) (assembly GCA_034179845.1). Lineage (GTDB taxonomy): Bacteria > Actinomycetota > Actinomycetes > Actinomycetales > Micrococcaceae > Rothia. The sequence goes on along the minus strand of JAXFPK010000040.1, from coordinate 9,521 downwards.
TCTTCTTTCTTCTTCACCGGCACCTTAAGGCTAGGAATCAGCTAAATCGAGCATGAGCACGTCCTTGCGGATCCAGTTCAGCACGTTTTCTAGGCCTTCATCGGTCACCAGGTTGGTAAAGGCAAAAGGCTTGTCTTTACGGAAGACCTGTGAATCTGCTTCCATCACCGTTAGGTCAGCACCAACGTAGGGGGCCAGATCGGTCTTATTGATGATGAAGAGGTCAGATTTAATCATGCCCTGGCCCGCTTTGCGGGGGATTTTCTCTCCCTGCGCTACGTCAATGATGTACATAGAAAAATCTACGAGTTCAGGTGAGAAAGTGGCGGAGAGGTTATCGCCACCTGATTCAACGAAAATCAGTTGCAAATCGTCAAATCGTTTCTTTAGTTCTTCGATGGCTGCCTCGTTCATGGAGGTGTCTTCACGGATAGCGGTGTGGGGGCAGCCGCCGGTTTCGATGCCGATAATGCGTGATTCGGGGAGCACTGAGTTACGGGCTAGAATTTTTGCATCTTCAATGGTGTAAATATCGTTGGTGATCGCAGCCATCGATACTTCATCGCTCATTGCGCGAGAGATACGCTCGATGAGCTGAGTTTTACCAGCGCCAACGGGGCCGCCGATTCCGATAATAATAGGGTCCATCGTTCTTTCTTCTTTCAATGTTTGACTCGGTGATTAGCTCATGAACATGCGGGCACGTTGCCGCTCGTGGTTCATCTGGGCAATTTCAAGCCCCGGAGCAATCGCGCCAAGATCATCAGGGCTTAGCTGGGCAGAAACAGAGGTAGCGTGTTTTACCCACCCCTGGGCTGCCCTGATAATCCGTTGGCCGGTATTCTGCCCCAGGGGTATTGCGCGCACTGCGTTCTGCGTCAATGAAATTACCGTGGCATAAAGGTGGGATGCTACGGCTTCATCCTCAGCTATTTTTAGCTCTCTAGCTAGCATTCCCCAGACGAGGGCGGGGTGGCTACTTGCTTGCCCGGTAGCTACTCGTTCGGAGTAGTCCTGGATGCCCGCGCTGGGGTAGCTCATCGAGGCTAAGGCCAGCAGACGCCGCCCCATGGTGGCAGTTCCCTCCCGCACCTGTTGCGGTAAGGTAGCTGCGGTCAGCAGCTCATCTAAATCTGCTAGTTCCTCACCGGAGGCGCAGGAATAAGCTAACCGGATAGCTAGTGCATCGGTGTAGCACAGTTGCTCTTTAATAAACATCTCAAGCCAGGCTGAGAAACTTGCTTCATCCACCAGAATTTCTCGGTGCATGTAGGTTTCAAAGCCCAGTGAGTGGCTAAAAGCGCCGGTCGGCACCGCAGAGTCGGTGAGCTGCATCATGGCAAACATGGGGTCGAGTTTCACAGCCAACCCCTAGTGCGTATGCTCAGTATGACGGAAAGGAACCGGCATAACCCGCTCCATCCGCTCAAAAGGAACCTCATGGTGCAGCAAGAAACTTTCCACAGTGTGGTCATACTGCACCACCATCACCTCAGCACCATATTCACTGGTTTCATCGAAGAACTGGGCCTGTAAGTGGCGGTTGCCTAAAGAATGAGCTACAAAACCCATCTGCAGGATGGTCGGCGGAGCTATCACCAGAACATCTGTCGGCAAGACTGCAACAACCACAGCGTTACCATGCTCACCGGTATCTTCTAGCAACAAGATATCGCCGTCCTGCAAATCCGGTGATTTGGCGGGCAGACGCAGACCCAGCTCACGATGATGGTCAGTAGTAAGACGCTGAATCCGTTTCACCAAATCAGCACTAGGCAAGGTGACTTTCTCAATATGCCGGCCAGCGAGAAGCTGCTGCCCTTGATCTGTCGAAGCGTTTCCGAGGATCTCGGTAATAATCATAGAGATTTTGTCCTTATCTACTGTGGTTTAGAAGAGGAAGTAACGCTGGGCCATGGGCAGCTCGTCTTGAGCCTGGCAGGTGATAGCTTCACCGTCGACCTTCACCTCGTAGGTCTCTGGGTCAACACTCAGTTCAGGGGTTTCACCGTTAAACTTCAAATCTGATTTTTGAAGAGTGCGAATACCGTGGACGGGGCGGATCACCTTCTGCAAGCCCAGCTTGCCGGGAACATCATTGCTAATGGCCACCTGAGACATGAAGGTAATAGAGCTGTCGTAGACGGCGCTGCCATAGGAGCCGAATGCCTTTCGGTACCAGCGCGGCTGGGGAGTCGGGATAGAAGCATTGGCATCTCCCATCACGCCGTGAGCCATCTGCCCTCCTTTGATAATAAGGTCAGGCTTAACACCAAAGAACTTAGGTTCCCACAGCACCAGGTCAGCGAACTTACCGGGTTCGATGGAACCTACTATGTGAGAAATACCGTGGGCAAGAGCAGGGTTGATGGTGTACTTAGAGATATAGCGTTTGATACGGAAGTTATCACCGGTAATTGATTCATCTTCTGGGAGGGTGCCGCGCTGCTTTTTCATAGAGTCAGCAACCTGCCAGGTACGCAGGATTACTTCCCCCACACGCCCCATAGCTTGGGAGTCTGATGATGTCATGGAGAAAACGCCCATATCGTGCAGAACGTCTTCAGCTGCGATGGTTTCTTTACGGATTCGTGAATCAGCGAAGGCCACGTCTTCTGGGATGGAGGGGTTAAGGTGGTGGCAGACCATGAGCATATCAAGGTGCTCTTCAAGGGTGTTGCGGGTAAAGGGCAGGGTGGGGTTGGTTGATGCAGGTAGGACGTTGGGGTCACCGGCAAGTTCGATGATATCGGGGGCGTGCCCGCCACCTGCACCTTCAGTGTGGAAGGTGTGGATGACGCGTCCGGCAATTGCTGCGCGGGTATCTTCTACGAATCCTGCTTCGTTGAGGGTGTCGGTGTGGATTGCAACCTGCACATCATAGGCGTCTGCGACCTCAAGTGAGGTGTTGATGGATGAGGGGGTTGCGCCCCAGTCCTCGTGGATTTTGAGGCCAACTGCACCGGCCTGAATCTGTTCTGCGATGGGCGCTTGTGAGGAGCCGTGGCCCTTGCCCAGTAGGCCGAAGTTCATGGGGAACTCTTCAAAGCTCTTGAGCATATGGTGAATGTTGGCTTCACCTGGGGTGATGGTGGTGGCCTTGGTGGATTCGCTGGGGCCGGTGCCGCCACCAATCATGGTAGTGATACCTGAGACGAGGGCGGTTTCGATTTGGTCGGGGCTGATGAAGTGGATGTGGGTGTCGATACCACCGGCGGTAAGAATTTTTCCTTCACCGGCGATGACGTCGGTTGCAACGCCAATGACGATGTCTACACCGTCCATGGTGTCAGGGTTGCCTGCTTTACCAATTTTTTGGATATGGCCATCGCGCAGAGCAACATCTGCCTTATAGATACCGGTGTAGTCGATAATTACTACGTTAGTGATCACGGTATCGGGGACGTCTTGGTCACGTACCATCTGGCTATTTTGGCCCATGCCGTCACGGACGACCTTACCCCCGCCAAAGACTGCTTCTTCACCCGCTACGGTCAGATCTTTTTCGATAGTGGCTACTAGGTCTGTATCTGCTAGACGGATGGAGTCGCCGGTGGTGGGGCCGTAGAGGCTAGCGTAGCGTTCGCGGCTAAGTTCAAAACTCATGGGAAATCTTCCTCGTTCTACTGGGTGCTGTGTGAGGCGGCAGGCTACCTGGCGTGGGCCTCAGGCTGGGGTGAGAGGCTGCTATCAGCAGCTAGCTACTTCTTCTGTTTCTGCAGGTGTGCTGGTGGCGGTAAAGCTGGTGGCCGGGCGGGAGTCAAGGGGGCCGCTCACAAGGTCACGGAAGCCGAATACTGTCCGTTCACCGCCCAAAGGGATAAGGCGCACGGTGGTGGTATCGCCCGGTTCTAGGCGGACAGCGGTACCGGCAGGGATATCAAGACGGTGCCCCAGTGCAGCATCGCGATCAAAGTCTAGGGCATGGTTGGCCTCTGCAAAATGGTAATGGGAGCCAACCTGCACGGGGCGGTCTCCTGTATTGGTTACGTCAAGGGTGATAGCTTCACGGCCTGCGTTGCAGGTTACCGGTTCGTCAGCCAAGATGTATTCACCGGGAATCATGGGGTGCGCCTCTTCTATCGGATGGGGGTGTGGACGGTAACAAGCTTGGTGCCATCGGGGAAGGTCGCTTCGACCTGCACATCGTGAATCATTTCGGCAACTCCATCGAGGACGTCCTCACGGGTTAAGATGGTACTGCCCCAGCTCATTAGCTCTGCTACGCTACGGCCATCGCGGGCCCCTTCGAGCAGTTCGTAGGTGATAATGGCGATAGCTTCGGGGTAGTTGAGTTTGAGGCCGCGGGCCTGACGGCGGCGGGCGAGGTCGGCAGCGACAACGACCAGGAGTTTGTCGTGGTCCTTAGGTTGAAGGTGCATGGTTGCTCCGGTTCTCTAAATCGTATGAAGATCTTTTCAAGCTTAAGCCCGCAGCGAGAATAGTTTCACCAAAAATACCGGTTTTACATTCCCGTTACAGATTTGTTTACAGCTACGAAACATCTTTCTTATCCTGGAAGCAGTACCCCCCAAGGAATGACGGACGAATGAACCTTCTGGCTTACGCCCAAAAGCACCTGCATGATACTCCCGCTGAGCGGGAACTGACCCATGTTGATGTGTGTCTGCTCAATGAGCTGGCTTATTTGCCGCTTGATGTTATTGCCGAGCATCACGGGGGTTTTGCTTATGGGGTGGGTGCAGCTCAGATTTATCAGGAGTTTTCTAGTGATGGTACTTTGCGGGCGAACTGGTTTCTGGCGACTGCTCAGCGGTTGCAGCTGCTTAAGCTGGTTGCGGCTTCTGCCCGGTTTGCTGGGCTCAAGTTTTGCCGTTATGAGGCTAAGCAGGACGATGCTGAGCAGGTTCAGTTTGCGGCTCTGACCTTGGTGCTCCCTGGGGTGCTCAAGCAGGTTATTTTTCGTGGGACTGACGATACGCTCACCGGGTGGAAGGAGGACTTTCATCTAGCTGCCCGGCAGCGGATTCCTGCTCAGGCACTTGCCGCTGATTATCTTTCGGAGGCGCTGGCCTGTGATTCTAGGCTTCCGCTTTTCGTGACTGGTCATTCTAAGGGCGGGCACCTGGCGGTGTATGCGGCCAGTGTGCAGGGTGAGCAGGCTCAGGCCCGTATTGATGAGTTGGTTACTTTCGATTCGCCGGGTTTTGTGCCTGAGTTTCTGGGCCAGCCGGGCTACCAGGGTATCTGCGCTAAGACGGTGGACTATATACCGGTCGATAGTATTGTGGGACGTTTGATGTTTAAGCGGGGAACCCCGCAGGTGGTTGCTAGTAGCTTCTTCGGGCTGATGCAGCATTCTATTTTTAATTGGCATACCGACGCCAGGGGGCATTTTGCGCTGGTGGAGCGCCCCACTCCTGCTAGCGACCGGGTTGAGCTGGTCAGCCGGGCGTGGTTAGATCGCCACTCCCCTGAAGAGGTGCAAGAGGTAGTTGATGTTTGTTTTAGTTTAGCCATGGATGAGGGGTACACCAGTCTGCTAGGTATTGGCCAGAATATTGTTCCTTTTATTCAGCGGATGCGTGCTAAAGCTCAGGAGCTTGACCCTGAAACCTACCGGATGGTGCAGGGTGCGCTCGACGATTTTTTGGTTCTATGGCGGCGTACTCGCAGCCAGCAGCGTCAGGCGGGTGGGGGCGTCCTTAAACTGGCCAGGCCCCTGGCTTTTCCTGCCGTGCAGGTAGGTGGCCGGGGCCTGGTGAGTTTCTTGTCTGCTGAGCGCAGCGGACGCCTGCCTTAGCTGACGGTGACGCACACCCCGGCCCAATGGATGAGGTTGGTCTGGCCGTTACCGGCAGGCAAATATCTTTCCTGGGAGTTTGTTTCAGGTAAGCTGAACAGCACACCACGCTATTCTTCAGGAGCAACCATGTCTTTCTCATTAGGGCGGGCAGCATCAGCTACATCATTGTGCGCAGTTCTTCTCTTCTCCGCCTGCGGCTGGCAGGGAAATGTTGCAGCACCCACCGCCCCACCAACCAACCTTTCTCAGGCGGCCTCTTCCTCAGCTAGCCCCTCCCCATCAGAAACTAGCAGCACACCCAGTGCCCTACCTACCGCAACCCCCAGCACCCAGGCGGTGGAGAGTTCACCTGCAACACCACCACCGCTAGCTACGACCGAGCAGCCCGCCCCCTCCCCCACTAGCGCCCCGACTACCATTCGGGTAACGGCCCCCGCCGTAGTAGCAGGCACTGACTGCGGGCCCAGTAATACCGGCCGAACCACCCTCGTCCTTGCAGAAGGCTCAGCCTCATGCGCCGAGGTGCAAGAGACATTTGCAGACTTCAACGCGCAGTTCGCTGGTTCCACTGAGAAAGTAAACATCAACGGCTACCTCTGCCACTCCTATATGCCTCTTGAAACCAGGTACATGGGCCGCACGGTTTCATGCGAAGGTAAGGGAAATAGGCTTGAAGCCATGACCGATTATCGCCTAGGCGGCATCCCTATCGCCACCCCTGAGCCCTACATGGTCACGTCCCTCACCGGCCATTTCTCTATCGTTGCCGAGGCCCACGGGGTGAGCTGTAGCTTTGGTGAAGGCAACCACCTCGCCTGCGTCAGACCCAGCGGAGGGAACACCAACCAGGTCATTACCCTGGATGCACATGGGAACCTGGTGCAGAACGTCAGCAAAGAAAATACTGTCAGCAACAGAGTAACTGACCTACCGGTTGGCTACTCCATCAATACCGAGAAGGCTTCCTGCCTCAACGATGGCACCTATCTGGTGTGCAGCAGCGGGGCAGCAGCCTTCAAGATGAACGCCTCTGAATTCATTGAGTTGTAGACAAATCAGCTCACACATGTAAAGGACGCCCGCCCCACCTTCTGCCGCATACGGCAGGGAGGTGGGGCGGGCGTCCTTGATATTTCCTGTAGGTAGCCCTCAGGTTTAGGCAGGTAGTAGCATTGAAAGTACGTAGACCCAAACGCAGAGGATAACTAGCAGGGCCAGGGAGTACCTGATGGCTGCGTTAGTAATCTTTGATTCCTGGCCAGACATGTCTACGGAGGCCGCCGCAATCGCAATGGACTGGGGCGAAACAACCTTAGCCATGACACCACCGGCGGTGTTAGCTGCAACCAGCAGACCGGAGTTGGCCCCAATCTGGCTTGCGGTGGTGGCCTGCAGGCCAGCAAAGAGGGTGTTGTTGTTGACTACGGAGCCGGTCACAAATACACCTATCCAGCCGATGATGGAGGAGAAGAGGGGGAAGATGGAGCCAACTGCTGCCAGGGCCAGGGCCAGGGCAGAAGACATGCCACCGAAGTTCATGACGTTAGCAACTGCCATGACCAGGCAGATCAGCAGAATCGGCCGCCAGAGCTGTTTCCAGGCGCCACCCAGTTCTTCAAAGGCCGCGCCCCAGGTGATGTTAGAGATAGCGATAGTAATCAGGGCTGCGATGAGGATTGCTGTACCTGAGGCAGCAAAGAGGGTCCAGTTCCAGGTAGCCTTCATAGCGGTATCTTCAGCCACGATGGGAGCAACCTGAATGATCTGGTTATGCAGAGCGGGCATCTGAAGGGGGATGGTGGTCCAGTTCAGGGCACCTGCTGCGCTGGTGTCAGTTCCGGGCTTGACCAAGGCCTTAATAAACGGCGTTGACCAGAGCAGAATCATGATGGACAGAATGATGAAGGGGCTCCAGGCCTTAACCACACCAGAGAAGGTGAAACCGCTGGGGGTCTTGCCCAGCTCTTCAACAGAAGGGGCACCGGGTTCACGGTAGATGTGAGCCGGCTGCCACTTCATCATGATACCTGCCAACAGGATTAGGCCCAGCAGGAAGGGGACGATGTCTACAAGCTCAGGGCCGAGGAAGAGGATGACCCCTGACTGAGCGGCGGAGACAACAAGACCCAGTCCCAAGGCAACCAGGCCGGTTTCTTTAAGGCCGCGTACACCATCGAGCATCATCACCAGCAGAAGGGGGATGAAGATGGTGATGGTCTGCAGGACCCATACCATCATGGAGTTCAGTTCTGCCTGAGGAACACCTGAGACGGTTGCACCGGTCAGGACGGGAATACCAATAGCACCGTAGGCACCTGAGGCGACGTTAGAGACCAGGGCCAGCAAACATGCCTTGACAGGTTCGAAGCCCAGGGCAACGAGCAGGGCTGCACAGATAGCGATGGGGATGCCGAAGCCTGCGGCACCTTCCAGGAAGCCACCGAAGCAGAAGGCGATCAGGAGCACCTGGATGCGCTGGTCGGCGGAGATAGCGGAGATAGAGCCACGGATCACCTCAAAATTACCGGCACGCACGGTGATGCGGTAGAGCCAGACGGCCATGAGCACAATCCAGCCAATGGGCCACATACCGGCAAGGAAGCCGTAACCGATAGCTGAGAGTGATGAGGCGAAAGGCATGCCAAAGAGGAGCACGGCGAGCGCTACCGCTGAGGCAAGTGAGACGAGGGCTGCGTGGAGGCCCTTCATTTTTAGGACGGTGAGCCCTAGGAGGAAGATGAGAATCGGCACTGATGCTACGAGGGCTGAGAGCGCCTGGTTATTCAGTGGGTCATAGACCTGCTGCCACATGAGTATGGGTTCCTTCACTGCGGAGGCGTGTTCCGCGATTGTTTGTGTACGCTTGTTTGCGCTTTCCACCTCCTAAAATATCACCATGTCACACATAAAACTCATGGAAACCAACCCCGTATAAAGGCCTCTGTAAAGGTGGCAGGTGGTGCCGGTGGCTCTTTTGGTTTCACAGCCTGTCTGCTGGGGCGGAATATGGGCATATCACCTAGTCATACCTGTGCATACCCCTTTAACCTGCATACTCTATACCGGTTAGAAACAGATGCACCCTAACCCCGTGGACTTGCTTACACCTCCGCTAGATTACGCGTTGATGACCTCACAAGGTACCGCAAGCCCACAGAACCACACATAGTTGCGTGAAAGCCCCACCCCCTCAGCAGGCTCCTCCCCCACTGTGCAGTTGCAAGAATTTTAGAGTTTAATGCGGTAGCTCTGCCTACTGGGCTGTTCGGCCAGGTCAGCTAGGGTTCGTTCCAAGCTGGTGATGCGGATGCCTGGGGCAAGCACCGTGGTGTCGGTGGGTAGGTGCAACTCCCCGTGGTGCACGGTGTAGTCTTTAGCTCGCGTGCGATAGTAGCAGTAGACATGCACAGTCTCAGGCAGGGTTTCTAGGGGTAGCCCCTGTAGCAGGGCTGCTGTCTGGTGGGAGAAAATTATGCCGGGGTAGGACGCTGCCAGTGCAAGCACCCGTGCCATATAGGCTTCTTGGGGGGTTAGTTTTTCCCAGTCGGTGCGGTGCAGGTAAAAGCCTCGAGTCACCCGCCGGTAGAAGCCTCTGGCTATGGCGGTATCTAGCTGATAGCGGTTGGGGTAACGGGCAGTCAGCTGCTGGCAGGTCAGTAGTTTCTGGTGGAGTTTTTCGAGCTGAGTCATGCCACCATGCTAGGAAGATTAGGCTCTTGGGCATATTTCAGGGGAACCTGTGGAAAACCTGGTG
>JAXFPK010000010.1:0-2301 GCA_034179845.1 Rothia sp. (in: high G+C Gram-positive bacteria) | reverse complement strand
ATACATGTTGTCTGATCCCATGCGAACATTGCTCCCTACGGTAGAACGGTGCTTATTAACACCATCGTAGTTAACAAAGACTGAGGCTGCACCAATATTGGAATTTTCACCGATCGTCACATCGCCGGCGTAGGAGAGGTGCGGTAGCTTTGAGCCAGCACCAATCTCAGCGTTCTTGGTTTCAACGAAGGTGCCAATTTTACCCTTGGAGCCGAGTTTGGTTCCGGGGCGTAGGTAGGCAAAGGGGCCGACGGTGGCGCCGTCAGAGATTTCTGAATCAGAACCTTCAGTGCGGGAAATAGTGACGCTCTCCCCTACCTTGACATTGGTCAAGCTAGTATCGGGGCCGATAGTTGAACCGGTAGCAATATGGGTGGTTCCGCGCAGGTGGGTACCAGGCAGAATCGTGACATCATTTTCAATCGTTACAGTAACGTCAATCCAGGTGCTTTCAGGGTCAACGATTGTTACGCCAGCGACCATATGGGCGTGAGTAATGCGATCGTTGAGCTTGCGGCCTAGCTGAGCTAACTGCACACGGTCGTTAGCGCCTTCTACTTCCCAGCGGTCCTCAATGTCTAGAGCACTGGTGCGGTGGCCGTCCTCGCGGGCGATAGAGAGCACATCGGTGATGTACTTTTCACCCTGGGCGTTGTCGGTGGTGACGCGAGTCAAAGAATCACGCAAGACGCGAGCGTCAAAAGCATAGATACCGGAGTTGATTTCGGTGATAGCAAGCTGTTCAGGGCTTGCGTCCTTGGCTTCTACGATAGCGGTAACTTCGCCGTTCTCGTTACGCACAATACGGCCGTAAGAGCCAGGCTCATCAATGTGAGTGGTGAGCACGGTAACGGCGTTCTTGCCTTCTTCGTGGAAGGCAATGAGTTTGCGCAGGGTCTCAGTCTTTAGGAGGGGAACGTCACCGTAGGTCACTACAACGGTGCCTTCAATTTCTCCAGCTTCAGCGTCCAGACCCAGCAGACCAACTTCTACTGCTCGGCCGGTACCGGGGATGTCGTCCTGATCTACGATAGTGACCTGATCATCAAACGCAGTGACGTGGGTAGCGACTTTATCGCGCTGGTGGCGCACCACAACGGCAAGGTTTGTGGGGTTAAGCTCACGGGCAACAGCGACGGCATGTTCGACCATAGAACGGCCCCCGATGGGGTGCATTACTTTAGGAGTAGCGGATTTCATGCGGGTTCCAGCTCCGGCAGCTAGAACAATAACAGCGGACGGACCTGAAGCGGTAGCAGTCACGAGTTGGTACTCCTTGAGCGAGTGATTCCCCTTCTTAGCTTGCAATATAAGGGGGGGTGAGCTCCGCCACAAGGACTCGAACCTTGAATAACGGCTCCAAAGGCCGCTGTGTTGCCAATTACACCATGGCGGATTACTGTTCCCTCGCCACTACAGAGAAAGGCGGGAACAAAAAACGATACTACCAAGACTTGCGCGCAGAACGAAACGCATAGGGGCCGAGTGTCGCCAGAAGTCTCCCTGGGACTCTTATATTCCCAGCCAAGGGATAATTTTAGTGAGAGCTGATTCAACTTCTTCTACCGCAATACGAGCGGCCTCAGGCCCCTGACGGTAAGGGTCCGCGAGTTGGTCTTTACCCGATGGTGCCTCGTCTAGCTGATGCATAAAGGCCACGGGGTCAGCCCGGCGCCCGGCACTGTCTTTCACTCGAGCCATCTGCTTCAAGAGGTGCACTTTGGGGCGGTACTGAGGCCACTCCCGCACAATCCAGTTAAGGTGCTCCTTTTCCATCACCAGCACCAATGCTGACTCTGCCAGAAGATCCTTCGTAATTTGTTTGGCACGGTGATGATGAAATTCGACGCCCCGAGCCTCTAATTCTGTGTCGATATGAGGGGCAACACCTGAGCCCACGACAGCACCTGTTCCTGCACTATCAAAAACCCAGGAAGACTCGGGCGGGGAGAGTTGCTCAGCAATGTATTGCGCAGACGCGCTACGGGCAATATTGCCCGTGCAGACAAAAAGGACTTTCTTCACAGGTGTATACGATGGCGGCGATGGCTCAGCAGAGCGCTCCGGTTGCCCGCGGAGTAGCTCCCCTACGTTGAATTCTGACATGCCTCTGCTGCCTCTTCTCTATTACGTCCAGCATATGTGATGCCCAACTGACCATTAAACAGTTGAACGCTAGAGTTTGGAGGGAATGGTTCTATCCCACTATAAGGTTCAAAATTTTACTGCTTTTTAGGCACCGTACATACTATTCACCTATAGATGACAAGTCTAATGCTACCTTGTAGCCTAAAGAGGTGG
>JAXFPK010000151.1:0-3228 GCA_034179845.1 Rothia sp. (in: high G+C Gram-positive bacteria) | reverse complement strand
CGGTAGCCCACTGGATTGAGGTGGTCTACAATCGGCGGCGCCGGCACTCGGTCATCGGAATGGTCTCACCCGTTAGCTTCGAGAGCTAGATTATCGAAGGGAAGGCCTCAACAAAGGCGGCCAACACCAAAGCCGCTTAATTACGTGTCCACGATTTGCGGGCAACCCCAAGTCCAACTAATGGGGAGCAGTTCAGGGCAGCGGGTGGGGGCTTTAGCCATAGTGTGCTCTTTTGTCTACGTTTGTGGGGTTCGTAGAGGTATATGCACTTAGCTGGTGGTTTCGGCGGGCTATTGCTGTGGTTTTTTGGAATTGTTTGTAGCCGTACTTGATGTTAAATCATGTGATTTCATTTCATATCACATGGTTTTATATTTCATCACATCACACCCGTGATCAATTGGCACAAAATAATATCTAATGATGCGATATTACATGAAAGCAATATAGTCATTTTTCTGTGATAATTCAATAAGTAGACTTGCATATAGCCCATCTACCTGATATTAATTAGGATGTACATCACAACGAAGTCCTGTACCTACAATCTATTGGAGTGATTATGCTTTCAAAGCTGACCCGCACCTTCCTAGTCACCACGACCAGCCTAACCCTTATGGCGGGTCTGATTCCCACAGCACACGCAACGACGCACCACTCACAACCCGCTTTAGTTAGCACCAATGAAACAACGCAGCAGTCAACACCTGCCAACCTACCCTACAGACCACTTTCGGAAATACGAGCTGAAGCCCAAGCAAAGGGGCTAGATGCTGACGCAAATGAACTTGCCATTGAACTTCAAAAAGTTGTTAACGCTTACCATAATCTGCCAAACCACCTCAAAGAATTACCCTATGATTCCCCAGTCGTTCAAGGTGCCTTGCTAGCATCCGTTTCCCCATCGTTAGCTAGGGGGGGGCAACTACATCCAGTATTGACATTGGAGCAGCTAGCGCTTGTGCAAAGGCTGTTGTTACAACGCTTGTAAAGCGAGGTACAGCTATCGGAGTGGTTTGGAGTGCCATTGAAGTGATAGGTGGAGTTACTGAGTTTGCACAAGGAATGAGCGAAATCCTCAATAACCAAGGCCAGCAAAATATGCAAGACATAGTTACAGAAAGATGGGGCAAAGAGATGGGCTTTCTTCTTGGACGCGTCCTAGGTTACACAGCTATCGTCAATGCTTGCAAGGATCTGAGGGTATAAATGAGCAGTACAGCCCGTTCGAAAGATACCCTCTGGAAACACCTTGTTCCATTGAACATTTTTGGGCTAGCACTAGGACTTTTCATCTACTTCCTACGACTTCAGTTCAACATAGACCTCTTAGTCAGAAACAGCACTGAGGACATAACCTTCTCCTGGACCGGGCTCTTGCTCTATGTAATACCCTGCGTACTAGCACTCAATTTTTTTGGCTGGTTCGGCTATCTACAGAAGAACATCGGCAGGAACAAGGATTAGCATTCTCCGCTGTTAAACAAGGAAACCATATCATTTCACATCACATGAAACGATATGGTTTCCTTCTACATTACTCTTAAAATCCTGCACAGTTAGACCCCCACTCACCCATCAGATTCATAGTCTAAGATGCCAGGGAATCCGTTTTAGTAGCTTGCTGAAGAACCAACTGCAAGAGCCGCCATTACCTTAACCCAATTATGGCCAGCACAGCTAAACCGCCAAAGCGTATCCGCAGAAACACGAGCTTCTGTTACACATTCATAGGTTTATGGATCTTCAGACCCCTATCAATCACCAGCTTAGCTACAGACAGCATCTTGAGGGTCTGGTTGTAGTAGTCCCGGCTCGGGGAGTGGGAGATGCCTAGCTGTTCACCAAGGGCGGCCACCGCAGAGGCATTCAGGTCTGTTCCGGTAGCTATCATCGAGACCAGTACGCTAAAGCCAGCAGGCAGGTTAGCCTCCTTACCCGGCAGACAGTCAAGCAAGTCTTCGACGGTAACAGCCTCAGTGCCACCCTGGGCAGCTAACCGTTCATGAGCATCCAGCGCACGGTGGATAACCTGAGCTAAACGCACAGTGTTGGCCTGATTATCCCGCAGGGTCTTTGGGGCGATACCCAGAGCCCTGGAGGCGGCTGCTACGTTGCCATCAAAGGCTAGAACGATTTTCAAGGTGCGCTCTAGGTGGGCGGGGTTTTCCATGATTGCCGCGAGGATACCCATGATGTAGTGCAGGCGAGCGTAGTTGCCATCCTCTTCGATGATGCCGTCAGCGATATCCTGTTCAATCAGGGAGAGGGTTTCGCTGATGCCGATGGTGGCTAGGTGGCTGTAGGTTTTATCGTATTGGGCTTCGGTGAGTTTTTTGCGCCGGTGGCTTCTTTGAGGCACAGGGGCAGTGGCCGGTGTAACTACTCCTTACTGAGTAGGTACACCGGCCAATGACTGGTTATTTTATGCTGCTGCTAGACCCTTGATGAGAAGTTCGCGCGCTACCTCTGAAGTGCTCTCACCGCGCTTGGCTGCAAGGTCACGGATGGTTGCATTCAGTTCTTCAGGAAGTCGTAGATGCAGCATCGGTGAGGGGGTTCTTTTTTTGGTCTGCTAGCTTGCGACGACCGCGGGCCATCTTTGCTAGCTCAGCGGGGTCATCGGTACCAGCAAGCTCTCTAAAGAGTGCCTTTGCTGATTCGGCTGCTTCTTCATCGTAAAGGTGTTCGCCTTCCGGGTCCAGAGTGTAGCCACCGTTGAGCACGTCATCGGCTCGTTGTTCCCAGTAGGCTTCATCGTGAATGAGGTTCTTATCCATGACTACGTCCTTCTTCCTGTATCCATTGCGTGATAAATCAGAAAATCTTTTCCATCGAAGCTAGCGATAACTTCAATGAGCCTGTTGGCTCGTCCGTGAGGTGAGCCGATGAAGAAGATAGGGGGATAAAATAAGTCAAAAAGGAGGCTTATTCAGCAAAAACCATATCTTTTGTCGTACTTCGCTGGGTTCCATGCGTTAGTTGATTGTCTTCACCAAGAACTGATAATCAGATTCAGGACTGTTCTTGTTATCGATTACCCCTTGAGTGTCAAGAATTTATCATCCTTGCAAATTACCAGGACTGTGAGGCTTATTCAAAAGTCCCACCCGCAGCCAAAAACACCAACCCCCGCACCACCGCAAACACCCGCCCATACAACCCCAACGGCCGCCTAAACCCTGTATGAAGAATCCGCCAAGTCTTGATGTGAGCGATAACCCGCTC
>JAXFPK010000161.1:0-4825 GCA_034179845.1 Rothia sp. (in: high G+C Gram-positive bacteria) | reverse complement strand
GTGCCAGATGACGAAGATAGCGCCGGAGAGGGCAACCATGGAGCTCATCAGCACGATGATGGGCAGCAGGGGTGAGCGGTAGACCACCAGCAGAATCACAAAGACCACAATGAGGGCCACCGCTAGCAGGATGCCATCGATACCGCCAAAGGCTTCAACCAGGTCAGCAGAGAAACCAGCCGGACCGGTCACGTAGCCGGTAAGTCCCTTGGGGGCCTGGGCTATCTCTGCCCGGATACCGTCAACGACCTCTCGGGTTTCAAGATCAGTGGAGATAGGGAGAATGAGTTCTGCCGCCCGGCCGTCCTCAGAGTAAATCACGGGGGAGCTTTCACCGGTGAAGGTTCCGGACGCCGCCAGCTGGTCGGTCAGGCCCTCCAGGTAGGTCTGGTGGGAGCCGGTGAGGGAGCCGTCTGCTTCAAAGACGAGAATGGCGGGCACCGCGTCGGTACCCAGGAAGTCGCCCTGCTGCTCTACCACCTGGGTAGATTCGGCAGAGGCGGGCAAAAAGTCAGTCTGGGAATTGGTCGAGACCTCAGAGATTTTGCCGAAGTAGGGCCCGCCGATACCTGCCACGGCAAGCCAGGCCAGAGCCAGCAGGACAGCCAGGGTAATCTGCCCCCAGGAGCATGAAGAGGAACCAGTTCTAACAGGGCCGGTTTCTGACGAAAAATGATGCATGCTGAGAGTCTAGCTTCTTCCAGAGACCCAAGCTAAAGGAGTCTCTAGCGGGCCCCGGCCCAGGACGGTGTACCCCAGCAGGCGTTGCCATACCCAGGCAAAGAGCAGGGCACCGAGAATGAGGCCGACCATCATGGCCCAGGAGTCATCGGCGGCAGGTAGCCCGTAGGTGGGAGCGTAGTTGGAGTAGAGGGCCAGAACAGCAATCTGAAGCACATAGAGGGAAAGGGTCATACGCCCAGCCCCCAGCAGGGCACCGGCCAGGTGTTCCCGTCCGGCGAGGGTACGCGCCAGCAGGCAACACCACCCAAGGGTAGCTAGGCAGGCTGCCAGGCTAAAGGCAATCTCTAAGCGGCTGGAGGTATAGGGTAAGAATTCTGCCACGGCAAAGCGGGAGTACCAGAAAAGGCCACCGGTAACCAGGCTACCGAGAAGAGCCAGGGCCACATCACCCCAAACACCCCAGCGCTCAATTAAGGCGGAGAGCACAGCCCCTATGCAGGCATAAGCCAGCAGGGTAAAGACCTGATAGTTATAGCCGGTGAACATCCACTCATAGAGGTAGGCGGTATAGCTGCCCTCCATAGCAGCTTGGATAGCCTGGGGCTGGAAGAAGGTTCGGGCGGACGCGGCGAACCACCAGCTACCTACAGCCAGGATAATCAGCACCCACGAAGGCAGGAAGACTAGCGGGGCCATGAGCAGGCTCAACAGCCCCAGGTATTCCAGCACAATATCTACCTGGGCACCCCAAGTTCCAATGTAGAGGCCTAGAGCGATTAGGGCGATAGCTCGCACTACCGATGAGGCAAAGAGAGCGGGGAAGCTCATCCGCTGAGACGAATATAAGGCCCCAGCCCCTAGCAAGAAGGCAAAGAGGGGGGCAGCAAGAAATTCGCTCAGGTTTAATACGCCACCGGGCCCACCGCTAGGAGCCGTATGGGCGATGAACATGCTGATTAGGGCGGCACACCGGGCCAGGTCAATGCCGATGACACGGCCTGCCTTCTTTAGGTCAGTCACGCAATACTCCTCAACAGATACCTGCTTTAGCCTAGCAGTTCCTGAGAAAGCAGCCAGTAATATTTCTCCTTTCAGCCGACGAGGGGCCTTCACGGCAGAGGCTTCTTTTAAAGAACTCTTCCCCATGAGCCGGGTCTGTGGTCAACACGGCTCACGGGGAAAAGCCCAAAGGTAGAGGCCCTTCGGCCCAGGGGGAAGGCAGGTAACCTACTTGAGGATAATGACGTCCAGGGTTCGGGGCCCGTGCACACCTTCAACACGAATCAGCTCAATGTCTGAGGTCGCTGAGGGGCCTGAAATCCAAGTGACGGGCTTATCGAAGTTCAGACGAGCCACCGTCTCAGGAATCAGCTCCACAATGGTGTCAACGGGCACCACGCAGATGTGGTGGTCAGGCACCAGGGTGATGGCTCGGCGCCCTTCGGTCTCAGTGCTGTTCAGGGCGATAGTGCCAGTCTCAGCGCAGGAGACGGTTGAGGAGGTCACCACAGCGTCAATTGCGTCCAGTTCCCGCACGGAGAGAGCACCGGGCTTCTGGGCGTTACCGGAGTCAACCACGCGGGAGCGGGCAGCAGTATCTTCGGGTAGCCATTCGGCCTTGAGGCCGGTAGGCACCACGTAGCGGGCAGACTTACCTAGCAGCTGCCCCACACGGGCGGCGATGGTCTCTTCGGTTTCGTGGTAGACGTTTGCCTTGTAGTCGATTAGGCGGTCTACCAGCATCTCGATGATTTCTTCGGTGCCCTTGTCGCTTTGGCGGCGGTAGGCGCGGACGGGCTCAGCCGGCTGGGGGTTGTCCCAGAGGGAGGCGCGGATGCGGCCTAGGATTTCTGCTTTTGCATCAGACATTAGTTGGCCTCCTTGGGGGCGATGGGGTTAGCGGCTTCGGCGTTGGCGTGGGCTTCTGCTAGCTTGGCTTGGTTAGCGGCGATGACAGCCTGAAGGTCCACGCGTGCACCACCTACGCGCTTGGGTGCGGGGCCGCGTTCCTTCTTCCACTCATTGCGGAAGGAGGTCTTGGGGGGTGCGGGGATGTCACGGTATTCGGTCCAGCCGCCAACGATACCGGGCAGCTTAGTGATTTTGCCCTTCTTACCGGTAATGAGTTTGGAGGCGGGCAGGCCCTTGGTGGCTAGGCCCATGAGTGCACCTGAGCTGAAGAGCTTCTTGGCCGTGAACATCATGGTGTCCATCTGCACGTGGCGGTCTTTCTTACCGCCAGCGAATTCGCCCTGGGCTTTTTCGTGGTCAACAGCCTTGCCGCGCAGGTGAACCAGCACGTCAGGGATGTTGATTTTGACGGGGCAGGCCTCATAGCAGGCGCCGCAGAGGGAGGAGGCGTAGGGCAGGGTGGAGTTGTACTGGTTCTCGATACCGCCGAGCTGGGGTGAGAGAATCGCGCCGATAGGGCCGGGGTAGGTGGAACCGTAGGCGTGGCCACCTGCGCGTTCGTAGACGGGGCAGACGTTCATGCAGGCTGAACAGCGGATGCAGTGCAGGGCCTGGCGGCCTACCTGGTCTGCTAGGGCTGCGGTACGGCCGTTGTCCATGAGGATAACGTGCAGGTTCTGGGGGCCATCGCCGGGGGTTACACCGGTCCACATGGAGGTGTAGGGGTTCATGCGCTCACCGGTGGAGGAGCGGGGTAGCAACTGGGTGAAGACCTCAAGGTCCTGCAGGGTCGGCAGGAGTTTTTCGATGCCCATGAAGGTAATGAGGGTATCGGGCAGGGTCAGGCACATGCGGCCGTTACCCTCAGATTCTACGATGGTCATGGTGCCAGTTTCGGCGATACCGAAGTTCACGCCGGAGACAGCGACCTTGTTGGTCAGGAACTTTTCACGCAGACGGTAGCGGGAGGCGTCCGCCAGTTCTGAGGGGTCGTTGCTGAGGTTGGGGTCTACGCCCTCAATCTTCTTGAGGAAGATGTCGCGAATTTCGGTGCGGTTGCGGTGAATTGCGGGCACCAGAATGTGGGAGGGGCGGTCGTTATCGCCTAGCTGCACGATCTCTTCGGCCAGGTCGGTTTCGATGGCGTAGATGCCGTGCTCTTCTAGGAACTCGTTGAGGCCGGTCTCGGCGGTGGCCATTGACTTGATTTTGTTGACCTCGGTGACGCCTTCAGCCTGAATGAGTTTGAGGGCGATTTCGTTGGCTTCGTTAGCGTCGCGGGCCCAGTGGACATGGCCGCCGCGGGCGGTGAAGTTCTTTTCGAATTCCTGGAGGTAGGTGTCGAGGTTGGCCATGACTTTTTGTTTAATCATGGAACCTGCGGTGCGCAGATCCTGCCAGTCAGAGAGTTCTGAGATGACAGCAGCGCGCTTATCGCGGATCTTGTGGGTGGCAAAGCCCAGGTTGGCGCGTAGCTGCTCGTTCTGGAGTTCCTTCTCTGCGTATTCGGGGAAGGGCTCGAATTCAAAGATGTTACCGACGCCGTGGCGGACCTTGGGCATACCGAGTGCGGTGGTGGACATGGCTTTACTTACCTCCTGCGGTAACAGCTACGGGACCGGTGACGGTGAGCGGGTTTTCCTTGGTGGATGCAAGAATCTCTGCAAAGTGGAGGGTTTGCACGGGTGATTTCTTGCGGGAGAGCGCCCCGCCGATGTTCATTAGGCAGGATGAGTCGCCACCGGTGCAGACGGAGGCTCCGGTTGCTTCAATGTTCTCGACCTTGTCGTTGACCATGGCCCCGGAGGTGTCTGCGTTCTTGAAGGAGAAGGTGCCACCGAAGCCACAGCACTGGTCAAGCCCGTCGATGCGGGTGTATTCCAGGCCTTCAACGGTGCGGATTAAATCTTCTTGGCGGGTGCCCAAGCCGAGGAGGCGCATACCGTGGCAGGAGGAGTGGTAGGTGACTTTCTGGGGGAAGTAGGAGCCTAGCTGTTCTGCGGCGTTGGTGATGCCGCAGACGTCGATGAGGAACTGGGAGAGTTCGAAGGAGCGGGCAGCTAGTGAGGTTGCGGCGCGGGCGGTGGCCTCGTCGCCTGCACGCTCTGCAATCATGGGCTGCTGATGCCCCAGGGAGGCCACGCAGGAGCCTGAGGGGGCCACGATGGCGTCGAAGTCCCATTCTTCAAAGGCCTGTACGTGGGTTTTGACGATGGGGTAAGCGTCGTCG
>JAXFPK010000115.1:0-6536 GCA_034179845.1 Rothia sp. (in: high G+C Gram-positive bacteria) | reverse complement strand
GTACGCTGGTGTAGCAACGGTCTTGTCCGGTATGGCTTGAGGTTATTTGTAGAGATTTAACGCTCATATTTTTGCCGCGGGTGGGGCCGTTGTCTAGTTGGTGGGTGTGGGGTGCGTGTCTACTTTTGAATAAGCCTCATTTTTAAGCAAAAGGAGAAATAGTTGAGAAAAGATTTTATATTTTGCAACAAAAATATAGATAACCATATGAAGGAGGGAAAAAGCCAGAAAAGTTATAAGCATCCAACAATTGATCAAGATCGAAGTTACTTTATAACAAAATTTCCTGCAGAGTCCCTTTCTGCGAAGGAGTTTATAAAGCGTTTTAATACCTTTCAGGATTCTGGGTCTGGCATGAAGAAGTACTGTATTCCGGAATATGATGAGTTTTCAATTAGGTTTTCTCACGAAATTCGGGAGTCTCTGGAAAACTTGAGAGAAGAGTATTCAGGTGCGTATTTATTCAGGGTATATGATGATATTCGTAAGGAATCGAATTTAGATATTCCCTATAGTTCGACTAACTCTGCCCCTGGTGTGGTCAAAAACCTTGTTCAAATGTTTGAAAACTACAGTCAATTCTCAGATAATTTGGATTCAATAATGATAAGTGCAAAATTAAAAACAGATGCTAATGGGAATCCTAAAGATGGGATTTTTAAAAGTGATCTAAAGACAGCGGGAAGACTCCCTGAGGAGGAAGAATCTGTGATGGAGATGGTTGATCTATTGAAATTCCAGAAAAATGCCATCGTGGAAGGTGTTGCCGGCTCTGGCAAGTCTCACATGCTTCAGAAACTGCGTGAAAGCGGGGAGTATGGTGAAAACGGCAGTCAGATTGAGGTTGTTGTCCTTCACCCCTCCACTTCTTATGAAGAGTTTGTTTCCGGTATTCGTCCGAACTTTACGAAAAAGGAAGGCGAAGGAGAATTTGTAACTCAAGAGGGCATCTTCGTACAGATGTGCAACAGAGCAGCCGCCAACCCAGATAAGAAATTCTTACTCTTCATTGACGAAATCAATCGCGCAAACACCTCCCGAGTCTTTGGCGACCTCATGCTGGTCATCGAAGATTCAAAACGTGTGGACTTCAGTAAATTCACCACTAAATCTCCTGAAGATGAAAATTTTGAAACAGAAAATAAACCTAAAGTAACTTCTTTGGGTGCTGACGAATCAGCAGACGGACAAGTTGCTAAGAGCGAAAAATATCCTTTGAAAGCTTACCAATATGGTGCTCTCTTCTCCTCAGAGACAACGATTCCATCCACCGAAGATGGGAAGTCTGCCGAATATGTCCGCCTGCAAAATCCTATTATTAAGCAGGGAATTGAGTTTAGTAAACTCGCGGTCCCTTCTAACCTGCACGTCCTGGGCACCATGAACACCACTGACCGTTCCGTGGGCACCATTGACCTGGCTCTGCGTCGTCGCTTCCATTGGATTACCCAGGAGCCCATGAATGATAGGGATAAACTGCTCACGGCTTTGGAGCTTTCAGGTGATAAGGGTAAATCAGTTGATTTAGTGGCTGATTG
This sequence comes from Rothia sp. (in: high G+C Gram-positive bacteria), assembly GCA_034179845.1. GTDB lineage: Bacteria > Actinomycetota > Actinomycetes > Actinomycetales > Micrococcaceae > Rothia. Next base: position 4,998 of record JAXFPK010000115.1, on the reverse strand, counting down.
GTTCATACATGCAAATGAAGTTTTAGGCTCAAAGGTTGGCCCTGACGCCCGCCTGGGACACGCCTACTTCTTCGGTAAAGACGGCGACGCGAAAGCTATCGCCAAAGCTCTCATTACCCAGCTCCTAGAGATTATCTTTACCTTCAATGTCAAGGAAGATGTCCTAGAAAAGATTGGACTTCCAAAACTTAAGGCGTACAACGACAAGAAACTTGACTATGAAGGTAAGGGGCTGGGTCGCCGTCCCATCGTTAAAGAAGATAAAGGTAAATCTCCAACACTCGACGGGGGCAGTGACTCTGAGAACGAGGTTTCTGACAACACTGATTCTGAAAATAGCCAGGGCGACCAGTAGTCATGACCGCCTACCGCTATTTCCGTGTGAGCGGGAAGGGCAACGGTGTCGGAATCACCGTGCTGAGGCTGGTGGGGGAAGAAAACCCCACCGGCCCAACCACCCTTACCCTGCACGTCCTCCCCAAAATCTGGTCAGACTATAAGCTCCTACGCACCCTCCCAGACCTCAGCACCTCAGAGCACGAGGGGAAAGATACTTGGCACAGCTATCTCTACGAGATGGACACCCTCCAACTTCCGGACGAGTGGGCTAAATGCCTAGCTGCCGCCACCCCAAACTCAACTGAATTTGAAGAAGAAACCCAAGAAACTGAGCTTGTATCAGAAGTAAAACAACACGGTGAGGAAGACGACAGGGAAGACGGCGAGGTAGACCCTCTCTGGCAGGAAGTCACGCAACCCGGAAAAGACCATCACAAAGTCGAACTCAAGCCCTTAGAGGACGACCACGCCAAGCTTATGTGGGACATGCTCTCCCACTACGACCAGCACCCCAGCAGGGTTGCCGGTCACCGCGACTTCCCACCAGCAGGTACAGAACTCTTCCCCCATATTCCTGCTATGCGTGGAGTCTTTTACGCCCAGTTCGTCCGTTACGCCCTTGAAGCTGTTCGCCACCGTAAACCCACCTTCTTACCTATTCAGGAAGAGCTGGGGTTTGTGCGGGGACGCATGGTGCCAAGAGGGCTCGTTGACCGTAAAGTCCAGCGACGCATGCCTATCCTGTGTGAGTTTGATGCTCTCACAACCGATAGTTACATCTGGCAGGTCATTCGCGCCGCCACCCAGCTTGCTGCCACCAGCAACAACCAAAGAACCCTGGACGCCGCTGTTGAAGTTGATGCCCACATTCGAGACGTCCGCCTGGTTCAGCCGTCAACACTCCTGACGAGCGGCATCGCCGCTAATGACCTAGCTCGCTTGAGCGCAGACTTGAAGAAGGCTTATTTCCTGGGGCGGGCAATGATCAGCGAGAACTTCGGGATCGGCGTTGAAGAACCCCTCACGGAGGGGGGTGTCATCGCCAACATCAAATACACCACCAGCGACCTGTGGGAAAAGATTGTTGCTGGTTACATGCGGCAAAGCGTCGATGAGGCTACGGTGGATGAGCAAAAGAAACTCTATCTCTACTACGACGGTAAGAAGAGCGCTTTCGTTACCCCCAAAACACCTGACCTAATCGTTACTGCCCAGCAGAAGACCACGGTGTTTGACGCCAAGTATAAGTTCCCTAAGGAGTCTATTACTCAGGCCAGTATGAGTGACCAGTACCAGCTCACTACCTACTCCTACCGGATGGGGTGCAGCGCATTCTTGGTCTATCCAGAGCTGGAGGTCGAGCAAAAGACGTCCGGCGGAGGATCTCAGTGCAACAAGGTTTCCTCTCTCTTCCTGGCACCTCCGGGTTATGGCATCAAGGGAATAGAGGGGCAGCCCCAAAAGTCCGAGGGCTGGAGCCGCATCGGCGTCCTTTCCCTGCCCTTTCCTAGTCCTGGTGCTGCTGACTTCAGCTTGGCTGAGGTATATCGGGAACGTATTCGTGAGATCTTTAGTGGCTCTTAGCCAGCTGTTCTCCTGAGAGCCGTATCCGACCTGTGCAGGCTTCTGAGCCTGTGTGCACAGTTTTCCCTGCACACAGCCCAAGGAACCCTGCACAGCCTCACGCTAGCGCCGGGGGAACTTTGCCCAGTGGGAACCTCCCGTTAACCCCCTGGCCCCATGCTGGTTAACCTCCCTGCCCCATACTGGTGCCATGCGTATTTTTGCTCACCGCGGGGCGTCCGGAACTTACCCTGAAAACACGCTTGCCGTTTTCGCCGCAGCCGCAGATTCTGGGGCGACCTGGGTTGAAACTGATGTTGATGTGGCAGCCTGCGGCACCCCCGTCCTGCTGCACGATACGCAGCTGCGGCGCACCACTAACCTGGCCGGGTCCGTCTACGATTACACTGCCGTGCAGTTGCAGGGTGCGGACGCCGGCGCCTGGTTTTCAGCCGCAACAGCAGGTCAGGCGGTGCCGACCTTGCGGCAGCTTGTCGATTTGGCGAATGAGCGGGGTTTGAACCTGAATGTGGAGCTGAAAACGAATGAGCAGGGTGCGGTGCGCTCGCGTCTTCTGGTGAGCCGGGTGATTGAGGAGCTGGAACGGCTGCACCCGGGCCGTGAGGTGATTGTTTCTTCTTTTAATCACCTCTTGCTGGCTGAGTTTAAGCGTCTGGCTCCGCAGTATGTGGTGGGTGCTTTGTTTGAGCGCCGCATGTTTCAGCCGGGGTGGCGGTCCATGCTTGAGCTGATGCAGGCGTCTGCGGCGCACCTGTCTGATGCTGATGCGACCTGCCAGCGGGTGCGTGATGTGCGCGATGCCGGGTACGAGGTTAATATTTGGACGGTCAATAGCCCCGCCCGCGCCAATGAGCTGAAGAACTGGGGCGCCACTGGTATCTTTACTGATTACCCTGAGCGGCTACTTCATCTAGAACACTAAAGCGTGCCCGCTCTCACCGCCGCCACGCGGTCGAGGCGCGAGCGCTTGCACACATGGTCTTGATAGGCTTGAATTCCATGGTGAACAAAATTGGTTTTGACCGTGAGAAGTACATCGAGATGCAGTCTCGACACATTCAGGAGCGCCGCGAAGAAATCGGCGGCAAGCTTTACCTCGAAATGGGTGGCAAGCTTTACCTCGAAATGGGTGGCAAGCTTTTTGACGACATGCACGCCTCCCGTGTGCTGCCAGGCTTCACGCCCGATAATAAGATTGCGATGCTGGAGCAAATCCGCGACGAAGTGGAGATCCTGATCTGCCTGAACGCCAAGGACCTGCAGCGCAATAAAATCCGTGCTGACCTGGGCATCACTTACGAGGACGACGTCCTGCGCCTGGTCGATGTTTTCCGTGACCGCGGCTTCCTGGTCGAGCATGTGGTGCTCACCCAGATGGAGGACGACAACACCAAGGCTGTTGCCTTCAAGCAACGCCTGGAGCGCCTGGGTCTAAAAGTTTCGCGTCATCGCGTTATTTCGGGTTATCCCACCAACACTGACCTGATTGTCAGCGAAGAGGGCCTGGGCCGCAACGAGTTCGCTGAAACTACCCGTGACCTGGTGGTGGTGACGGCCCCCGGCCCCGGTTCAGGTAAGCTGGCAACTGCCCTGTCGCAGGTCTACCACGAGAACAAGCGCGGTGTGAAGGCAGGCTACGCTAAGTTTGAGACCTTCCCCATCTGGAACCTGCCCTTGGAGCACCCCGTTAACCTGGCCTATGAGGCCGCTACCGTTGATCTTGATGACGCTAACGTCATTGACCACTTCCACCTGACTGCTTACGGTGAATCTACCGTCAACTACAACCGTGACGTTGAGGCCTTTCCCCTGCTGAAGGTGCTCTTGCAGAAGATGACCGGCACCACCCCTTACCAGTCGCCCACTGATATGGGTGTGAACATGGCCGGTAACTGTATTACTGATGATGCTGCCTGCCGTTATGCTTCTGAGCAGGAGATTATTCGCCGCTATTTCAAGGCCCTGGTGGATGAGGCCCGCGGCGGGCTGGATTCTACCCAGTCAGATCGTGCTGCTGTGGTCATGGCTAAGGCTGGTATTAAGGAAACTGACCGCCCGGTGGTTACCCCCGCCCGCCTGCGCGAAGAGACCACCGGTGCCCCCGGTGCGGCTATTGAGCTAGCTGATGGCACTATTATTACCGGCAAGACCACTGATTTGCTGGGCTGCTCGGCTGTTGCCCTGCTGAATGCGCTCAAGCACCTGGCTGGTCTGGACGACGCCAAGCACCTGCTCTCTAAAGAGGCCCTGGAACCTATCCAGCACCTGAAAACCCTGCATCTGGGCAGTCAGAACCCCCGCCTGCATACTGACGAGGTGCTGATTGCCCTCTCAACTTCGGCGGCACATGATGAGGACGCCCGCGCTGCCCTTGAGCAGATTAAGAACTTGCGTGGGGCGGACGTCCACACCACCACGATCTTAGGTTCAGTTGATGAGGGAATTTTCCGTTCCCTGGGCATGCTGGTCACTTCTGACCCTAAGTTCCAGAAGAAGGCCCTCTACCAGAAGCGCTAGACTGCCCGCCGTCCTGAGGTCCAAGATCCACTTAACCCCGCACTTAACTGCGGGGTTTTACGTTTAACTGCGGGGGAAACCCGGGGTGCTCGAAACCCGCCCCCTGTGAAGCCCCTGTTTATGCTCCTGCCCACGCACCTGTGTGGTTGAGTAGACGGGCGAGGTAGGTGCGCTTGCTGTATGACTTCTGATAGGTTCAAAACAGCAGTAATTTGCATACCTAATACCAATGACCGTTATGTCAGGGGAGAATCATGGCTCAACACGTTGACGAAACACACTACGACTGGAACTCCCGCTCGCCCGAAGTGCAAGAAGACCAGATCGCAGCCTACGATTCTATGCGCGCTCGGTGCCCTGTTGCTCACGATGAATTTATGGGCTACACCCTCTTCAAAAATGAGGATGTCCGGTATGCCCTTGAACATCCTGAACTGTTCTCTAACCGGGTGTCGACCCGCCACATAGCGGTCCCCAACGGAATGGACGCGCCCGAACACACTGCTTTCAGAGCGATCAACGATAAGTACTTTACCCCAGAACGTATGCAGGCTTTTG
>JAXFPK010000111.1:0-10690 GCA_034179845.1 Rothia sp. (in: high G+C Gram-positive bacteria) | reverse complement strand
CTAAGTCCTTCAAAACCCATCTGGGTATCGAAACGGTAGGGCAGGCCCTAGACCACTACCCCCGCAAGTATTTGCCCCGTGGCGAACTCACCCCCTTCTCATCCCTGGTGGAGGGCACTGAGGCCACTATCGTTGCTCAGGTGGTGCGTGTGAGCACCCGGCAGATGGCTTCCCGCCGCGGGTCCATTACAGAAATTACTATCACCGACCAGCTAGATCAGCTAGATCAGCTAGATCAGCTAGATCAGCTAAATCAGCCAAACCAGGTAAGCCAGCCAGACCCTCTAGCTCCCACCGGCCAGCCCACCAACCCTAACGCCTACCGGGGAGCTGCCCCACCAGCCTCCTACACGCGGGGCTACACCAACCCCCGCCTGCACGGTAGCGCAGGGGGGTACACAGAGTCTCAGATGCCGGGCGCCGCACCGGGTGCGCCTCATTATCAGATGGGGGATATCTTTGGTGGTTACGCCCCTGAGCCTTACTCCCTGACTGCCCAGGGCACCATGACTCTTAGCTTCTTCAACGCCTGGACAGCAGCGCGTGAGATTCACGAAGGCGATCAGGTCATGTTCTCCGGCAAGGTCGGCTCCTACCGGGGTGAGCTCACCCTAACTAACCCCCACTACGCTGTCATTGCGGGGAAGGAACTAACCGCCGCCACTGGTGCTAGTGCTGAAGCTATTGAGCGGGCTGCTGCGCGGGCGTCCGCACCTATCCCGGTCTATAAGGCCAACCCCAAATTCCCCACCGATAAGGTGGCCACCGCCATTGAGACCCTCATTGAGCGCATCAACCTCAAAGAGCTTGAAGACCCCGTACCTTTTACCGTGCGCAAGAGCCGCAAAATCCCTTCTTTGGAGTGGACCTACCGGGCCGTACACACCCCCGATACTGAAGAAACCTGGCGGGCAGCCCACCATTCTTTGCGCTACCGGGAGGCCTTCGTGCTGCAGGCTGCCTTAGCGCGTATCCGTGCTGCCCGCGCTGCCCACCAGACCCTAGCCCGCCCCTATACGAGCGGTGGGTTTGCTGATGCCCTGCTTGCGGCCCTGCCCTATCAGCTCACTGAAGGGCAGGAGGCTGTTGGTACTGAAATTCGCTCCGATTTAGCCAGTTCTTCCCCCATGAACCGTCTGTTGCAGGGGGATGTAGGTTCGGGTAAAACCGTGGTGGCTCTACGCGCTATGCTGCAGGTGGCCGATAATGGCGCCCAGTCGGCGATGCTGGCGCCCACTGAGGTGCTGGCGGAACAACACTACCGGTCAGTGTGCGAGATTCTTGGGCAGATGCTGGCCCCGCAGGCAGAGCCGGGTGCGGGCGTCCGCGTTGTGTTACTTACTGCTTCCCTCAAAACCAAGGCTAAGCGGGAGGCTCTGCTGGCTATCGCATCGGGTGAAGCAGATATTGTTATTGGCACCCACGCCTTGCTGGGGGATTCTGTTACTTTCGCCGATTTGGGGCTAGTTGTTGTCGATGAACAGCACCGTTTCGGTGTTGAACAGCGCGATGCCCTGCGTGGGCCCGGCGGGGAGTTATCTCACCGGCTGGTCATGACCGCTACCCCCATCCCCCGTACCGTGGCCATGACCGTCTTTGGTGACTTGGACACCTCAGTGCTTGACCAGCTACCGGCTGGCCGCCAAAAAATTACTACCCATGTGGTGCCCCTGGCAGAGCACCCCCGCTGGGCTGAGCGTATCTGGGCTAGGGCCCGCGAAGAAATTGATGCAGGGCACCAGGTCTATGTGGTCGTACCTAAAATTGGTGGGTCAGACACCCCCACGGACGCTGAGGCCGGTCAAACCCTCTTCGGCCTGGGGGCAGCTACCGGCTCAGCTCCTGGGCAGAGGAAGGGGCCCGGCTTGGGGTCCCAGGTGGCAGCGGGGCAGAGCGCCCGCGGCTCACTAGCCTCAGTAGAGAACACCCTCGAAGAGCTAGAGGGGCTACCGGCCCTGGCCGGGGTGCGCATTGCAGGGCTGCACGGGCGTATGGACACCGCAGAGAAGAACCGGGTTATGACCGAGTTTTCTGCCGGGCATATTGACCTGCTCGTTTCTACCACCGTGATTGAGGTGGGCGTGAACGTACCCAATGCAACCCTCATGATTATCATGGATGCTGATCGTTTCGGTATCTCTGGTCTGCACCAGTTGCGCGGACGCATTGGCCGAGGCTCCTTACCGGGCACCTGCCTGCTAGTCACCCAGCAAGCGGCGGACGGCGTCAGCCGGCAACGACTAGCTGCGGTAGCGGCCACCACCGACGGTTTTGAACTATCACGGGTTGATCTAGAGCAGCGCCGTGAAGGCGATATTCTAGGGGCTGCCCAGTCGGGAAAGAAGTCCACGCTGAAACTTCTGCGGGCCCTAACTGATGCCAAGCTCATCGAACGAGCCAGGCACGATGCTTTTAGCATCATTGAGGCTGACCCCACCCTGGCTAAGCACCCCGATTTGGCTCGCACGATAGACCGGGCCCTGGATGCTGACCGTGAAGCCTTCCTGGGGCGGGGCTGATCAGGACGCTGGGGCGCGGCTAGTCAGGACAGCGGCCGGTCGAAACCCCCGCATTTATTCTGTTTTATCCGCAACTAGTTGCGGATAAAACAGAATAAATGCGGTAAATAAAGGTGCCCCTTTGACTACCTTGAGCACTCGTCACTGGTCAGCCTGCACCCAGCCCTACCTTTCTTCCTCTTGACCCTACCGGTACCCTTAAAACAGTTCATACCCTTACCCCTAGGAGCGGAGCGCAGCCCTATGAGTCGCATTATTGCAGGAGCCGCAGGTGGCCTGCGCCTAGCCAACGTGCCTGGTGATAACACCCGCCCCACCACAGACCGGGTGAAAGAAGCCCTCTTCTCCCGCTTAGACACCTACAACATGCTAGAGGGCGTGCGTGCCCTTGACCTTTTTGGTGGCTCAGGTGCCTTAGGGTGTGAGACTCTTTCACGCGGGGCAGCCCACGTAGATTTTGTGGATCACTACCCCAAGGCGGCTGCCGTCATCGAGAAGAATATTGCTGCTGTGGGTAAGAGCACCAGCGGCACTGCCCGGGTGCATAAGATGACGGCCCGCACCTACCTGGGCGCGGGGGCGTCTGCCTGGGATCTGGTCTTTATTGACCCACCCTACGCGGTGACTAACAGTGAGCTTGAAGAGCTGCTGACCTTGCTGGCCCCTCGCCTGACGGAGGGGGCTGTGGTGGTTGTGGAACGGGCCTCTCGTACCGATGAGCCTGCCTGGCCGCAGGGGCTGGAAAAGTTTGCTGAGAAAAAGTACGGGGAAACTGTGCTCTACTACGTGGAGCCTGTCGGTGTTAGGGCGGAATGATGAGTGAGAATATCAACGAATCTGGTTATCAGCCCCAGCCAACCCCTGAAATCAGCCAGCAGTCGCCCTTACCTCTGCTAACCGAAAACACCCTGGTGGTGCAGCAGACCCGTAGCTTTATGAGCAACGACTTTGAGCTTCAAAGCCAGGGTGGGCAGGTGCTGGGCCGGGTGCTCACCACTGGTTCAACGGCGGGCAGGCTGTTGAAGGGTAATCGCACCTTTGACCTGGTGGACGGCAACGGAAACCTTCTGCTTAAAATTATTGACCCTTTTGATCTTGGCCTAGACCGCTACGAACTGCACAACCCTGACGGCTCTCTTTTCGCTCACGTACAAAAGCAGTTCTCCTTCATGCGTAAACGCCTGGCCATTGAGCTGCCCGGCCTCACCCTGCAATTAGAGGGTAGTCTCTTCGAGTACGATTTCAACATCACGGTCAATGGCCACGTTGCGGCTCATGTTGCCCGCCAGTGGGGTGGCCTGATGGCTGGGCTGCGCGGTAAGAGCCGTTACGGAGTAACCTTTGATCCCGGTGCCCCTGAGCCGGTGCGTCTGGCTATTGTGGGTGGTCTGGTTGCTCTTGACCTGATTCGGGCAAAGGACGCCCGCAACTAGGGGGCACTGAACCCTACAAGTTCACCGGGCCGCTGGGGCACAGCCTAAGGTTTTAGTGGGAGAAGGCGCGCAACCGGGTGGCGGCAGGGGGGAGTAGAGTGTGAAGAGAAGGACCTCATCACCTGGGTGTCATGCAGTATCTTAGGCCTAAGCACCTACTGTAACCTAGAGTCATGCAATTGGTTGTCTGCCCCGGTTCTTTTGACCCTATCCATAACGGTCACGTTGAAATTATTACTCGTGCTGCCAAAATTTATGGCAGTGTGATTGTCGCGGTTTCTCATAACTCTAAGAAGACCTATCGCTTTAGCCTAGAAGAGCGTGTGGCTATGGTGGAAGAAACTTTTTCGCTCTTTGATGGGGTCTGCGCCAAGGTGCTCCCGGAGGGGGAGTTGCTGGCTCATTTTGTGCGTGAAGAGGGTTCGGTTCTTATCGTTAAGGGTTTGCGGAATACTGCCGATTATGAGTATGAGGCGCCGATGGCTTCTATGAACCGCCATATTGCCGGGGTGGAGACCAGTTTTATTGCGGGGGACCCTAAGTACAATCACATCTCTTCTACCATTGTGAAAGAGGTAGCTAGTTTTGGTGGGGACGTCCGTGATTTTGTGCCGCGGGCGGTGCAACGGGCCCTTTACCCCGAGTAAGGGTGGGTCTGCTCCATGGGGCGGGCTGGGGCGCTTGTGGTCAGCTAGACAGGGTTGAAAAATAATAGTGCTTGATTCGCTGGGCCTTAAGACCCTAAAATGGGTACTTGGTTTAAAACATTCGATAGGGAGTTCGTCATTTCACGAAAAGATTCATCGCCCCTTTTGATCTCGGTTCGAGATCTAGCTCATCGCCCGGGCGCAATGGAGACCCTTGATGAAGTTCTGCCTGCGCCAAGCGACTTTGGCAATGCTCTGATTGAAGCGGAAGAAGGTAGCGACATTGACCTCAATGTTCGCCTAGAATCCGTTTCAGATGGTATCTTGGTATCTGGTACTGCAACTGTCACCGTTTCCGGTGAATGCAGCCTCTGCCTCGACCCGGTTGACTTTGATGTTACAGCCGATGTTCAAGAGCTTTTTGTTTTCGAGAAGGCCCCTGAAGGTGGCCCCGAAGATGAAGTAGATGAGCAGTACGCCGTAGAGAACGATGAAATTGATCTCGAACCGGCGCTGCGGGACGCAGTGATTCTTCAACTGCCGTTCCAACCTGTTTGCAGTGACTCCTGTCAGGGCCTGTGCACCGAATGCGGCGCACACCTAGAGGACGACCCTGAGCACCACCATGAGGTCATCGACCCCCGGTGGAACGCGCTATCAGCGCTGCTCGATGCGAACGACAAATAAAACTTATAAAGCAACAAGAGAAAAGAGATAGCTGTGGCTGTTCCCAAGCGGAAAATGTCCCGTGCTAACACCCGTGCCCGTCGCTCACAGTGGAAGGCTTCAGTGCCCCAGCTGGTTAAGACCGTTGAAAACGGTCGCGTCACCTACTCCCTGCCCCACCAGGCAAAGCTCGTGACTGACTCAGCCGGCAACGAACTCTTCTACGAGTACAAGGGCCGCAAGGTAGCTGACGCCTAATTTCTAGCGTTATGACTAACTCTGCATCACAAGAGTTTCTGAAACGTCTCGGCAGCGATATCGATGCCGAGACGTTTCAGCTTGCAATGACTCATCGTTCCTTCTCCTTCGAAAATGGTGGCATCCCGCATAATGAACGCCTAGAGTTCTTGGGTGACTCTGTGCTGTCTTTGGCTGTTGCCTCAGAACTGTACAAAAAGTTCCCTGACCTGCAGGAAGGGGAGCTGGTGAAGCGCCACCATGTGGTGGTTTCTACCCGTACCCTGGCTGATCTTGCCCGTCGTTTGAAGCTGGGGCCCTGTATCAGTCTGGGTAAGGGGGAGAAGAAGACCGGCGGTGCTGATAAGGATTCAATCCTTGCAGACACTATGGAGGCAGTCTACGGTGCCGTGTATATCGCTCATGGCCCGGCTAAGGCCCACGAGCTGGTGCTCCATCATATGGCCTCCATGCTGGACGATACCAAGACCTTGAACACGGGACGCGACTGGAAGACTGAGATCCAGGAATACGCAGCAGCCCAGGGAACAGGTGAACCTGTCTATCAGGTGGAAGGCACTGGCCCAGACCATGCCCGTCGTTTCACGGCCAAACTTCTCTTGGCTGGAAAAGTCGTGGGTACTGGCAAGGGTACCAGCAAGAAAGAGGCTGAGCGTATGGCCGCTGAAGAAGCCTTCCATAAAATTTCCCAGGGCTAGGCCCAGCGTATACGACCCTGGTCACCGGGGCTACCTGCCTATGATGGTAGGGTAGCCCCGGTTTTTCTATAGGTGGGAGGAAGATTGCCTGAACTGCCCGAGGTTGAAGTGGTCCGGCGGGGCCTGGCTGACCACATTCTTGGTGCCCGGATCACTGGTGTAGAGGTGAAGGACGGCCGTTCCCTGCGCCGCCATGAAGCTGGCCCCGTAAACTTTCAGGCCCTGCTCTCTGGCTTGACGGTGCTGGACGTCGCCCGACGGGGCAAATACCTGTGGCTACACTTTGCGGGGGTAGAGGACCTTGCCCTGGTCATACATCTGGGTATGAGCGGGCAGGTTTTGCTCAAGGACCCCGGCCTGCCGGTGGAGCGGCACCAGAAAATAGTCTTTCACCTGGAAGGGGCGAGCAATGAGCGGGGAGAGCCCGGCCCTCTTGAGCTCCGTTTCGTCGACCAGCGAATTTTCGGGGGCATGTTTGTTAGCCCGCTCGTGCCGGTGCTGGGAGCCGACGGCAGCCCCCAACCGGGGGCCGGGGCGTCCTCCCTGGGCCTACCCTCCATCCCGCAGGCCGTCGCCCACATCGCCCGTGACCCGCTCGACCCCTACTTCGACTACAAGACCCTCAGACGCACCATGCTGGGGACGTCCACCGGTATTAAAAAGCTCCTCCTAGACCAGGGCGCCATCTCCGGTGTGGGGAACATTTACGCCGACGAAGCCCTCTGGCGAGCCAAACTGCACTACGCCAAACCAGCTAAAACCATTCCAGCCCCCACCGCCCGCGCCCTGATCGACGCCGCCCGCGAGGTCATGCGAGACGCCCTGGCAGAAGGTGGAACCAGCTTAGACTCCCTCTACGTCAACGTCAATGGAGAATCAGGCTACTTCGACCGCTCCCTCCAAGCCTATGGGCAGGCAGGGCGCCCCTGCCCCAGGTGTCTCACGGCAGGGCGCACCTCCCTCATCATTCGAGAACCCTTCGGTGGAAGGAGCTCCTACCGGTGCCCTCATTGTCAACGAAAGCCGCGTGGACTCTAGCCAAGAAGTAGAAACCCCGGCAGCTACTGTAGACATAGCTAGGCAGAGCTCCTTCCCTGGGCGTGCAAGCCTGTGTCGCTGTAGCTTGAGTATTAGCGGCGCACGTCACCTCTGTAAAGGGAAAACGGGTAGGAGATAAAGCCGGTACAGCGGCACCGGCTGTTCTGGCCGGTAGAGAGGGCCCGGGGTCCAGGCTAGGCGCGGCTGAACCTGGTTCCGTAGAAGTCGCCCAGCCGGGTGTAGCCCTCTTCGAGGGAGACTGCTGGTGCCCAGTCCAGGAGGGCTTGGGTCTGGCGCTGGTCGAACCAGTGGGCTGTAGACAGCTGCTCAGCCAAAAAGGACGTGAGCGGGGGAATCTCACCCGGGGCGAGGCGGGCCCAGATTTTTTCCAGGGCAAGGCCCAGCCCGTACGCCACCGGAGCAGGCAGGGAAGCCGAGGGGGGAGTAACCCCGCAGGCCCGGCACATACCGGAAATCACCTCAGCAATAGGGCGGGGCTGGCCGTTGGTGACGACCAGGGGGGTACCCGCTATCTGGGGTAGGCGCTGGTAGCCGCGCACAAAGGCGTCGGCGGCATTGTCAATGTAGAGGGAGTCAATTAGGGCGGTGCCGTGGTTGAGCAGGGGCAGGCGCCCTGCGGCGGCGCGTTCCAGGACGCGCTCAACCAGCTGGGTATCGCCCGGCCCCCAGACCAGGTGGGGGCGGAGGACCCCTACCTGGAAGTCAGCCCTGTTGTAGCCCAGGGCCAGTCGCTCTGATTCTGCCTTGGAGCGGGCGTAGTTGCCGCGGGCATGGTCGGGGGAGGCCGCCGGGTTGCCCTCGCCGATGATGGAGGACCCGGTGTGGGCAGCTGAGGGGGAGGAGGTATGCAGGAACTTGCTGATTCCAAGCTGCCGGGCGGCGTCCAGGAGGGTTCGGGTGCCCTCGATATTGACCTGCCGGTAGTCCTCCCACTGGCCAACAACAGATACCTTGGCTGCCAGGTGGATGATTCCGTCCACCCCGGTCAGGGCGGTGCGGACGGCCTCGGGGTCGGTGATAGAGCCCTGGACCTGCCCGAAGCGGGAGGCAAGGTAGGCCGGGAGGGCCGCTGCGATACCGGAATCCCCGCGTTGGAAAGCCCTGACCGAGTAACCGGCCCGCAGCAGGGCAAAGACGACCTCGCGGCCCAGCAGACCGGAGGCTCCGGTGACGAGGACGGTTTCGCCCCGGTCAGCCTGGCACAACTCGGGGGACAGGGGGCGAAGGGAGACTACCATGCCACAACCCCCCGGCCCAGGCGGGCTGGCTTACCTGAGAGGACCTTACCGGCCCAGGTCGCCAGGACTGGGCGATCAATTTTGGAGTTATGGCGCACGTCCGTGGGGTGCTCAGCCACTATCAAGACGGAGGAGACATCCACTCCGGTATCTTCAGCTACCTGCTGCCGGATTCGGGCGGTGAGGTCATCGGGGGCCAGTCCGTTGCGGGTGCGTTTACCCCGGAACTGGGTGCCGACCTCGGCGATGATGACGACGGCTGAGGTGCCTGCCGGGCCGACGGGAACGGCAGCTGCCCGCCTGACCTCGCTCACCTTTTCGGCAGACTGCTCCAGGGCAACGGGAGTCAAGACCCCGGCGGGGGTGACGAGCACATGGGCTAGGCGGCCCTCGACCCAGAGGCGTCCTTGGGCGTCCAGGTGGCCGACGTCGCCGGTGCGGTGCCAGCCGGGCACCGAGGTGGAGAGCTGTTCAGTGACCCAGAGGGTGTCGTAGCGGTCCTTGATATGCGGGGCCGCAACCAGGATTTCACCGGTGATACCGGGCTCGCCGGTGGTGGCAGAACCGGGCTTGCCCTGGTCGTCGAGTGGGGCGATACGGATGTCTGCCCCCTGGACGGGCCAGCCTACACAGACCCCGCCCCCGGCGCCCTCAAGCCCGGCGGCAGCGTCCTGTTCAGCTTCTTGAATCTGGTCATAGCTGACGTCGGTGGTGGGCAGGGCCTCGGTCATTCCGTAGGGGGTGTGCAGGGAGGCAGCCGGCAGGAGGGCCTGCAAACGGGCCAGGAGGGGGGAGGTAATGGGGGCCCCGGCAGACAGGACGGTCGTGACCCGACCCAGGGCGGTGCGCTGGGAGTCAGTGAGGCTATCGGCGGTAGCCAGGACGTTCATGAGGGCCGCCGGGGAGGCAAAGATAGTGGTTGCCTCAATGGCCTGGGCTGCAGCGGCTAGGGCTGAGGCGGTGAGGGTTTTGGGTTTGGTGACGTCCATGGCGGGGGTGACGCTGGTGGCGCCCAGGGCAGGGCCTAACAGGGCAAAGGGGGCAAACCCAGCCACCAGACCGGTGCCTGCCGTGAGCTTGTAGGTTCCGGCAATGGCGTCGCGCATGGCGGCGAGCTGGCGGTGGGTGTAGACCACGCCCTTGGCCGGGCCGGTGGAGCCGGAGGTGTAGAGGACGGCGGCGTCTGCGTCCGCGTCGGGCTCGGCAACCGCAAAAATCTCGGGGGCGGTGAAATCGTCAATGGAGCCGACCACGCCCAGGCTCTTGGCGAGGGTGGGGTGGAGGCGGGTAGCTGCCAGGCGGTTGCCGGGCCAGCCCAGGGCCTTAGCTGCAGTTAGGGCCTGGGGGATACCGATGAGCCAGGTAGGACGGGCGCCCTTGAGAGCCCGGGTCAGACCCTTCAGGCCCAGCCCGGTATCAGCAACCACAATGACGGCCCCCAGCTTGAGGCAGGCGTAAATCAGGGTGGTGAGGCGAATCCCCGGGGGAACCAGGAGGTTAACGCGGTCACCGGGGGCAACGCCGAGGCGGTGGAGGCCAGCTGCGACCCGATCGACCTCCCGGGCAAGCTCAGCCCAGGTGAGCTGGGCAGCTACCCCGCTTCCGTCCGTGCCGGGTGCCATATCAACCACAGCCAGGCTGGTGTCCTGTGCCCGGTCAGCCAGTTCGGCGGTCATGGGCCGGTAGCCGCTACCCCAGGGGGCCAGGGTGGAACGGGCCTCCCGGTGTAGTTCCTGCTGGACGGGGGCGTCCGTGAAACGCTCGGTCAGCCAGGTCAGAATGGGGGTGGCAATATCCTCGTCCTCAGCCACCAGATGGCTGGCGGCCTCAAAACGGTGAATGTCGGCCTGGGGAAGACGTTCAGCTAGGTCAGCCATGTAACGGCGCTGGAAGACCGGGTCCTTGGTGCCCCACAGCATGAGGGCTGGGACCTTGAGTTCCCTAATACCCTCAGCCGTACGGAACATCTGGGCATAACTGGGAGCTGACTCCGTCGCCGGGATGTCAGCAACGAAGTTTCGCACACCGATGCGGTGGGCCGAGGTGGAGTAGGGCAGCTTATAGGCTTCTTTGACGCCCTCACCCAGGGGCTTCTGGGCCAGGCCCAAGGTCACATCAATAAAGGCAGTGGAACCCTTGGTTGCCCACGAATGGAGGGCCGGGTTGAGGGCC
>JAXFPK010000102.1:0-22649 GCA_034179845.1 Rothia sp. (in: high G+C Gram-positive bacteria) | reverse complement strand
AGTTTGAGTGCATCCTTTTGCGCTTGCTTGGAGTAAATCAGTTTCCAGCTCACCAAGGAAGCTCCGTGCTGCCTTCGCTCAGAGGCTCCTTGCGAGCCTGCTGGATACTTTCTCGGATTTCAGGGATAGAGCTGAGGTATAGAGTTTCTTGGATAGCCAGCCAATCATCTTCGCCAATTAACACAGCGTTACCTCGCTTTCCTGCAATGGTGACAGGGTGCGAGTCAGCGTTGACCTGGTCAACCAAACGGTAGAGATCGCTACGGGCATTAGTTACTGAAATCGTAGTCATACCCCAATAATACGGAATTACGTACGCCTCAGCAAGAGGGTATCTGCTTGGCTTTCACCACCATGATGGAGTTTTTCTATCAGCCAAAGGGTATTTATATTCTTAATAGACGCTAAACGGATGCAGGTTTTATTTTCGAAATTTGGCTGGCAGAGGTAAGGCAAACCAGGCTCACAGCGAAGCTGCTGGCGCGGGGCTGGCGTGAATCGCCTGTGAGCGCTAGCGAACCGGCGAGAGGGTCGGCAGCGAGCGTGAGCCTGGTGTGTCTTACTTGTCTTCCCCTACCGCACTTCGTACCCAGCCGCGCGGATGGCGTCCTTCACTTCTCCGATGCTTACTTCGCCGAAGTGGAAGATGGAAGCGGCCAGCACAGCGTCCGCCCCGGCCTCGATAGCGGGTGGGAAGTGCTCGGCGGCGCCCGCGCCGCCCGAAGCAATCAGGGGCACCGACACAACGGAGCGCACCGCACGAATCATGGGCAAATCAAAACCGGCCTTAGTGCCGTCGGCATCAATGGAGTTCAGCAGGATCTCCCCCACCCCACGCTCAGCGGCCTCCGCAGCCCACTCCAGCAGATCAAGGCCGGTGGAAGTACGCCCGCCGTGGGTGGTCACCTCATAGCCAGAAGGGGTGGCATCCGACTTCTTGGCATCGGCAGAGAGCACCAAAACCTGGGAGCCAAACCGCTCGGTAATCTCGTTGATCACCTCAGGGCGGGCAATCGCCGCAGTATTGATAGAGGCCTTATCGGCGCCGGTGCGCAGCAGGCGGTCAACGTCTTCAGCGGTGCGCACTCCCCCTCCCACGGTCAGCGGGATAAAGACCTGCTCGGCGGTGGAAGCGACCACATCAAAGGTGGTCTGCCGGTCAGAAGAAGAGGCGGTAACATCCAGGAAGGTCAGCTCATCGGCGCCCTCAGCGTTATAGCGTTTGGCCAGTTCTACCGGGTCACCGGCGTCGCGCAGGCCCTCAAATTTGACGCCCTTGACCACGCGGCCGGCGTCCACATCAAGACACGGAATAACACGAATGGCAACACCCACGGGTGCGCCCCCTTTCCTTGAGTTTAAAAAATTAAAGCGGCGGCGTCCACCCCAAGATAGACAGGGTGAGGACGCCGCCGAGAAACTTTACAGGCGGGCAGCCTGAATAGCGGTCACAAGAATACCGCGGCCACCAATCTCGTAGAGAGAGTCCATGACCTTATTAGCGGCCTTACGCTGCACCATGGAGCGCACAGCAACCCAACCATCACGGGAGAGCGGGGAGATAGTGGGGGCTTCCAGGCCGGGGGTGAGCTTAGTAGCGGCCTCAAGGTTAGCTTCTTCGACGTTGTAGTCAATCATCACGTACTGGCGGGCAATGAGCACACCTTGCAGGCGGCGCTGCAGACGCTCCAGCCCAGTGTGGTCTTCAACGCCGGGGCGCTTAATGAGCAGAGCCTCAGAGCGCATAATCGGCTCACCAAAGGGTTCTAGGCCAGCAGCGCGCATGGTGTTGCCGGTTTCGACCACATCGGCGATAGCGTCCGCAACACCCAGGCGAATCGAGGACTCAATAGCGCCATCCAGGCGTACCACCGAGGCCTTGATACCGGAGCGTTCCAGGTAGTCAGTCAGCAGGCGCTTATAGCTGGTGGCGATGCGCTTACCTTCTAGCTCAGCAGGGTCAGCGAAAGTACCAGCGGGCCCGGCTAGGCGGAAGGTGGAGCGGGCAAAGTCAAGGTTGAGGGCTTCTTCGGCGTGGGTGCCTGAGTCCATGAGCAGGTCACGGCCGGTGATACCCACATCCAGGGTGCCTTCACCCACGTAGACGGCGATGTCACGGGGGCGCAGGTAGAAGAATTCGACCTCATTTTCTTGGTCGACGAGTACTAGTTCACGGGAGTCGCGGCGCTGGAGGTAGCCGGCTTCGGTGAGCATGGTTGAGGCAGCCTGAGAGAGCATACCTTTGTTGGGGACTGCAACACGCAGCATATGTTTTTCCTTTGCGGTGATGATGTTTTAGAGGTACTTGTAGATATCTTCGGGAGTCAGTCCCTTGGCGATCATCATGCACTGCAAATGGTAAATCAGTTGTGAAGCTTCTTCAGCGAATTCGGCGTCGGACTGGAATTCAGCGGCCATCCAGACCTCTGCGGCTTCTTCTACGATTTTCTTGCCGATAAAGTGCACGCCCTTGTCAAGCTCCGTCACGGTGCCCGAGCCCTCAGGGCGGGTTTCAGCCTTCTCGGTCAGTTCTGCGAATAGGGTTTCAAAGTTCTTCACAGTCTCTAGATTACCTCTCTTTGCGCCCCTGGCGGGGTTACCGCGCAGGGGCAGGTTTCACGTTCTAGCTCACAGGCCTAGAGTCCGCGCAGTGCCACCACTGTTTCGAGGGCGGCGGCCATGGCCTCGTAACCCTTATCTTCAGTGGAGCCTGGCAGGCCAGCGCGGTCGATGCCCTGCTCTTCGGTGTCGCAGGTCAGCACGCCAAAACCGACGGGGGTTTTAGTGCTAATAGATACCTGGGTCAGGCCGCTGGTGGCGGCGTCACAGACATATTCAAAGTGTGGGGTGCCACCGCGAATGACCACGCCCAGGGCAACCAGGGCGTCGTATTTGTCGGCCAGGGTGGCTGCAGCGACGGGCAGTTCGAAAGTGCCGGGCACGCGCACGATGATCGGTTCGATACCGGCGTCCACTGCGGCGCGGCGGGCGCCATCAAGCAGACCGTCCATGATCTGGGTATGCCAGGACGCCGCAATCACGGCGACTTTCAGACCTGCAGTGTGGGTGGGGTTGAGTTGGGGGGCGGGTGCTCCTGCTCCGCTCATGGTGTTCTCCTTAGGGTTGGGTTCGGGGTGGGTACCAGCTAATTCAGAAATGACCACAAACTAGATGGGTTTTTCTGGCTCAGATGGTCCCTAGTTGAGGATGTGGCGCATGCGGTCGCGTTTGGTAGCTAGGTAGCGCTCATTTTCGGGGCGGGGGGCGATCACATCAGGTACAAGACCGGTTACATGCACGCCTAGTTCGGTGAGGGCTTCAGCTTTTGCCGGGTTGTTGGTCAGTAGGCGGATGCGGGTGAGCCCTGCCGCTTTTAAGATGGCGGACGCCTGGGTGTAGTCTCTGGCGTCGGCGGGGAAGCCTAGGTGTAGGTTAGCGTCGAGGGTGTCGTCCCCGGCATCTTGTAGGGCATAGGCGCGTAGCTTATTGACCAGGCCGATGCCGCGGCCCTCATGCCCGCGTAGGTAGAGCACGGACCCGCCGAGTTCTTGGACGGTGGCTAGGGCTTTTTCTAGTTGTGGGCCGCAGTCACAGCGGTAGGAGCCGAGTAGGTCACCGGTGGCGCATTCGGAGTGGATACGGACGAGGTGGTCCTGGTCTTGGTCCCTGGAGGTGGTGGGGTGCCCGTCCGCGCTGACGGCGGTAGCTAGCATGTGTTCGGTGCCATCGGCAAAGGAGTACCCAGAGACAGCGAATACACCGTAGGGGGTGGGAACTAGCACCGGCTCACTGCTAGCGGTGAGAATGTTTTTATCGTTCACTCTCATGCTCCTGCAGGTAGGCTACCAGGTCAGCGATGGATATCATGGGCAGCTTGTGTTCGGTTGCAAAAGCCCGTAGGGCATCAAAGCGCATCATGGTGCCGTCATCGTGGACGATCTCTGAGATTACGCCTACCCCTGAGAGGCCCGCTAGGGTGGTGAGTTCGACGGCGGCTTCGGTGTGGCCGGGGCGTTGGCGCGCTCCCCCGTCTACGGCCCGTAGGGGTAGCACGTGGCCGGGGCGGGTCAGGCACCTTGCGGTTGAGGTGGGGCTGGCAAGAACCTGGACGGTGCGGGCCCGGTCGGCGGCAGAGATGCCGGTGGTGACCCCTTCGCGGGCGTCGCAGGTGACGGTGTAGGCGGTGCCTTTGGCGTCCTCATTGACTGCGACCATGGGTGGTAGCCCCAGGGTGTCGGCTCGGGCGGCGCTCATGGGGGCGCAGATAACACCTGAGGTGTAGCGGATGGTGAAGCCCATGAGTTCGGCGGTAGCGTGTTCGGCGGCAAAGATAATATCGCCTTCGTTTTCGCGGTCTTCGTCATCCACCACAACCACTGCCCCGCCCTGGGCAATGTGGGCCACAGCCTGCTCGATGGAATCAAGGGCGGTGGTAGGCTGCTGCCAGGTGCCGGTGCCCCCGGCTGGGGTGGTACCTAGCCCGGCTGGTGAGCCTGAAACAGCCAGGATGCGCTGCACATACTTAGCCAGGGCATCAGTTTCGAGGTTGACGGTATCGCCTGCGGTTAGCTTACCGAGGGTGGTGGCTTCTAAGGTTGCAGGGATGAGGCCTACCTCGAACCAGTGGGTATCAGCGTGCGGGTGGGAGACCGCGGTAACGGTCAGTGATGCCCCTGAGACTGTGATAGAGCCCTTTTCGGTCAGGTGTGCTGCCATATCGTGGGGCACGCGTACGCGCACGGTACGCCAGGATTCGTGGTCTTCTACCTTTACCACGGTGCCTAGCCCGTCCACGTGCCCTTGGACCACGTGCCCATCAAAACGGCCACCGGCTGGCATGCAACGCTCTAGGTTCACGCGGTCCCCTGGTTTTAGCTGCCCCAGGTTGGTGCGGCCTAGGGTTTCACCCATCATGTCGGCGGCAAAATAGCCCGGTGCGAGTTCACGCGTGCGGGTGGCTGTCAGGCAGACCCCGTTGACGGCTAGGGAGCCGCCGTGTTCAAGGTCGTCAATGAGCGGGCCTGCTTTGATGGTCAGGACGGCTGATTCAGCCTGCCCTGAGCTATCCACCACAGGTTGAAGAGATTCTACGGTGCCAACGGCGGCAATGATTCCGGTAAACATGAGGTCCTTAGGTGGGATGGTGGGGCCGATAGACGCAGCGCCGCGTGTTGGCGTGGGGGGCTGGCACGAATCATGTCCAGCGCCCCGGCGCGAGACATGAGAGGGTCACACGCGGCTGCGTCTATCGGGCGCACCTTGTCGAGTTTCTATTCGTTTGCTGGCACAAGCCGGGTGCGGACGTCCGCCCCCAGGGTTTGCACTGCCGGGTGGTAGGTGAGGTGGTCAAGCTGCCAGCGCCCTGCCTGGCTCAGGCTGGAGATTCCCAGCTCCCCCAGGGCTGGTTTCCCTGCCCCGAGGAGTAGTGGGGCCCGGTACCAGTAGAGTTCATCGACCAGGTTAGCCCGTATTAGGGCGGTGATGAGGGTGGGCCCGCCTTCTACCATGAGGTGGCTAATACCCCTGGCGTGCAGGTCAGTGAGGGCCTCAGCTAGGTCGCGGGTGCGGTAGTGCAGGGCTTGCCCGGCCTGGACGGCCTGGCCCAGGTGGCTACCTGCGGGCAGGGGCCTTTCCCCGACCACCACACGCAGGGGCTGGTTTTCTGCTAGCTGCCCGGCATCCGTCCGCGCGGTGAGCTGGGGGTTATCAGCTTCTAGGGTGCCGGTACCAACCATGATGGCATCAGCCCGGGCGCGCAGGGTGTGCCCGTCGGCGCGGGCTTCAGCCCCGGTAATCCATTGACTGCTGCCATCGGCTGCAGCAATGTAGCCATCGAGGGAGCTAGCAATTTTTGCGGTGATGAAAGGGCGCCGCCCAGTTGCTGCTGCAAACCAGCGGGCGTTGAGGTCGTAGGCTTGGCTCTCTAGCAGACCCCCGCGCACGTCTATGCCCTGTGAGCGCAGGTAGGCTGCTCCCCCGGCGGCGTGTTCTGTGGTATCTGAGTAGGCGTAGATGACCTGGCCGATGCCTGCTTGGGCGATGGCTTGGGAGCAGGGGCCGGTGCGTCCGGTGTGGTTACAAGGTTCGAGGGTGACATACATGCGGGCCCCGCGCACATCGATGCCGGCTGCTTGAGCTTGTGCGAGGGCGTGGGCTTCGGCATGGGGTGTGCCTGCGCCTTGGTGCCAGCCGGTAGCCAGGTGCTGCCCGGCACTGTTGACGATAACTGCCCCGACGAGAGGGTTGGCTCCGCGCACCCCATGGCAGGCGGCTGTGAGAGCCAGGGCCATGGCTTGGGTGTCTGTGAGGGTTTGCATGGGTTAGCGGATGTCTACAGTGGGGTCGGGGAAGGCAGTTTCTACTTGGACCTTATGAGCTTCTTGGTTGCGGGTGCGCCACCAGATGAAGAATCCGGTGAGGGTGAAGGCCCCGTAGAAGAGGTACATGAAGGCGCTGGCGTAGTAGCCTGCTGACCAGAGCAGGGGTACACCGACGATGTCTACGGCCACCCAGACCAGCCAAAATTCGACCCAGCCTTTAGCCATACCGTAGGTGGCCAGCAGGGAGCCGGTGAAGATCCAGGCGTCTGACCATACGGGTTCGTAGGAGCCGAGGGCGCGAAAGATGGGGGTGAGTAGGCCGGTGCCTAGGAGCATGAAGAGGATCATGAAGATTCGTTCGCGTCCGCTAGCCCATTGGGGGATCACTGCTGCCTGACTGGTGGTGCTGTCTTTGCGGGTTTGGTTCCAGCGGTACCAGCCCCAGATGGAGACGGCGATGAACATGATCTGCCGCCCGGCTTGCCCTAGGAGGTTTGCGGTGCCGTAGGTGGAGCCGAAGAGGGTACCGAGGAAGACGGTGAGTAGAAGTAGGTTCCCGATGATGCCCATGGGCCAGGCCCAGACTTTGCG
Source organism: Rothia sp. (in: high G+C Gram-positive bacteria) (assembly GCA_034179845.1). Lineage (GTDB taxonomy): Bacteria > Actinomycetota > Actinomycetes > Actinomycetales > Micrococcaceae > Rothia. The sequence goes on along the minus strand of JAXFPK010000102.1, from coordinate 15,738 downwards.
GCGCATACCGCCGAGGGCTGATAGTAGACCAAAAATGTTGCCAAGGACTTCGCGCACCAGTAGGGATTGGTTGTCACCAATCGCTATTTGAGCGTCGAAGAGCCACCGCAAGAATTCCATGAAAAAACTCCCAAAGCTAGTGGCTCCGGGAGAACAAATCGAGGGTGCCCAGCCGTGGCTTGGCCCGCGCGCGTTCAGAAGTGAGGACGCACGTGGGCCAGGCTGGCGGGTAGGGCAGGTGCCAGGTGGCACCGTACGGTTTGCTCGTGCTACCTTCCATCCAGACTGTACTGTCGGTACAGGAATTTCACCTGTCAGGTCCTTGGCTCTGGTGAGCTGAGGATTAGCGGACTATCACCGCCGGTTCGGATTTTCACCGGGTCCCGGAGCACGAAATTATTGATACAAAAATTATGGCATACCCAGGGCCGTCACCGCATGTTCCATCCACTGGGTGGAGTTTTTTCTAAAGTGTGTCAGCTCCTGCTCAACAAAAGGTAATACCTTGTCATAACCGACCGTAAAGCCTTTACCTGCCCCTGCTGGTAGTTGAGCTACTACTTTCAGGTCCTGCTGGGTGAGGGCTTGTAGGTTGCTTTCTTCTACTTCGTTAGGGGTGGCTGGCCAGGCGCCGATGATAATGCCCTGGGCTTTTATGCCGCGCTGGTACAGGTAGGACTGGGTGAGGGCGGTATGGTTGAGGGTTCCTAGCCCTGCCCTGGCGATGATAAAGGTGTGCGCCTGCGGGGGTAGAAGTTCTATCAAATCAGCCTGGTTTTGGCTGGCATAGCCTGCCCCTGTCTCTAGGGGTTCAGCCAGGTCTACGGTCACTCCCCCAGCACCCTCTACCAGCACATAGTCGTACTGGTCAGCTAGCTCTTCAACCTTTGCCCGGTGCTCTTGCAAAGGCGGTAAGGTTTTCCCTTCGCGTGCCGCTGCAGCAACCGGTGCCATGGGGTGGAGCATGCGGGCACCCTCATAGGGTGTGGCCCCTGAGAGTGCGGCAGCGTACTGCACATCACCTATCTCCTGGGGGCGCACCCCGGTTTGGGCGGGCTTATAGAGGGCAACCGTCTTACCTTGGTTGATGAGGGTAGCAGCCAGGGCCGCAGTTGCTACGGTCTTACCAACATCAGTATCAGTGCCAACAATATGGATAATTTTTCCGGCGCTCATTCTTATTTCCCTTCACCGGTGCCGATGCTCAGCTCGTAGGCTGAGCGGAAGGAGAGCAGGTCAATCCACTGCGGTTCACCCTCATGGTGCAAGGTGAGGCCCTTTTCTTGGGCCCACCGGCCCCACTCGTTGATCAGCCAGGTCGATTCAGATTCTGCCAGCAGGGCACCGAGGCAGCGGTGCAGCCCCCACCCGAAGGAGAGGGAGGTATCTGGCTTATCGGGGTGAGCGGGGCGTCCAGAGAGTTGGACCAGTATTTCTGAGTCGGCCGGGTAGGTGTGCTCCCCTACGGTTGTTTCTTCTGCGACCACGCGCCGCCAGGTGGGAACCGAGGACTGGGTTTCAAGGACGCGGCGCACCAGCAGGTTAGCCTCTTCGGCATCTGCGCATTGGGTGAGGGTGATGTCTTTTTGCCCGGTCAGTGCGTAGTACATGATGCTGTTGATGAGCAAGGTGGTGGTAAATTGCCCGGCAACGGTTAGGAAGAAGGCCAGGGAAACTACCTCGGCCTCACTTTTTCCTAGGTCAAAGAGCTTGCCGTAGAGGGAGCTGGTGTCGCCCTGGCAGTGGGTGACCATCTGGCGGAGGGTGCGGTGGAGTTGTCCGACGCTGTGGGCTAGTTCTTTTTGGCGCTCGCTATCAGGCCAGCCCCAGAAGAGTTCGAGGGCATCTAGCGAGTGCACCCATAGGGTCTGGTCATCGAGGTTGATGCTGTGGCGTACTTCGGGTTTAACGCCGGTGAGTTCCCACATGAGCATGGTGGGCACCTGGTGGGAGAGTTCGTGAAAGGCGCGGGTGATCTGTTGGGGCTCTGTGCTGGTGGTAGCAAGGCGGCGGGCGACGGCGCAGCATACTGCCCCTTCTTGTGCCCGCACGCGCGCCGGTGAGAAGAAGGAGGCTACGGTAGAGCGCACCTGCCGGTGGGCGCTGCCACTGGCGCTGGCCAGAACGGGTGGTAGCTCAAACTTGTAGCTCAACAAGATACGTAAGGACGCTGGGCTCAGGTCTACTGCTGCGGTCAGGGCGTTGGCGGGGATGAAGGTATCTGGTGCCCCTAGAATTTCTTTGACGTCTTCGGGGTCAGAGACCAGGGTGAGGGGTGTGCTGGCCTGGGTGAGACCGTAGTCGTCTTTGAGCTGGTGGAAGGGGCAGGTAGGTTGTGTTGTCATTGCGTATTTTCCTTACAGGGTGGTGGTTTCTAAAAGCTCGGTCACAAGGGCGAGAGCCTTGTTCAGAGTGGTCTGTTCTGTATCAGCGCAGGCGGTAAAGCGTAGGCGGCTGATGCCATCGGGTACTGCCGGTGGGCGGAAGCACCCTACCGATACTCCGGCAGCGGCGAGTTGGCCAGCTAGTTTTGCTGCCTGCTGTGAGCCTGCGGTGAGGGGTAGAGATTGCACGGCCCCGCTGCTTTGTTGCAGGTTCAAGGCGGAGCTAATCTTGTGGGCCTTGGTGAAAAGCTGGTGGGTCAGGTCGGTGCCTTCAGCCTGGATAATGCGGGCAGCCTGGTAGGCTGCGGCGGCGTTGGCTGGGGCTAGGGCTGTGTCGAAGATGAAGGTTCGGGCGGTATTGACGAAGTAGTCCCGGAACTCGGTGGGCCCCAGTAGCACCCCGCCCATAGAGCCTAGAGCCTTGCCTAAAGAGCTGGTAATCAGCAGGTTATTGGCCCCGGAGATTCCTTCCTGGCGGCAGATACCTGCACCTGCCCCTAGAACACCGAGGGAATGGGACTCATCAACTACCAGCACAGCCCGGTATTCGGTGGCTAGGGCTAGTAGCTCCCTCACCGGGGCGCTATCACCGAGAACAGAGAAAATGCCCTCAGTCACAATGATGCTGGGCTTTTCGCCCTGTTCTTCTAAGAGGTTGCGCAGGTGCACCAGCTTATTGTGCTCAAAGAAGGTCACTGAGGCTGCCGAGAGCCGGGCCCCATCGTGTAAGGAGGCGTGCACATGCTCGTCCATGAGCAGGCTGGTTCCGGGGCGGCCAAGGGCTGCTAAGACAGCTAAGTTGGCGGTGTAACCGGCAGAGAAAACTAGCCCGCTTTCTGTTCCGGTAAGCTGCGCCAGGGCGTCCTCTGCTTGCTGGTGGGCGGTGGTTGTGCCTGTGACGACGCGGGAGGCGCGGGCTGAGGTTCCCCACGTGCCCAGGGCGCAGTGGGCAGCTTCAATGACCCGGGGGTCTTTGGATAATCCCAGGTAGTCGTTGGAGGCCAAATCGCACCAGAGAGGGCCAGTAGGGTGAGCAGTACGTTCTATGCCCCTGCGCGAGCGCACCCGGGCTGCCTGGGTGAGGAGGGGGCTCAGGGCGTGAGGCTGGTTCATTGTGGGTAGACCTCCTTGATGGCTTCTACCAGCCCGCCGGTGAGGTGCGCGAGTTCTTCTGTGGTGCTGATGTAGGTGGGCATGGTGTAGACCAGGTTGCGGAAGGGCCTGACCCAGACTCCGCGTTCGAGGGCAGCTTGGATGATTGCTCCTGTCTTGACTGGTTTTTTGAGTTCGATGACGCCGATGCCCCCGAGGGTGCGTACATCGTGGACGGGTTCGAGTTGGCGGGCTGGTTCTAGGCCGGTGGCTAGGGCTTGGGAGAGCCTGGGGACGTTTGTTTCCCAGTGGCTTTCGGTGGGTACGGCTGCGGTGAGTAGGTCGAGGGAGGCTGATGAGACGGCGCTTGCTAGGGGGTTGCCCATGAAGGTGGGCCCGTGCATGAGGGCCTTGTAGCTGGAGGTGCTAATGACGTGGGCGACATCGGTGTGGACGATCACGGCGCCTTGGGTCATGTAGCCGCCGGTCATGGCTTTACCGACGGTCATCACGTGGGGGGTGACGTTGGCCCAGTTGGCGGCGAAGAGTTTGCCGGTGCGTCCGAAGCCGGTTGCGATTTCGTCGAAGATGAGCAGAAGTTGGTGTTCTTCGGCCCAGGTTTTGAGGCGGGTGAGGCATTGGGGGTGGTAGAAGTGCATGCCTCCGGCTCCTTGGACGATGGGTTCGACGATGATGGCGGCGCACTTGTGGGCTTGGGTGGCGATGTATTCTTCGGCGGCTTGGTCCCAGGCGGTTTGTTGGGTTTGGTCTACGGACCAGGTGTCGGTGGTGGGGTTGTAGGTGGCTGCTGGGGGTTTGGGCAGGAAGTATTGGCTTTGGACGATGTGGGTGAAGTCTTGGTGCATGCTCCCTTGGGGGTCGGAGACTCCCATGGCTCCGATGGTGTCGCCGTGGTAGCCGCCGCGTAGGGCGATGAAGCGGCCTTTGTGGGGGCGTCCTAGGGCGTTTTGGTATTGGATGGCTAGTTTGAGGGCTACTTCGACTGAGACGGAGCCGGAGTCTGCTAGGAAGATGTGGTCTAGCCCTGCGGGGGTGAGGTCGCGTAGTTTTTCGGCTAGGGTGATGGCTGGTTGGTGGGTTAGCCCGCCGAACATGACGTGGGAGAATCGTTGGATTTGTTGGGTGAGGGCCTTGTCTAAGTGGGGGTTGGTGTAGCCGTGTACTTGGCACCACCAGGAGCTCATGGCATCTAGCCCCTGGTAGGTTTTGCCGTGTTCGTCTTGGAGGGTGAGGGTGCTGCGGTGGGCGGCGGTGACGGCGTAGAGGGGGCGGGTGTTGAGGGGGGCGTAGGGGTGCCAGAGGAGGTTTCTGTCGCGGGTTACTAGGTTTTGACCTGGAAGAATATCATTTTTGAACACTGTTCAAATATTGCATACTTTGAGCCACTTTTGCCACATCTGAGAATTTCAGCACCTCATGGGCGAGTCATTTTCTGACACAAACCAGACAAGAGACCCCATAGCCCACCAGAGAAGAAGCACGCACGCTAAAGTCGAACAGGGGTTAGAGTCAGCCCAACCCACAGGCTGGGCCCCTCATAACCAGCTATCATCACCGACCAAACGCACCCGAGGTACCCATGCCCACCCACCGGCCCCCAACAGCCACACCCACCCCAGAGCACCAGCTCACCCAAGAACTCGACCAGATGCCCCTCACCGGCAAACACGCCAAACTCCTCGGCATCACCGGAATCGGCTGGTCACTCGATGCCATGGACGTTGGCCTGCTCTCCTTCGTCATCGCCGCACTGGGCGTCCACTGGCAGCTCTCCAACCAGGACGCCTCCCTCCTCGCCTCCATCGGCTTCATCGGCATGGCCATCGGGGCAACCGTCGGCGGCAAACTCTCAGACACCTTTGGCCGCCGCCACATCTTCGCCATCACCCTACTCATCTACGGTGTAGCCACCGGCCTCTCAGCCCTGGCCACCACCTTCACAGCCCTCCTGGCTCTGCGCTTCCTCATCGGCCTAGGCCTGGGTGCTGAACTGCCCGTAGCCTCAACCTACATCGCAGAATTCTCACCCCGGCGCGTGCGCGGGCGCATGGTCGTTCTCCTAGAAGCCTTCTGGGCCATCGGCTGGATCCTGGCAGCACTCATCGGAACCTACATTGTGCGCGACTCAGAAAACGGCTGGCGCTGGGCCCTTGCCATCGGTTGCATCCCCGCCCTCTACGCCCTGGTCGTGCGCCTGGGCCTACCAGAATCAGTGCGCTACCTCATCAGCAAAAACCGCACCGCAGAAGCCCAAGAAGTCATCAACTCTTTCGCAGCCTCTAAGCCCCTAGCCCTGAAAGAAAAAACTCGCCCCCAGCCTGCAAACCCACCGGCAACCACCGGCCAGCTGACGGCAGAAGCAAAGGCCACTTCCCTCTGGTCACCGGCCCTACGCCGCCGCACCGCCGCCTTCTGGGCCATCTGGTTCTGCATCAACCTCTCCTACTACGGTGCCTTCATCTGGATCCCCTCCCTGCTCGTCCAGCAGGGCTTTAGCCTCATCACCTCCTTCACCTTCACCCTAATCATGACCTGCGCCCAGCTACCTGGCTACGCAGCCAGCGCCTGGCTGATTGAACGATGGGGCCGACGCAGCACCCTAGCTATCTTCCTCACCGGCTCCGCCCTAGCCGCAGCCCTCTACGGGGCCTCCCATGAAACCACCATGCTCATTATCAGTGGCTGCCTACTCTCCTTCTTCAACCTGGGTGCCTGGGGTGCCCTCTACGCGGTAGGCCCCGAACTCTACCCCGTGCACCTGCGCGGCTCAGGCACAGGCTCCGCAGCCGGTTTTGGCCGCCTAGCCTCCATCATCGCCCCGCTGCTGGTGCCCTTCCTCATGCCCCACATCGGCATCCCCGGCCTCTTTGGAGTCTTCGCCGCAGCCTTCATCACCGCCGCAGCAGCCACCCTGCTCCTACCTGAAACCCGCGGCAGAGAGCTCACCTAAAAGAGCCACCAGCCCAACAAGAGCAGAAAAGCAAACAGGGGTTCCACCCAAAGTCGCTAGACTAGGGTGGAACCCCTATTAATACCCCTGGCATCACACTGCCCTGGCACCACGAAAGAACGCTATGACCGAGCTAAAACCCGCCAACATTCAAAAACGTGACACCACCTTCAAACAGGAACACGGCGCCGTAGCCCACCTCGTCAAACGCAAGCCCCAGCAGGCTGTCACCCGCGCTGTCAAAGGCGCCCAGAAACTCCTAGAAGAAGGCCAGAGCAAACAAGCTCTGAACGTACTCACCCTCACCAAGCCCGTCCTGGTGGCAGGTTCAGAGGACGCAACCCTCTACTACACTATGCTGGCAACCATCCACCGTTCCATGGGTAACGAGCAGGCAGCAGAACGAGCCCAAGAGCAGCTCACCGAAGGCTAACTACAGCTAGCTCTACGGCTAACTACGGCCAGTAAGTCGCTGAAGCAACTCCTTCACAAAAGCCTCATTATCAGCATCCCCTGCAGCGGCATAGTGCTCAGCAGAACGCACCAAATAGCCCTGCGCGGCGTCCGCGTCCCCTTCCTGGGCTGTCACCAAGGCCAGAAGCTGGTAAGTCTCACCCAAGAAAGCATGATCCTCAAGCTCCTGGGCCAGATCAAGGGCCTCCGTCAGGAGCGGGCGGGCAGCGTCCGTATCACCGGTAGCCAGCAGCCCCTGAGCCTGAGCATTACGCACATGCATCAGCTGAACCTTATGCCCACCGGACGCATACAGCTCATAGGCCTGGGCAAGGTAGGTTTGGGCCGCAGCCTCATCTGGGGCCTGCCGGGCAAGACCTGCCAGAGCCACCAGGTTATGAGCCTGCCCCTCAGCATTGCCTTGGGCCTCATAGCCGCGCAAACCCCGATCATACCAGGTTTTAGAGCGCTCAAAGTCGCCGAGCTCAGCGTGAAGAGAACCCACCTCAGTCGCAAAATCTGGTAGCTGCTCAGCATCAGGCTTAGCATCAGCTAGCAGGGCATGGGCACGGAGCACATCTTCCAAGGCAGGGCCAGCATGGCCCATATCCCGCTTGACCTCACTGAGAATTTTCAGGGCCAAAATCTGCCCAAAAATCTCCTGGGCACTCTCAAAACCGCCCGCAGCAGTTTCAAGGGCAGGTAAGGCATCAGCAAGCTGCCCGGCAGCAATCAGTTCCTGGGCGCGAGCAAGTTCACGGTCGGCCTCTTCAAGGGGTGTAAGTTTCTCAGTCATATCTTCCTAATGGTGGTGGGTGGACGCAGCAGCCCGGCGCAGGCCCGCAATAGCAGCTTCAACATCATCGGCCCCATAGACAGAAGAGCCAGCCACAAAACAAGTAGCCCCAGCCTCAGCTGCACGCACAATAGTTTCTTCAGTGATACCACCATCGACCTGCAAAATCACATCAGCCCCGGAGCCCTCAAGAGCGGCAGCAGCCCGCCTAATCTTCGGCACAGTAACATCAAGGAAGGACTGACCGCCAAAGCCCGGCTCAACGGTCATTAAAAGCAACATATCAATCTCGCTGAGCATATCCAGGTAAGGCTCAACACCGGTAGCCGGGCGCAAGGCCATACCAGCCTTAGCACCACTCTCACGCAAGGTACGAGCCAGCTTAATAGGGGCGATAGCGGCCTCGGCGTGGAAGGTTACCGACTCGCAGCCCACCTCAGCGTAGGCAGGGGCCCAGCGGTCAGCGTCCTCAATCATCAGGTGCACATCAAAGGGAATGGGCGAGACCTCTTTCAAACGCTTGACCACCGGTAAGCCCCAGGTCAGGTTGGGCACAAAATGGCCGTCCATCACGTCAATATGGGCGGCATCAGCAGTTGAGATAGCGGCCAGTTCCTCCCCCAGCCGAGAAAAATCGGCACTCAAAATGGAAGGGTTAATTAGGCAGGTCATAGGCGCTCCGTTCATAGTCAACTCCCCCACCACCTTACACTGACTCCCACCGGAAAAGCGGTTAGAGCATAAGGGCTATCACACCTTAATATCCGAGCCTCAGCAAGCTGAGAAAAGGTCTCAAAAGCTAGAATTTACTCATATTTATTCAAAGGTTAGGAAAATTATGAACTCGGTTCTGCTTGCGGTCCTGGTCATGCTCATCCTCTCCGCAGCACGCGTACACGTCGTCCTCGCACTCTTTATTGGAGCTCTCGTAGGTGGTCTTGTAGGCGGGCTGGGGCTGGATGGCACCATGGTCGCCTACCAGGAGGGCCTCTCTGGCGGTGCTATGCTAGCGCTCTCCTACGCCCTGCTCGGCGCCTTCGCCATGGCAGTTTCAAGCTCGGGCCTGCCCCAGCTCATCGCCAATGGCATCATTAACAAGGTTGGCTCAGAAAGCACGGCGGCCAACCAGCGCATCGAATTTACCGTCAAATGGGTGCTGCTAGCTGGAATTCTAGCGATGTCGGTTATGTCCCAGAACCTCATCCCGGTTCACATTGCCTTCATCCCGCTCATCATTCCGCCCCTGCTAGCTGTCTTCAACCGCTTCAAACTGGATCGACGCCTGATCGCCTGTGTGCTCACCTTCGGTCTGGTCACCACCTACATGTACGTTCCTGTAGGCTTCGGTGCCATCTTCCTGAACGACATTCTGCTGGGCAATATTGAGCGCGCCGGAATGGACACCAGCAACATCGACGTCATGCAGGCCATGGGCATCCCTGCCCTGGGCATGGTTGCAGGTTTGCTCATTGCTGTCTTCTTTAGCTACCGCAAGCCCCGCACCTACCAGGGGTTCGAAATCACCCCCGCAGAAATTGCACCTACCCAGGTCAGCCGGTTTAAGATTATCGTCGCTATTGTTGCTATCATCGCCACCTTCCTGGTGCAGGTCATTATGCAAACCATAGGCACCGAAGCTAATTCCCTACTCGTAGGTGCCCTGGTGGGTCTGACCATTTTCATGGTGACCGGTGCCGTCAAGTGGAGAGAAGCAGACGACGTTTTTACCGCCGGTATGCGCATGATGGCGCTGATTGGTTTCATCATGATTTCAGCCCAGGGTTTTGCCGCTGTTATGGACGCCACCGGGGACGTTGACCCATTGGTCACCACCGTCTCAGACCTCTTTGCTGGTAACCAGTCCGTTGCAGCTATGGCCATGCTCGTTGTTGGTCTTCTGGTGACCATGGGTATTGGTTCTTCCTTCTCAACCCTGCCCATTATCACCACCATCTATGTGCCCCTCTGCCTGGCCCTAGGGTTCTCACCCCTGGCCACTGTTTCTATCATCGGTACCGCTGGTGCCCTGGGTGATGCCGGTTCACCGGCCTCAGATTCTACCCTGGGCCCCACCGCTGGTTTGAATGTTGATGGGCAGCACGATCACATCCGTGATTCAGTGATTCCCACCTTCATCCACTACAACATCCCCCTGCTGATTGCTGGGTGGGTAGCGGCTATGGTTCTCTAATCAGCCCAGCCCTACCACTGGCCACCAGTTGAGTGCACCAGTTGAGCGCTCGACACAATAAAACGGTGTGCCCCTTTTCTTGGGGCACACCGTTTCTTTTTTCAGGCTCTATTAGCTCAAGCCCAATGCCCGCTGTTCTAGCTAGGCTTCGCGATAGCTAGTTCTTACGGAAAAGGGCGAAGAACATGGCATCAGTGCCGTGAACATGCGGCCAAAGCTGAGCGGTACTCGCCCCATCAGCTAGGGTTACCCCCTTAGGGGCTTCCGGGGTGAAGGCCGGGTCACGGTCACCGGCCAGGACGGAGGCACCCAACTCATCGACCCGGGCAACTGCCCGTAAGGCGGCCCCGGAATCCAACAAGGTCACATCGACCTTCCGGAGAATATCGTGCACAATGCTCTGGGTTTCTGCCGTGTGCGGTGAACAAGTCACATAGGCAATCAGGCCGCCGGGGCGGGTGACCGAAGCAGCAGCTGTAAAGAGCTCAAGCTGTAGAGGCAGCAACTCAGCAATATCGCGGGGGCTCTTGCGCCAGCGGGCCTCAGGGCGGCGGCGTAATGCGCCCAGGCCAGAGCAAGGAACATCAACCATCACACGGTCAAAGAGCACACCAGCAGGCATGCTCTCAGGCAGGTTCTTCCCCTCAGCCAGGGTGCGGGTGATCTGGCGCCCGTCCCCAGCGACCACCGAGTAAGAGCCCGCCGGTAGCGGGGCCAAGGAGCGGCGTACCAGTTCGGCCCGGTGCTCAGCAGCCTCATTAGCCAGCAGGCGGGCACCGCGCTGTACACCCAGGGCACCCAGCAGGGCAGCCTTACCACCGGGGCCAGCACACAGGTCAAGCCAGTTGCTGTCGCTGCCCTCAAGCGGAGCAGCAGCCAGAGCCCGGGCAACCAGCTGGGAGCCGGCGTCCTGGGCACGAACCACACCATCACGCACCGATTCGAGCCGGGCCAAATCTCCTGCCGAGTAGAGAGCTGAGCCTTCTACCAGCGGGCCGTCCTTAGCACCTGCGGCGTAAGCCTCATCCAGGTTACCCACACCGGGTAGAGCCACCAGGTTCACCACGGGCGAGAGATTATCAGCATCCAGCAGAGCCTCAACCTCACCGGGGGTACGCCCGTGCGCTGCCAGGGCCTGGCGGAAAGAACGAACCACCCAAGCAGGGTGAGACTTCTCCAAAGCCAGGCGGGTCAGCTCGTCGGGGGCCTCTTCAGCGATGAGGGCATACCAGCTCTCCGGGGTGTGCTCAGAAACCCTGCGCAACACAGCGTTCACAAAGTTAGCCGGGCCAGTTCCAATAGCGGCACGAGCCAGAGCAACCGTCTGGTTGAGTGCCGCATGGTCAGGCACCCGCATGGCCAGCAGCTGGTGCACGCCCAGGCGTAGCACCAGCAGAATCTTGGTACCAATCTTCTCTACCGGGCGGTCCACACAATGAGCCAAAATCGCATCATAGGTGCCCTGGTTCCGCAAGGTGCCGTAGGTGAGCTCAGTGGCAAAACCAGCGTCGCGGGCATCAAGCCGGGCAGCACGAATAGCCTTGGGGAGCACCAGGTTAGCGTAGGAGTCCTCTAAGGCAACAGCACTCAGCACCTCAAAGGCAACAGCACGGGCACTATCTGCGGTGCGGGCACGCTGGGAAGGAGCAGAAGCCGAAAAAGCCCTATCTTTGACCGATTTGCGGTTACGCTCATGCCCCTTGGCGTTACGGCGGGTCTCTCCCCCACCGCCGCGCTTAGCCTCAGGCTCACCACCGGGGTTGCGGTTCCCACGTGAACCGCGGGGATTGGGGGTTCCCCCGCCCTGCCCCTGCTGGGGGCGGTCATCACGCTTACGGGCCCCACTTCGGCCTTGGCCAGCCCGGTTAGCACCAGATTTATTCGCCCCGGCACGGCCCTTACCGCCGTGAGGGCGCCCGCCTGTGCCGTGTCCGCCTGCATTCATGCTCATACCAGCACCACTTTCTGTTCTGCCAGGGCCGCACCCTGACCGCGCGCCCAGTCGGCGGCATTCATCATTTTCTTACCCGCAGGTTGCACCTGGGTCAGTTCGAGGGCACCATCAGCGCAGGTGACAGCCACTTTCTTACCAGCCCAAAAGAGAGTGCCAGGCTCCCCCACAGGCTCAGCATCCAGGGCCTTGACCATACCCAGTTTGAAGCGGGCACCATCAAGTTCTGCCCAGGCACCAGGCTCAGGAGTCACCCCGCGCAACTGGGCGATAATATCAGCAGCAGGGCGAGCGAAATCAACCTTACCGTCAGCAATAGTGAGCTTAGCGGCATGGCTAGCTGGGCCGGTTTGTACAGTACCGGTAGCCCCGGCCGCAATATCGTCAAAGGTTGCAGCCAGCAGAGCCCCACCGGTTGAAGCCAGGCGGTGCAGCATATCCCCGGCAGTGTCCAGCTCCCCCACCACAGCTGATTCTGAGCGGAAGACCGGGCCAGTATCTAACCCGGCATCAATGCGGAAAGTGTTAGAGAAAATCTCCTTCTCCCCTGCCATCAGGGCCCGCTGCACAGGTGCAGCCCCACGCCAAGCAGGAAGCTGAGAAAAATGCAGGTTAATCCACCCTAAGGGCAGCAAATCCAGGGCACTTTGCGGCAAAAGGACGCCAAAAGCCACCACCGCCGCAATATCGGCACCCAGGTAGGCGACAGCGTCCGCAACCTCATCAGACCAGCGGTTAGCCTTGATAATAGGCAGACCCAGCTCCTGGGCACGGGCTGCCACCGGGGAGGCAGTAAGCACCCGCTTACGCCCGACGGGAGCGTCCTCACGGGTCAGAACCCCCACCACCTCATAGCCTGCCTCTAGTAAACCGTTCAGGGGTGCCACGGCAACCTCAGGGGTGCCAGCGTAGAGAACCTTCATGCTTCGCCTTTCCATTACACGTCAACAAACCAGCAGGTTTAGATACCAAAAGCACCAGGCTTTTGAGCGGTACGTTTTTGAGCGGCAGTCTGCTGAGCCCCGCCCGGCTGGGTGCCTACCGCACCGAAGGAACCACCCAAGGCACCAAAACCAGAGGAAGTCTTTGCAGCGCGCTCCCCCTGCACCGCAGCAGCTACCTGGTTATAGTCCGCCTGACGGATCTTACGCCAAATATTCTTCTTATCTTCACCCTCAACCCGGTCGATATACATCATGCCCTCAAGGTGGTCAGTTTCGTGCTGAAGCATACGAGCAAAAAGCCCCTCACCCTCATAGACCACAGGCTCACCCTTACAGTTCACCCCGGTCACACGGGCCCACTTCTTACGCGGAGTAGCAGCAGATAAGCCCGGCACAGACAGGCAGCCTTCACCGCCCTCCTGGGGTTCTTCCCCCACCTCAAGCACGGGGTTAATGATGTGCCCCTCCCGGCCATCAATATTGCCGAAAGTAAAGATTCGCTTAGAAATACCCACCTGGGGCCCGGCAAGACCAACACCCTCAACGTCATGCATGGTTTCAAGCATGTCAGCCACCAGTTTTTCAAGGTCAGCATCGAATACGGTGATGTCGTCGCACTTGGTACGCAGCACAGGGTCGCCTACGGTGCGAATGGGCAAAATAGTCATGCTTCTCTTTCTCGTCAGTGAGGTTAGGACGCCGCCGCGTCAGGAACATCTGTACCGGCAGCTAGCGGGGGCGGCACCACCGGCATCAGGGAATCTTCAGGGGTTTCTGAGAGGTCACGGTTAAGATCCCAGACCCGTTTGAGGGCACAAAACTTGTACCAGTTACGTTCAAGCACCTGAGGGTTGGCCTGTTGCGGCACCACCTGAGTTTCTCCCAGGGCAACGCCCATCAGAATACTGGCACCCCCATGCTTCCAGGGCTCCCAGCTGCCATGTTCAGCATCAATGAGGGCTTCTTCTGCCTTGACCCCGGCCACCAGTTGCATCACAACCTTATCGTCAAGGGGTTTAACCCTGCCTTTACGGTCGGTGCCCTTAGTCTTGTAGTCGATAATGCAGGTGTGCCCGGCAATATCAGCCACTAAATCGAGGGTGCCAGCGTAGCCAACAGTCTCGTTCCAGATCGTGACCTCAGTAGCCAACGGTTGGGGCCGGTAGAGGTCCCACCACTCATCAAACCGGTCAGCATAGGCCTGTTCCCCATGGGCAATGAGATTCTCCCGGTGCCCTTCTACTTCGTGGGGCTGGCCCATAGCGCGCAGGGCCACCTGCTCAGCATAGTTATGGACGCGATCGCCCCGCGCCGCCGCTGCATCACGGTAGCGTTCTGAGGCGGCAGCAGCGTCCCGAATGACCGCAAATTTAAGCCCCGCTGAGCTAGAGGCCCGGTAAGAACGCTGATCTTCAAGGGCAGCCCTAGCAGCCATATAGCCGTGCCAGCCTGAAAGGTCATGAGCCTGCTGCCCAATCACCGTGGTAATAGAAGGAACAAGTAGCTCCCCACCCAGTGTGCGCGCGTACATGCGACCGTGGTCGGTTGCTGACGCTAGCATGGGTGTGGTCACGCGCTCGTCCTGACGTCGGGGGAAAATCGAAAAGCGCCAAGCCTTCACAGCTTACCGGGCGCTCTATCGATTATACGCACCAGGCCCCTATCGCACGAGAGGCCCAAGGGGTTAGACCGCTTACCCTAGTCCCACTGGCGGGCCCCAGCCTCAGCAGCCCCCATAGACTCAACAATCTGCTGAACCCGGGCATTAGACTGCTGGGCGTAACCCTCATCAAGGCAGTTACTCTCAGGACGGCTGGGGGAGGTAACGCAGTAACGGTAGGCCGGGGTATCAACGATAGTGCTAGAAACCCACCGCAAATCGCGCACCTGCCAGTTGCCGTCCGCGTCCCGCTCAAAAATGGGGTTAACCATGATGCCCTCATTATTAGCCACATAGGTGGGTGAAAGCTCGGTGAGGTTATTCCCCATGCCGTAAACAATCCAGGTGCCCTGATAGTTTTCGATAGGCTGCACAGCGTGGGCGTGCTGGCCCACAATCATGTCAAATTCACCTGAATCAACCAGTGCATGGGCCACCTCTACCTGCTGGGCGTTAGGCTCATGCACATACTCATCACCGGCGTGGATATTAGCAATTACCAGGTCAGCACCCTGCTGGCGGGCACGGGTTGCCTTGGCAATCATGGTCTCAGTGTCGAGCATATCGACCTGCCAGTCAGCCTCTGGCAGGTTGCCGTTGAGACCATAAGTTCCGGTGATAATAGCAACCTTAGCCCCGTTTTCGGTAGTAAAAATATCGGGCTGGCTTGCCTCTTCTTCAGTGAGGTTGGTGCCGGTGACGCCCATACCGGCGGCCTCAACAGCCCGGTAGGTTCGCTCCAACCCAGCAGTTCCCCTATCAATGGAGTGGTTAGAGGCGGTCATGCAGACATCCCAGCCAGCCTCAGCGGCGGCCGTGAGAATCTGCGGGGGCACGTTAAAAGCCGGGTAGCCAGAAGGCTGCTCATCGGGGGCGCTGACGGGGGTTTCCATCTGACAAACAGCAAGATCAGCCCGTTCAATATAGGCTTTTTGTTCTGCCATGAGGGGGCCAAAGTCCATACCGTCTTTACCTTGGGCGGCCGCATCGGCTTTAGCCTGAGCCCAGAGCATATTGTGCATGAGGAAGTCCCCGGTAAAGAGCAGGGAAACACAGTCGTTCTCACCGCAGGCACCACCGGCTGCTGAGGCGGTTAGGGCCCCTGCACGGCTGGCCTGTGCACCCTTATCTGTGGTCACCTGGGTCTGTGCGCCCTGCTGGGTGGTTGCGTCCGCCCCGCCCTGCCCTGGCACCTGGGGGTTGCCTTCCTGCGCCCCGCACCCTGCTAGGGCTAGGGCAGATAGGCAGAGAAATGAGAGCAGGTGTCGGCGCATGGTGGGGTCCTTTAGTTGGGGG
>JAXFPK010000091.1:0-8933 GCA_034179845.1 Rothia sp. (in: high G+C Gram-positive bacteria) | reverse complement strand
CTGGTGAAGGTCTCCTACATGTACCCCACCGCTGAGCAGCTACGCCGTTTTTCACGGTTTGGTGAGGTCAAGCAGCCCAAGGTTAAGGCTGCGGCGGCTGCCTGCGGCACCGGGGGCGCGAACGCCCCTACAACGGTTCCTCTTGCGGAGCCGGCCGGGTTTGCGGCCGTTTTGGCAGGTGTGACCCCTCAGCCTGCCGGTGGCCCTGAGATTGGCGACCGTATCAACCTGCTAGGCGGGCACGATTCGGCACCAGCTTCACAGGGTGCCTCTGGTGGCGGGTGCGGCGGCTCTTGCGGGTGCGGCCACTAGAATAAGGCCAACACACATTTTTCTAAGGAGTAGCTGATGATTGGTGCACGCGTAGAGCACAAGGATGAGTTCTTTATTGCGGGCTTCCGTGAGACCGTCAAGCAGGGTTCGGGCATTAGTGAGCTTTGGAAGAAGCTCACCGACCACGCCGAGAAGCGGGGTGTCACCATGCCTGAGGTGCGCTCTGTGGGTGTAATTATGGGCATGAATGCAGTCGGCGATTTTGACTACATGGCCGGGGTTCTGGTGAAGAATCTAGAAACCGCGCAGGGTCTGGGCCTTAATGCTCTGAAGGTGGAGGGCGGCGAATTCGCTGTTACTCAGGTTGAGGGCCCTGTACCTATGAGCACTATGGCCGGAATCGATCACCTGATGGGCACTTTCCTGCCCGCTTCAGGTTTCAAGCCTAACGGCCCAATCTTTGAGGCGTACGGCCCCGGTGACCCGTCCGCCGATGATTTTCAGTTGCAGGTCTGGGTGCCCGTCACTCTTAGCTAGCTAGCTTGCAGGAATTCGTTGTGGGCATGCTTTGCTTATCCTTCTGAGCATGCCTCACTATACGAAGCAAAAAGCATAAAGAGGATTCACAGGAGCTAATCGATATTTGCCTGAAGATTCAGTGATAGAAATTGTGATGATGGCGAAGCGGAATGGTCAGCATCTTCCCCGACACTTTCTCTTGAACCCCTGGAAGAGCAGCATAATCTACTAACCCTTGGGCCGAGAAAAAATCAGCAAACGAAATTGATGACAGCTGGGTTGGATTGAACTCTGTTATGGGTTGAACATACTCATTATTAGGCACGCTACCGGGAGGAAGAACTCGTACATCCCCCACAGTGTCAGCCCCTACCGCTAAGAGGAGAGAGAGCTCGTCATCTTTAGATACTTTCAGTGTATTTCGTAAGCTCGTCAGACGACGACCTTCGGGTAAAAGACCTGTAAAAAACGGAGGCAGAGCACCAGCTTGATAGATAAATGGTTCATCCGTAAGAGGTTCTTCCGGTAAGAACGTATCGTTTCCCCCAACTCCACAGCAGCTCCTAACCGGCAGAATATTGCCGATTAATGAGAAGTGTAGCTCAACAGATTCTCACTTAACACAAAGGACCCCTCTCTTGTGCACCCGCAGACAACTGTGGGCTATAAGAGAGGGGCCTATGTAGTTCGAAGCCTAGCTGACCATGCCTCGCAGGGCGCGTAGGGCTACCTGCAGGACGGCCAGGCGGGGGCGGCCCTCCTCATCGGGGGCTGCTTGTTGAATGTCTGCCAGCATGGAGTCTACGCGACTGGTCTGGACGGGGTGGTTTTGGGTCCAGCGGGCCACCGCCTGGTCGCCGGTTTCGTCCCCTGAGATGAAGCGATCCCCGGCTTCTTGTACGATCTTCAACGCCAAGGTGGCGGTGATTTCGTAGAGTCCCTCACGCAGGGCTGAGCGGGCTAGGGTCTCCCAGCGGTCAGCGCGCGGCAGCTCGGAGATCGTGGTGAGGAGCATGTCAATCTGGAAGCGGTCGTAGACCGAGTAGTAGACGCGGGCTACCTGCTCAATTGACAGCCCGTGGCTTTCAGCGATGCGTACTACATCCATCAGGGCGAAGGCTTCAAAGCCGCGGATCCAGTTGACGATGAGTTCCTCGGGGAACTCCCAGGCTTCACCTTGGTTGCGCAGGGCGCGGACGCGGGCGCGGGTCTGATCAGCGAAATAGTCGTTGAGTGAGGGGATGAGTTGGGCTACTGGTTTGAACCGCTCGATCATCTGGTCGATGGGGGTGCCTGCTAGCACTGATTGTTCGGCGGCGAACCAGCGGGCCAGGCGGTCCAGGATGCGCTGCCAGTCCCTGATGGGTGCCTGCCAGCCTTCTACCGGGGTAGAGGCAGGAAGTTGGCGATGCAACCGTGCAGAGTTGCCAACCCCGAATGTTTCACGTGAAACGTAGAAGGCGCGTGCTAGAGCGTCCACGGGCATGCCTGTCTCTTCCATAGCGCGGAAGGCGTAGGTGAGACCACCAATATTGACGATTTCGTTAGCGACCTGGGTGCAGATAATCTGCTTGCGCAAGGGGTGAGAGTCAAGGTGCTCACCAAAACGCTCCACCAGCGCAGGGGGGAAGTAGCCCCTCAGCACCCGCTGTAAGTAGGGGTCATCAGCAATATCAGTCTTCTCTAGCTGCTCTGTCAGATAAATCTTCACATAGGCCACCAACACCGCCAGCTCAGGGCCACTCAGGGTCTCCCCTGTCGCATCGTAGCGCTCACGAATTTGAGCGTCCGTAGGCAGGAACTCCACTGCACGGTTGAGCCCGGCCTTTTCTTCCAAGTCCTGAATGAGGCGAATGTAGCCTTCCATGCCAGGGGCGGCGTAGTGGCGTTCTGCCTGCAAGAGCACATTTTGCTCTACGTTCGTGAGCAGAACCTGGGCGCCGACGTCCTCCCGCTGAGCCTCAATGAACTCTGCGCGCTCATCTGCAGAGAGCTCACCGGCAGTCACCAGACGATCCACCAGAATCTTGATGTTCACCTCGCGGTCAGAGGTCTCTACACCGGCAGAGTTATCAATAGCATCAGTGTTGATGAGAATACCCTTGCGGGCAGCTTCGATACGGCCAAGCTGGGTAAAGCCCAAGTTGCCGCCTTCGCCCACGATGCGCGCCCGCAGGTCAGCACCATTGACGCGGATAGCGTCGTTGGCCTTATCCCCTGCAGCCGTGTGGCTTTCCTCCTGGCTCTTCACATAGGTGCCGATACCACCGTTGTAGAGCAAATCCACAGGGGCAGTAAGAATGGCAGACAGGAGCTCGGTGGGGGGCAGTTCGGTGATGTCCTCTTCCAGGCCCAACACAGCGCGAACCTGCTCAGATACGGGGATGGACTTAGCGCCACGGGAGTAGACGCCGCCACCGGCTGAAATCAGTTCAGGGTTGTAATCCTGCCAGGACGAACGGGGCAGGTTGTAGAGGCGCACACGCTCTTCGAAAGAAGCCGCAGCATCGGGGTTGGGGTCAAGGAAAATATCGCGGTGGTCAAAGGCAGCGACCAGGCGGGTGGCACGTGAGCGCATCAGCCCGTTACCGAAAACGTCACCGCTCATATCGCCAATACCAACGGCAGTGAACTCTTCGGTTTGGCAGTCGATACCCAGTTCTGCGAAGTGGCGTTTGACCGATTCCCAGGCGCCGCGGGCAGTGATGCCCATGGCCTTGTGGTCGTAACCCACTGACCCGCCGGAGGCAAAGGCGTCACCCAGCCAGAAGTTGTAGTCGGCGCTGATAGCGTTGGCGGTATCTGAGAAGGAGGCGGTTCCCTTATCTGCAGCAACGACCAGGTAGTAGTCGTCACCATCGCGGGCGATGACGCGGGGGTTGTGCACTACGGTTTCGGTGCCATCTGCTGCGATGCTGAGGTTATCGGTGACATCGAGCAGGGAGGCGATGAAGACCTTGTAGGATTCGCGGCCCTCGGCAACCCATGCGTCGCGGTCGGCAGCCGGGTTGGGCAGTTGCTTGGGGTAGAAGCCGCCCTTGGCGCCGGTGGGAATAATGACGGCATTTTTAACCATTTGGGCTTTAACCAAACCGAGCACTTCGGTGCGGAAGTCTTCGCGGCGGTCAGACCAGCGCAGGCCACCGCGGGCTACAGCACCAAAGCGTAGGTGCACGCCTTCAACGCGGGGTGAGTAGACAAAGATTTCATAGGTGGGCCGCGGTAGCGGTGCGAAGTCAATCTGGCCCGGTGCCACCTTGAGGGAGAGGGCGGGGCGGCCCAGGTAGGCGTTGGTGCGCAGGGTGGCTTTCATGACGGTCGCTAGGGAGCGCATGAAGCGGTCAACGTCGAGGGTGGGGATGTGGTCTAGTACCTTGCCAAGTTCCGCCCAGACTTCTTCGCGGGCTTCTTCGCGGTGGTCATCATTTTCAAAGGGGGTGTCGGGGTTGAAACTGGTGGAGAAGTATTGGGTGAGCAGGCGGGTGGCCTGGGGGTGGGCTAGCAGGGTGTCAGACATGAATTCGGCGGTGTAGACCTGCCCGAGCTGCACCAGGTAGTGGGTGTAGGCGCGCAGGACGCGCACCTGCTCCCAGGTGAGGGATTCTGTCAGGATGAGGCGGTCGAGGGTGTCTGATTCGCGCTGGCCGAGCAGATAGGCGTTGAGGGCGTCCTCGTAGAGGCCTGCAATTTTTTGGGAGTCAACTCCTGCTGGTAGTTGTACGCCGAAGTCGTAGAGGGAGAAGGAGCGTCCGTCTGCGGGGGTGATGTCGTAGGGTTTTTGGTCGATGACTACGAGGCCCATGTTCTGCATGATGGGTAGTAGCTCGGTGAGAGTGTGAGCTGAGGCCAGGTAGGTTTTGATGCGGGTGCCTTCAGCGTCATCAATGATGCCGATGGCGGCGGGTTTGCTGGGGCTGAGGGATTCGAAGATGACGATGTCTTCTACTGCATCAGCCACTTCGTAGTCAGCCTGGTAGGTGGCAGGTACAGCATCAGCCCAGTCGTAGGAGGCTTGGCGGGCTTCTTGGGCGGTGCAACCGGCCTTGAGGGCGGCTTTTTCTACAGCGGTTGAGGTCGCTTCGGCCCAGGAGCGGGTGGCTTGTTGCAGGCTGCGCTCTATGGTGGCAGTATCGAGTACCGGGACGATGTTGGGCGTGCTGAGGCGGATGCGGAAGAAGATACGCACCAGAGATGAGGTGGAGAGGTGCACCTCGTAGTCGATGCTTTCAATCTCAATATATTGGTGGAAGACCGACTCTAGGCGGCGGCGCACGTGGGTGTTGTAGCGGTCGCGGGGTAGGAAGACGGTGGCTGAGACGAAGCGTCCGAAGGCGTCGGGGCGGAGGAAGAGGCGGGTGGCGCGGCGCTCTTCTAGGCCCATGATGCCGCGGAAGGTGTCGGTGAGTTCGTTGAGGTTAGCGTGGAGCAGTTCCAGGCGGGGGTAGTCTTCGAGGATTCCGGTGAGGGCTTCATCGGAGTAGGAGCCGGGCTGGTAGCCCAGGTCGCGGCGCATGCTGGCGATACGTTCACGAATGAGGGGGGTTTCTGCTGCGGGCAGGGAGTAGGCCTGGCTGGTGAAGAGCCCTAAGATGGCGTATTCGCCGATGATGGCACCTGATACGTCGATGTCGCGCACCCCGATGTAGTCCAGGTATTCGTGGCGTTGGATGGTGGAGCGGGAGTTGGCTTTGGTGATGTAGAGGGGTTTGGGGTCGCGGGCGTTTTTTAGGCCTAGACCGGTGAGGACGATGGGCTCACCTTTTCCGGTGTCGGAGAGAATACCTAGGCCAGAGCCCTCACGGTCGGTCAGAAGCACCTCCCCTGAGTGGTTTGAGATGTCTCGTTCTTTAATGCCCACGAAGAGGAAGTTGCCGTGGGTGAGCCAGCGAAGGAATTCTTGTACTGTTTGTGGGTTGGTGGCGGGGTCGGCGTCCGCACTAATGGATCCGGTCTTGCTGAGGGTCGCACTCAGGGGGTTGGCCGTGTGTTCCCCAATTTTTTGGGCGATTTCTAGGGTTCGGGCAGCCATGGCCTGGTTGTCGTGGGCAGCGCGGCGCACATCGAGTAGGACGGCGCGGATTTCGTTTTCGAGGCGGCTGGCTTGGTCGGCGGTCAGGTGGCGGGTCAGGCGCACGGCAATCCAGGATTCAATGGCGGGTTTGGTGCTGCCGTTGGTTGTCTGGGGCAGGGTGGGAAGGGAGATGGTGTCGCCGCTGGCTACGGGCTGGGGGGCACCGGTGCCTTGGAGGCTGGTGAGCTGGCCGGTTGCGTCTCGTTCTGTGACGAAGGTGGGGTGGATCAGCCCTGCGATGCCGCCCCAGTTGCTGGCGATTTGGGCGGTGACCGATGAGACCAGGTAGCTGGTGTCGTCGGTGATGATAAAGAGGGTGCTGCCGGTGTGGTCATCCTGGTGGACGGTGACTAGTTCTTGCCCGCTGTGGCGGGTGGCGGCTAGCTGGTGGTGGGTTTGGGCGAGCTCGGTGAGTTGTTCCCCGGTGAGTCCTTGCAGTTCTTCGGCTGAGCTGTGCCGGTAGTATTCGTTAATCCAGTCTTTGTCTGCTGACCAGGTAACTGAGTGGGTGTTGGTGAGCAAGGATTTGCCTTTCTCTGGGGTGTGGGCCGGGGCGGGGTCATACCGCAATGCCTGTGGTGTTCCTCATACGAGCTTCCTTTAATAGTAGTCTCGAACACTCTAAGAGTGAATCCTGGGCCATTACTGCCGTGTTAATCTTCTGAACCACTTGTGTTACAGCTCTTTTGGAAAATTCCCAGAATGGCACTCCCAGATATCTCTGGCTCCTCTCTTCATATACGAGACATAAAATCTCATATTGCGAAGAAACTGTCGTTCAAGGGCCCCAAGCAATCGTATGCTGGAATTTCACCCCATCCACCCGTTGCACCCACGAAGGGCTAAGAATGTCATCGACCAGCAGCTCACAGCTTTTACCCAAGGTTCTCCACACCTATTCCCGCTACCTCCTCCAGCTAGGAGTGAGCTTCACAGAAGACTTCATGGCTCAGGCCCTCTCTGATAACCCCAGCATCACCGCAGGTATCACCGACATTTTCACCACAGGCTTTGACCCCGATCTCACCGAGGATAAGGACGCCCGCCGCGCCAACCAGCGCAACCTGGCTCAAGGCGTCCGCGCCGACATTGAGCAACTCAAGGACGCCGACACCCAAGACTTCTTCACCCAGTTGCTTGAGGTCGTCCTGGCAACCGTGCGCACCAACGCCTACCAGGATAAAGACACCATCGCCCTAAAAATCTCCACCCGCGACATCTCCTTTGCGCCCCTACCCAAGCCCCTCTTCGAAATCTTTGTTGAAGGCCCAGCCCTAGAAGGCGTACACCTACGCTTTGGCAAGGTAGCCCGCGGCGGTCTGCGCTGGAGCGACCGCCCTGAGGACTTCCGCACCGAAGTGCTCGGTTTGGTCAAAGCCCAGGTCACCAAAAACGCCGTCATTATCCCCACCGGCTCTAAGGGCGGTTTCGTACCTAAGAACCTGCCCGACCGCGATACAGAGCAAGAAAAATACCAGCAGATGGGCGCGGACGCCTACAAGCTCTTCATCGCCTCCCTGCTCGATGTCACCGACAACCTAGTCACTGAGAACGGCAAGAACACCATCGTGCACCCCGAGGCAGTTATAGCCCTCGACGAGGACGACCATTACCTAGTCGTTGCCGCAGATAAGGGCACCGCCACCTTCTCAGACATGGCCAACAGCATCTCCCTAGAACGCGGCTTCTGGCTAGGCGATGCCTTCGCCTCCGGCGGCTCTGTCGGCTTCGACCACAAAGAAATGGGCATCACCGCCCGCGGCGCCTGGGAATCCACCAAGCGCCACTTCGCCGCCCTAGGCCACAACTCCCAGGCCCAAGACTTCACCATGGTCGGCATCGGCGGCATGGCCGGCGACGTCTTCGGCAACGGCACCCTGCTCTCAGAGCACATTCGCCTCATTGGTGCCTTCGATTCCCGCCACATCTTCATCGACCCCAACCCCGATGCGGCCACCTCTTTCGCAGAGCGCAAGCGCCTGTTCGGCCTCCCCCGTGCCTACTGGACCGACTATGACCATGACCTCATCTCAGCTGGCGGTGGTATCTTCTCCCGCAAGGACAAGGAAATCCCCGTCACCGACCAGATGCGTGAAGCCCTCGGCCTGGAAACCTCAGCCGAAGCCCTGAGCGCCGACGAACTCATCGTCGCCCTCCTCAAAGCCCCCGTAGATTTGCTCTACACCGGCGGAACCGGCACCTATGTGCGCTCCACCGAAGAAAGCAACAGCCAGGTCGGGGACCCCGCCAACGACAAACTCCGCATCACCGCCCCCGAGCTGCGAGTTCGCGTCATTGCCGAAGGCGGTAACCTGGGCCTCACCCAGCGCGCCCGCATCGAAGCAGCAGCAGGCGGAATCCTCATCAACACCGACGCCATCGATAACTCAGCCGGTGTGGAAACCTCCGACCGCGAAGTCAACCTCAAAATCCTCATGGACCGCGCCATCGAAGCAGGTGACTTCGCTGACTCTCACCGCGCAGACTTCATCGCCACCCAGGTCGAAGAAGTAGGCCGCCGCGTCCTGCGCTCTAACCTAGAGCAGAACACACTCTTACAAGCAGAACGCACCGAAGTTTTCAACACCAACAGCATTGCCGGCGAATTCATGGACTACCTGACCGAAACCGTGCACCTCAACCGGGAGGTCGAACTGCTCCCCTCCGAGGCAGACCTGGCAGACCGGGCAGAAGCAAACGTCCCCCTAACCAGCCCAGAGCTCTCAGTGCTGACCGCCTACGCCAAAATTGATCTGACCGCCGCACTTCTTGAGGGCAACTACGCCGACGAGCCAGACCTAGACCTCAACGATCTGTTAGCCGACTACTTCCCAGCCGCCGCTACCGAAAAGTTTGCCCCCTACTTTAACCAGCACCCCCTGCGCAGCGAAATCATTGCAACCCGCGCAGCCAACCGCATCATCAACCACACGGGAATCACCTTCGTGTACGAGATGAAGAAAAAGTACGGGGCCTCAGCCAACGATATCGCCCGCGCCTTCCGTGCAGCCCGCCTAGAAGCAGGTGCCCTACCCGATATCAACGACAAGGGCGACTTTGAGGCCTGGGT
>JAXFPK010000165.1:0-12707 GCA_034179845.1 Rothia sp. (in: high G+C Gram-positive bacteria) | reverse complement strand
GATTGCCTTATGAGTTGGGGCGCTTACCGTGGTTAGCGCTACCCTTACGGCGATCCTTACGCTTGCGACCGCGCTTGCTCATGAGAGCCTCCTTGATCAAGGTGGAGTGCCCGTCAGGATAACGGGGCACAGATGGTCGATAGCACCTTAGAATAGGCACTTCTGACTATTTTCGCATACCTTAGCTAGCTTTGCACACCCTGGGCTTGCTCACAGGGGTGGACGCCTGGGGGAGCAACCTTAAAGGGGCTCAGAAATCTGAAGCCAGTTATACCAGCCGCGGTGCAGAACCAGCCAGGCAATCAGACCGTAGCCGGACTGGCCGGGGTGGCCGTCATTTGCGGCGAGGTCGTTGCGCCACTGCTCATGGTGGAGCAGGGGGTTAAAAGTATCAACGTAGACATGGTTACGGCGGGTTACCACATCAGCGTAGGCTGCTGACAGGTCGGCAATCTTCCGGTTACGCTCAGCATCGAGCGTGGGAGGGGGGCCAACAACCAGAACCTTAACATTGTTCTGAGAGGCCATATCAACCATATTTGCCAGGTTCAGGCGGGAACGGGCACTGGTGATACCCAAGTCGATATCGAAGGTTGAGGGGGCAATGACCAGGCGGTTCTCGTGCCCCTGGGCAAAGCGGCGGCTGGCTTCTTCAAACCAGCGAGCGTTGAGCTGTTCGCTGCCTTCGCCCGGCGCTGCCAGGTTATAGGCTGAGATGGAGGCAGAAGTCTGAGGGGTGCGTGCCATAACGCGCCCGAACCACCCGAGGGTGCGGGGATCCCCGACGCCTGCGAGCAGATCATCGCCAACGGCTACAAGTCGAATTTTTCGCTGATCCACGTGTTTCTTTCTACAAGGTTGCCGGCTAAAGAGCCCACAACGTTGGTGTCTTTCTTTTCTACCAGTCTAAACCCTGGAGCCAGCCAGCGCACCATGGGCGCACCGCACAGCGGCAGTGCCCAGACCCTCAAAAGACAAGACCCAGGCACTAGCTGCTTACTGCAAGAGTTCTACTTTAGCGCTCGAACACCTCAGAAATGAGGTTATCAAGTTCCCGCTTGTGACGCTTACCGGTACCGGCAGCAGGGGAGGCCGCCGCCGGACGAGAAATAAGCTTCATGCGGTAGTCAATCTGGGGGAGTAGATTGACTGCCATAAAGGGCCACTGCCCCTGGTTAGCAGGTTCGTCCTGAGCCCAGATCACCTCAGCGTTGGGGTAGGCTGCAATCTGTTCCTTAATCTCAGCCAAAGGTAGGGGGTAGAGCTGTTCTACACGCACAATAGCGGTGCTCTGATTTTCTTGCTCAGCACGCTCTGTAGCCAGGTCGTAGTAGAGGCGACCCGAGACAAAGACAAGGCGGGTGACCTCTGCCGGGTTTAGATCCCCCTGGTCCTCAATCACCGGCTTGAAGCTACCGGTGGTGAAATCCTCCACCGATGAGGTGGCACCCTTCAAACGCAGTAGCTGCTTGGGAGTCATCACAATCATGGGCTTGTGGGGGCGGGAGTGAGCGTGCCGGCGCAGCAGATGGAAGTAGGACGCCGGGGTCGAGGGAACCGCAACAGTCATGTTGTTCTCGGCGCACAGTTGCAGGTAGCGCTCCATGCGGGCTGATGAATGATCT
This sequence comes from Rothia sp. (in: high G+C Gram-positive bacteria), assembly GCA_034179845.1. Taxonomy (GTDB): domain Bacteria; phylum Actinomycetota; class Actinomycetes; order Actinomycetales; family Micrococcaceae; genus Rothia. The sequence continues at coordinate 11,082 of JAXFPK010000165.1, read as the reverse complement.
GGCCCCTGGCCTTCAAACCCGTGGGGGAGTAAGAGCACCAGGGAAGAACGCTGAGCCCACTTCTGCTCTGCTGATGAAATGAACTCATCCACAATGGTCTGGGCCCCATTGGCGAAGTCACCAAACTGGGCCTCCCAGAGCACCAAGGAGTCGGGGCGTTCAACAGAGTAACCGTATTCGAAGCCCATCACACCGTACTCAGAGAGCAAGGAGTTATAGATGGAGTACTTGCCCTGGTTTTCTGAGAGGTGAGAGAGGGGGTTCCACTCTTCATTGGTCAGGGAATCATGGAGCACTGAGTGGCGCTGTACGAAGGTGCCGCGTTGGACGTCCTGACCGGTCAAACGCACATTGCGACCCTCTAGGAGCAGGGAAGCAAAGGCGGCAAGCTCACCAAAACCCCAGTTAATAGAGCCCTCAGTGGACATCTTCACACGCTGCTCTAGTAGCTTCTTGAGTTTCTTATGAACAGTGAAGCCCTCAGGGACTTTCTCGAAGGCCTGGCCAATGGTAGCTAGCATCTCGGGGGAGATAGCAGTCTCGCCAGCAACTTGGACGGAGTCCTCATTCTGCTGGGCGGCAGGGCGCTCAATATTAGAGACAGCAGCCGCGTCGGCAGTGACCAGGGGCGCAGAGGACGACTGGGCCTCATGGGTCTCCGTGAAAATCTGTTCCAGGCGGGACTGGTAGTCCTTCAGGGCCCGCTCTGCCTCATCCTGTGAAATATCACCACGGCCGACCAAGGACTCGGTGTAAATCTTGCGGGTTGAGGGGAGCTTTTCAATCTGCTGGTACATCTTAGGCTGCGTCATTGAAGGGTCATCTGCCTCATTGTGGCCACGGCGGCGGTAGCAGACCAGGTCGATGACGACGTCCTTATTAAAGGCCTGGCGGTAGGCAAAAGCGATAGAGCCAGCGCGCACGACCGCCTCAGGGTCATCAGCATTCACATGCAAGATGGGGGCCTGAATCATGCGGGCGATATCGGTGGAGTAGGTGGCGGTGCGGCCATCGCGCGGGGTGGTGGTAAAACCAACCTGGTTATTGACCACAATGTGGACGGTGCCGCCGGTGGTGTAACCCTCAATCTTAGACATCTGCAGGGTCTCCATGACGATACCCTGGCCAGCGAAAGCCGCATCCCCATGAATCAAAATGGGCAGCACAGGGTAGCCCTCGGTTCCCTGCTCAGCCAAGGTATCTTGCTTAGCTCGCACAATACCCTCTAGCACCGTGTTGACAGCCTCAAGATGAGAGGGGTTAGCAGCCAGGTAGACCTGGGTCTGATTACCGTTGTGGGAAGTGAAGATGCCCTCAGTGCCCAGATGGTACTTAACATCGCCAGAACCGCCGGTGAGGCGGGGGTCCATCTCACCCTCAAACTCACGGAAAATCTGGGCGTAAGACTTACCGGCAATATTGGTCAGGACGTTGAGGCGGCCACGGTGGGCCATGCCGATACCGACGCCCGAAAGCCCGGCGTCCGCAGCCTCAGAAATAACGGAGTCCAGGAGGGGAATCAGGGACTCGCCACCTTCCAGGGAGAAACGCTTCTGGCCCAGGTACTTAGTCTGCAAGAAAGTCTCAAAAGCTTCTGCGGCATTCAGAGTTCCCAGCACCCGGAACTGCTCATCACGGGAAGGCTTGGTGTAGCCGTGTTCTAGGCGGTCCTGGAACCATTGGCGCTCATCGGGGTTCTCAATGTGCATGTATTCCACACCCAAGGTACGGGTGTAAGCCTCACGCAGCAGTTCAAGAATGGTGCGCAAGGACAGGGTTTCCTTCTCGCCGAAGCCACCGGTGGGCCAGGAGCGGTCAAGATCCCAGAGCGTCAGGCCGTAGTTCTCTAGACGCAAATCGGGGTGGGAGAGCATCTGGTAGCCGATGGGGTTAGTCTGGGCGACCAGGTGGCCTCGCACACGGTAGGCGTGAATGAGCTGCTGAATGCGGGCAACCTTAGACACCTCAGCGTCGGGGTTAACCTGGTTATCGCGGGCCCAGCGTACAGGCTCGAAAGGGATACGGAAGTCCTCAAAAATCTGGTCGTAGAAGCCATCACCACCGAGCAGGTAGTGCTCTACAACTCTAAGGAACTCACCGGAACCAGCACCCTGAATCACGCGGTGGTCGTAGGTTGAGGTGAGGGTCAGAATCTTGGAAATACCGTTGCGGGCGATGACCTTCTCAGAGGTTCCCCTGTATTCGGCGGGGTAGTCAAGGGCACCTGCACCGATGATGGCGGCCTGGCCTTTAGACAGGCGGGGCACAGACTGGAGGGTGCCAATACCGCCGGGGTTAGTCAGTGAAACGGTGGTTCCAGCGAAGTCCTCAAGGCCTAGTTCACCGTCGCGGCCTCGTTTGACAATGTCATTGTAGGCCTCCCAGAACTCAGTGAAAGAGAGCTTCTCAGCGCCCTTGATATTGGGCACCACCAGGTGGCGAGTGCCGTCGGGGCGAGGCACGTCAATAGCCAGACCGAAGTTGATGTGGGCGTGCTGGATAGCGGCAGGCTTGCCCTTGGCGTCCTCACCGTAGCTGACGTTCATGGAAGGGAAAGCATCCAGGGCGCGGACGATAGCGTAGCCAATGATGTGGGTGAAAGAGACCTTGCCACCACGGGTCCGGGCCAGGTAGCTATTAATCTGGGTGCGGTTATCAAGCAGCAACTTAGCGGGGATAGCACGGACTGTCGTTGCAGTAGGGACGCTGAGTGACTCATCCATGTTAGTGGCTACCGCCTTGGCTGGGCCTCGCAGAGGAACGACCTGGTCCTCTTCCTGCTGGCCTTCTTGGCGGGGAGCCTCACCCACGAGTTCTTCTTCCTTGCTAGCTGATGTGCTTGCTGAAGGGCTCTCTTCCTTGGGAGCCTCCTTGGGGGTTGCCTTGCCAGTTTCATCTGCCCACTGCTCGAACAGAGGCCACCACTTTTGATCGACTGAGGTGCGGTCTTGCTCGAACTTTTCAAAGAGCTCTTCAACGAGCCACTCGTTACCCATGAATTCTTCGGGAACTGTATGTTCTGGCTGGTTTGGCATTTCTCTTACGCCTCTTCCATCTTTGATGATTACGGGGTACCAAAACCGCTTTTGGCACCAGGTGGGCGGGTATCGAACCCTGCAAGGGGTGCGTGATGTACCGCATATCTTTGTCTAGTTTAGAAGTGTTTTGGGGCTTCGTCCACCACACTACATTTCCATGACATCTGGGCCCCTACTAGCTGGTCATAATAGGCTGATATTTCGCAGGGGGTGAAAGGACGCTCACTGAGGGAAAGAGCAGATGTTCGCTAGAATTGACCACTATGGAAGACCCTTCTAGTTGCTGCACTTCTTTGCGGCCCTCACCCGCGCCTAGGCGCACATCATTCTTTACCCCCACAAGAGGCGTCCTCTCACTAGGTGGACTACCCCTCATCTGGCAGGCGGTGAAAGCCTAAACAATGGAATGGCTCTTACTCCTGATCGGCCTGGCTCTCATCCTAGGAACTGGCTTTTTCGTGGCCGTAGAATTTTCGCTCGTAGCCCTGGACCAGTCTAAAGTCCAACAAGAAATTGATAGGGGAGATACCGCAGGGGAGCGCGTGCTCTCCTGCCTGAAATCACTCTCAACCCAACTATCAAGCTGCCAGCTGGGCATCACCATCACCACCTTGCTCACCGGTTACACACTCGATAGCGGCATCAACGCCCTAGCTGGTGACACCATAGCTTCCTGGGGTCTAGCTCCCTCCATCGCCTCGGCCCTGACCCTCATTTTCTCTATGGGTATCGCCACCTTGCTCTCCATGATTATCGGTGAGCTAGTGCCCAAAAACCTGGCTATCGCAGAACCCTACCGGGTGGCCCGGGCTCTTGCCCCAGCTCAGCTACTCTTTACCCGCGTCATGGGCCCTGTTGTCCGTACCGCTAATGGCTCTGCTAACTGGGTGCTGCACCGTTTTGGTATGGAAGCCAAAGAAGAACTTTCGGCAGCTCGTTCACCTGAAGAGCTCTCATCTATGGTGCGCCGCTCAGCCGACTTGGGCACCCTGGACTCCGATACCGCCCGCTTTGTCGATAAGACTCTCTCCTTTGCTGAACTTACTGCAGCGGATGTGATGACCCCGCGCCGCAAGGTCATCATGCTTGAAGACACCGCCCCCGTCAGTGACGTGATTGAACTAGCCCGCACCACCGGCCATTCGCGTTTTCCCCTCTACCGGGAAGACCAAGACAACATCGTCGGGGTTATCCACGTAAAAAAGGCCGTTGGTCTGCCCCAAGATAAACGCGATCTCTTAGAAGCTGGCACCCTCATGGAAGAGGTGCTACAGGTACCTGAAACCGTGCACCTTGACTCCCTGCTCATGCAGTTACGAGAAGGTGCCCTACAGTTAGCTGTAGTACTAGATGAATACGGCGGCACCGCCGGTATCACCACCCTAGAAGATTTGGTGGAAGAAATCGTGGGAGAAGTCTCCGATGAGCACGACGCCAACGCCTTCGATGAGCGGCCCCTGCGCGTAGGCAATGGCGACTACATTTTCTCGGGCCTACTGCGCCCCGATGAAGTGAAGGACTACATCGGCACCCTAGATGTGGACGATGACCCCGCCTACGAAACCATGGGTGGGTTCATGATGGATCACCTGGGTCGCGTACCCGAAACCGGCGATGTGGTGCCGGTCGAGGGAGGACGTTTGCGTGTTGAAAAAATGGAACAGCGCCGCGTAGATCGCATCCGATTTATCCCTGAAGCCCTCACCACCGATGAGGTTACAGCTCGAAAGGAGGGGGCACGATGAACGACTGGGTAGCTATCGCCCTGCTCTTTGTGCTGCTTGCCGGTAACGCCTTTTTTGTGGCCGGCGAATTCGCTATCATGTCTACTCGCCGCTCCCAGATTGAGCCCCTGGCGGAGACAGGTAATAAGCGGGCGGTGACAGTACTCTATGCCCTAGAGAATGTCTCGCTCATGTTGGCTACCTGCCAGCTAGGTATTACCGTCTGCTCCTTGCTGATTCTGAATGTGTCAGAGCCTGCCCTGCACCACCTGGTAGCAGGCCCCCTGGAAGGCTGGGGTATTCCCTATGAGGTAGCGAGTGCCCTGGGTTTTGCTTTTGCTCTGATTCTGGTGACCTACCTGCACGTTATTTTTGGTGAGATGGTCCCTAAGAATATGGCGGTATCTCTGGCGGCCCAGGGCGTTGCCCTCTGGATTGCCCCGCCTCTGGTGACGGTATCGCGTATTCTCAAGCCTCTGGTGGGTTTCCTTAACTGGATTGCCGACCACACTCTGCGCCTGATGAAAATTGAGCCTAAGGCTGAGGTTGCCTCGACCTTCACTCTTGATGAGTTGCAAAATATTGTTGCCCAGTCAACGGCAGAGGGCACGGTTGAGGATGACTCAGGGGTGCTCTCAGGTGCTCTGGAGTTTAGCACTAAGGCTGTTGCTGAAATTATGGTGCCCAGTGATGATTTGGTGACCATGACTTTCCCCTGTACCCCGGCTGAACTGGAGCGGGCTGTGGCTCACACCGGCTATTCCCGTTTTGTGATGAAGGATGAGCAGGATGGTACTTATATGGGCTATCTGCATATTAAGGATGCTCTGGTCTATGAGGCTGACCGTATGGATCAGCCTATTGCCTGGAGTAAGTTGCGCCAGATGTCGATTGTTAAACCTGATACCGATATTGACGATGCTCTAGCTACTATGCAGCGTAACCGGGCGCATGTGTCTCATGTGGTTGATGCTCAGGGGCAGAGTGTTGGTGTGCTCTTTTTGGAGGATATTCTCGAAGAGCTGGTGGGTGAAATTAAGGACACCACTCAGGAGCATGTGCGCCGCCGTAAGGAGGCTGCCTCCAGGTACGGCACTGACTGATGGGTGCAGTTAACTCGTTAGCCTCTTCTTGAGGTTCCTGCTCTGTGCGGACGCCTGCCCCCACCTTCTTTGCCTGTGGCAGGGGAGAGGGGTGGGCGTCCTTTTCGGTGCTGGGGGCGGGTGTGATGCGGTGTACGCCCCTTATATTTGCGAACCGTTCGCAGAAAAGAGTAGGCTGGCAGAAGCGTTTTCCCTTATTCCTCACCAAAGGACAGTGCCATGCGAAAGATTCTTCCCACCTTTTCACTTCTTGCCGTATCGGCACTTGCTCTCTCTGCCTGCGGGGCCAACAACGCCAGCCCCTCATCCTCCTCTGATGATGGCACCTTGCAGGTTGTCACCACCACTGACGTCTATGCAGATGTGGTAGTTGCTATCGGCGGTGACAAGGTAGAGGTCACTCCGCTCATTGCTTCAACCGCTGTGGACCCCCACTCCTACGAAGCGACCAGCCAGGACCGTCTGACCGTTAAAGACGCTGACCTGGTGGTAGTCAACGGTGGTGGCTACGACACCTTCCTGACCGAAATGGCAGGCTCTGATAACCCCGATCAAATCGTGGTCAACGCGGTAGAAATCTCAGGGCTCTTTAGTGCCGACGAACTAGCTCACATGGCAGAAGAGCACAGCTCCACCGGCGAAGAGCACGCCGATCACGTGCACTCCTACAATGAGCACGTCTGGTACGACCTAGACACCATGAAGAAGGTTGCCGACCAGGTCGCAGCCGACCTGGCTGAACTTGACCCTGCTAACGCCCAGGCCTACACCAGCGCAGCCGCTGATTTCTCAGCAGAATCTGACCAGCTCCTAGGGCGCCTCAAGGCCATCGACACCAAAGAGCGCGCCTACCTGGCAACCGAACCCGTATCTGGCTACATGCTAGAGGACGCTGGCTTTACCGACGCCACCCCCACCGACCTTACCGCGGCAGTCGATAGCGAAAATGACATCGCCCCCCTGACCATGCAGGAAACCAAGGACGCTCTGACCAGCGGTAAGATTGACCTGCTAGCCTTCAATGAGCAGACCCAGACCGCCCAGACCAAAGAAATCTACACCTTTGCTCAGGAAGCTGGAGTTGCTAGCGTCCCCTTCACTGAGACCCTACCTGAGAACACCGGCTACATGGCCTGGATGTCCCAGAACATTGACAACCTAGAAAAGGCAGTAGCATAGCCAATGGCTCACTCTTCTACCCAGCTCGCCCCTGCCCTTGAGGTAACCGGGGGCGGGCTTTCCTTTGGCCACCGCACCCTCTGGCAGGGCCTTGACCTTAGCATCGAGCAGGGTGAATATTTTGCCGTGCTGGGCCCTAACGGCTCGGGCAAATCAACCTTCATCAAGGTCATTCTGGGCCTGACCCAGCTGAGCGCCGGTAAAATCTCGGTTCTTGGCACCCCCGCCCGCCTGGGCAACCCCGGTGTGGGTTATATTCCCCAGCAGAAGGCTATCGGCACCGAGATGCCCCTGCGAGCCCGCGATTTTGTGGGGCTGGGGGTGGACGGCCACCGCTGGGGCTTTCGCCTGAAGAGCCGGGCCTACCGTGAGAAAGTTGATTCCCTCCTCGATGCAGTGGGGGCTAGTGACTATGCCAATGTGCCGGTGGGGCTACTTTCTGGTGGTGAGCAGCAGCGTCTGCGTATTGCCCAGGCCCTAGCGAATGATCCCAAGATTATCTTGGCTGATGAGGCCCTGCTCTCTTTGGATTTGAACCATCAGTACGCGGTTTCAGATTTAATTCACCGCTATAACAGGGATCACGGTGCCACCGTCGTTTTTGTGACCCACGAAATTAACCCCATTATCGACCATGTAGACCGCCTACTCTATCTGGCTGGCGGACGCTTCACCGTAGGGTCGGTAGAAGAGGTCATGCGGACCGAGGTGCTCACCGGCCTCTACCAGACCCCGGTATCGGTTATTAAGACCAATGGCCGCTATGTGGTGGTCGGTGGCGAACAGCGAGAAGATCACTGCGCTTTCGAAACTGATTACCCCCAGCCGCTTGTACCTGTGAAAGGGGCCGATGCCCGATGACTTTTGCCGACTTTATGAGCAAGGTGTTCGTCTTTGACCGCTACGGCGAGTTGGTGTCCTTACTGAGCCAGTCCATTATTGCTGGCGCTGTCTTGGGTGTGATCGGCGGGTGCGTGGGGCTCTTTGTGATGCTACGCCGCCACGCTTTTGCGGTTCACGCTATTGCTGAGATGTCTTTTGCCGGTGCCGCTCTCTTCTTGCTGCTGGGCTATAACGTGGTGACAGGTTCCCTGGTGGGTTCTATCATCTCGGCCCTGCTCATTGCCCTGATGGGTGCCCGCGCCCATGAAAACGACTCGGTCATTGGTGCCCTTATGCCTTTTGGTTTGGGGCTGGGAATTCTCTTCCTTTCCCTCTATTCAGGCAGGGCCGCTAATAAGTTCTCCCTGCTCACTGGTCAGATTGTTTCTGTTGATTCTGCCCAGCTCACCTCAATGGTGGTCGGTGGCCTTGTCATTCTCGGGGCTTTAGCGCTCATGTGGCGCCCGCTCATGTTCGCTTCCCTTGACCCGGTAGTTGCCTCAGCTAAGGGGGTGCCCCTGCGGGTGCTTTCCATCGCTTTTATGATTGTGCTGGGTATCGCAACTGCCCTGTCGGTGCAGGTGGTGGGTTCCTTATTGGTATTGGCCCTGCTGATTACTCCGGCGGCGGCAGCCCTGCAAATAACAGCCTCGCCCCTGCGTGCTCTGCTTCTTTCAGTGCTTTTCGCTGAGGTAGCTATGGTGGGCGGTATTCTGCTGGCCCTGGCTGGCTCTCTACCTATTAGCCCCTATGTGACTACCTTATCGTTCCTCATTTTTGTGGTCTGCCGTCTGGTGCGCGCTGTCCGTCAGCGCTATTCAGCATCGGGGCGCGTCCGCACTGGGGAAGGGGCTAGCGCAGAACCTAAGCCTGTTCGGTCGCTGAACAGTTAGAGCAGAGACCGGTAATTTCAATGACGTGGTCTACCTGGCTATAGCCGTTCTTTGCTGCAATCGCTAGAGCTTTTTCTTCGAACTCAGGAATCTCAAATTCTTGGGCGGCCCCGCACCGGCGGCAGAGCAAATGGTGGTGGTGGTGCTCAGAGTCGCAGCGGCGGTAGATGGCCTCGCCGTCCTCGGTCTTGAGGGCTTCTACCTCACCTGCTGCCACCATAGATTGCAGAATACGGTAGGTCGTTGCTAGAGATACTTTATCGCCACGTGAGAGCATGAGCTGGTGTAGGCCTTGGGCAGAGATGAAGTCTTCAAGGGTTTCCAGGGTCGCGGTGACGATTCTGCGCTGCTTGGTGTTGCGCATTTCGGTGGGCTTGCTGCCAGGGGTTGTGGAGTTCGTGTTCATGGGGTGTTCCCTCCTGGTGTGTGTGGTCTCTATCTGTGCCTACTGTACACCAGGTTCTTCTGGGCGGCAGTGGGCTCTTCTCCCGGGGCGAAAGCCCACCAAAGACCTGAGAGGCTTGCACAGAAAGTCTAGAGAGCAACTGGTCTGACTGTGGTGTGAGCTACTAGGGTAGTAGATATGAAACTTACCAAATATACCCACTCCTGCGTGAGGCTTGAAAAGGACGGCACCGTGGTCGTACTCGATCCGGGAAACTTCTCTGAGCTTGAGCAGGCCTTAGCTGGGGCCAATCATATTTTGGTCACCCACGCGCACCCTGATCACTTCGATGAGGGTAAGGTGATTGATTTTCTGCGTGAGAACCCTAACGTCACCCTTCATGCTCCTGCTGCGGTCGTTGATGCTGTAGTGGCGACCCTGCCTGAGGCTCAGGCTCACCCTGTAGAAGCTGATGGGGAACTGGCCCTCTCAGGCTTGAGTGTGAAGACCTTCGGCGGTAGCCATGCTGTGATTCACCCTCTGCTGCCGGTCATTGATAATGTGGGCTACCTGATTGACGATAACCTCTTCCACCCAGGGGATTCTTTTGTGGTGCCCCACGGCATTGAGGTGGGCACTCTGCTGGTGCCGATTCACGCTCCCTGGAACAAGATCCAGGAGGTCATTGACTTCATTATCGCTGTGCGTGCCCCGCGGGCCTTCCAGATTCATGATTCACTGCTTGCTGAAAACGGTCGAAACATGATTGTTGGCCATGCAACCAACTTTGGTCAGAAGTACGGCACCACCTTTGAGTACCTGGCCCCCGGCCAGTCTGTAGAGATTTAGGAGTAAGCCCCATGAGCACTGTTTTTACCAAGATTATTAACCGCGAGCTGCCCGGCCGTTTTATCTGGGAGGACGAGCAGGTAGTTGCCTTCTTGACTATTGAGCCCTTCCAGTATGGCCATACTCTGGTGGTTCCCAAGGCTGAGATTGACCACTGGGTTGACCTGCCCGAGGAGCTCTCTGCCCATCTCTTTGACGTGGCTCAGAAGGTATCGAAGGGCCTGATGAAGGCTTTTGAGCCCACCCGTGTGGGCATGATTATTGCCGGTTTTGATGTGCCCCATACCCATATTCATGTGTGGCCCGCTGTTGACCAGAGCGAGTTCACTTTCGAACAGGCTAACCGTAACCCCGATGCAGCTGCCATGGACGAGGCTGCTGAAAAGCTGCGGGCAGCCCTGACCGAGCTGGGCTACGGCGACTCGGTAGCTTCCTAGCCCTCCGCCAGGTAGGTACCATCTAAATCAGAAAAACCCACCAACTAGGTGGGTTTTTCTGATTTAGATGGTCTTTTCTGGTGTAGTGGCTGAGTGTCTGGGGCGTAGGGGCCGACGGCCTAAAAATAAGTAAAGTGTGTTTGACATAGCTTCGCGCCTGTATGTAAAGTTTATTTCACATCAACTGTAAAGTAACCTTTACATAAGGAGATAGCATGAGCATCGACAAGACCCAAAGCACCTGGGGCCGTTCTCGCTTCGGTGGTAGCCAAGCAACCCTGATACTTGTCAGTATTCTGGGTGCAACTGCACTGGCCCAGCTACTGGCCTGGGGCATTATTGTCATTAGTTCTGAGCAGGTCACCTGGTGGTGGGTGCCGGTTGCCTCGTTAGCTTTTGTTCCGGTGTTATCCGCCACTTTCTGGGTAGCTTTGGTCGATCGGAACACCATTAAAGGAGCCACTCGCAACCCAGAATCCAGCATCGAAAACCACTGGTACGGAAAGGCCGCAGAAACTACCTTTCACCTCATGATTGCAGTGATGGGGCTGGGTGCCGGGGCTTTCGCTATCTTCGACTGGCAGGTATCGCC
>JAXFPK010000147.1:0-2805 GCA_034179845.1 Rothia sp. (in: high G+C Gram-positive bacteria) | reverse complement strand
GCGTCGGTGGCGAGGGCAACACCCAGGCCGGTTTCTTCGTCTACGCGGATCACGCCGGAGTCATCGGGCATAGACAGGGCAGTGTTGCCCTGAACGTAGCGGTCGTACTGGTTGGTAATCCAGGACTTGGAGCACATGTTGGGTGCAGCCATGAAGTCCTTGATTGCCTGGCCTAGTTCGGCGCCGGTGGGGCGGGCGTCGTCCGCGCTGGAGCCGGTGAACTTGTCTGCCTGTAGGGCGTCCTGCCAGTCGGGGCGGGCGTAAGGACGCTCGTAGGTGGGGCCGTCGTGGGCCACGGTCTTGGGGTCCACATCGACGATGACTTCGCCCTGCCACTCGATGGTCAGGCGGCCGGAGCCGGTGACTTCACCGAGTACGGAGTATTCGACATCCCACTTGTCCATGATTTCTTCAAAGCGGGAGAGGTTTTCGGGGGTGACCACAGCCATCATGCGCTCCTGAGATTCTGACATGAGAATCTCGCCGGGAGTCAGGGTGGGGTCGCGCAACAGCACCTTGGTCAGGTCAACGTGCATGCCGCCGTCACCGTTTGAGGCTAGTTCTGAGGTGGCGCAGGAGATACCTGCGGCACCGAGGTCCTGGATACCTTCAACGACAGAGCCCTTGAAGAGTTCTAGGCAGCACTCGATGAGGACCTTCTCAGCGAAGGGGTCGCCCACCTGCACGGCGGGACGCTTGGAGGGCTTGGTGTCATCGAAGGACTCAGAGGCCAGCACGGAGGCACCACCGATACCGTCGCCACCGGTGCGGGCACCGAAGAGGATGACCTTGTTGCCGGTACCTGAGGCGTTAGCGGTGCGGATGTCTGCGTGGCGCATAATGCCCACAGCCAGGGCATTGACCAGGGGGTTGGCCTGGTAGCACTCGTCAAATTCGACTTCGCCGCCGATGTTGGGCAGGCCCAGGGAGTTGCCGTAGCCGCCTACACCGGAGACAACGCCGGGTAGGACGCGGGCGGTGTCGGGGTGGTCGATGGCACCGAAACGTAGGGGGTCCATGACAGCTACGGGGCGGGCACCCATGGAGATAATGTCACGCACGATACCGCCCACACCGGTTGCTGCACCCTGGTAGGGCTCAACGTAGGAGGGGTGGTTGTGGGATTCAATCTTGAAGGTTACAGCCCAGCCGTTGCCGATATTGGTTACACCGGCGTTCTCGCCGATGCCGACCATGAGGTCCTTCTTCATTTCGTCGGTGACCTTAGCACCGAACTGCTTGAGGTGAACCTTGGATGACTTGTAGGAGCAGTGCTCTGACCACATGACCGAGTACATTGCTAGCTCGGCTGCGGTGGGGCGGCGGCCGAGGATTTTCTTGATGTCCTCGAACTCGTTTTCCTTCAGGCCAAGCTCAGCCCAGGGCAGCTCGGTCTCGGGGGTGGCAGCGGCGTGCTCAACGGTGTCGAGGTTAAACTTCTTGTCGCTCAAAATTCTTATTCCTTATGTGAGGCGCTCAGGCCGAAACCAGTTTGTTGAGTACGGAGGTGAAGACGCCTAGGCCGTCGGCGCCTTCGCGCAGACCTACGGTGCCAAAACCTGAGGAGGAGGGGCCAAAGCCGGGCTCAACGGCGTGCTCGGGGTGGGGCATGAGCCCTACGACGTTGCCGCGCTCGTTGGTGATACCGGCGATGTCGTTGCGGGAACCGTTGGGGTTGACATCTACATAGCGGAAGACGACGCGGCCTTCAGCTTCGAGGGCCTCAAGGGTCTTAGCGTCAGCGACGTACTGGCCGTCCTGGTTCTTGAGGGGCACCACAATGTTCTGGCCTGCTTCAAAGTCGCTGGTCCAGAAGGTCTCATTGTTTTCGATTCGCAGAATCTGGTCACGGCAGATGAACTTGCGGTGATCATTCTTGATCATGGAACCAGGTAGCAGGTGGGTTTCAGTGAGAATCTGGAAACCGTTGCAGATACCTAGCACCGGCAGGGGTGCGGACCCGGAGGTGCCAGCGGCGCTAGCGGCCTCAACGACCTTGCTCATCACGGGGGCCTTGGCGGCGATGGCGCCAGCGCGCAGGTAGTCACCGTAGGAGAAACCACCGGGGACGATAACAGCGTCTACCTTGTGCAAATCTGCTTCATCGTGCCACAGGGAGACGGCGGTGCCACCTGCTAGGCGCACGGCGCGAGAGGCGTCGCGGTCATCGAGGGTGCCGGGGAAGGTGATGACGCCGACGCGCACACCTGCGAGCGCGGCGTCGGGGGTGTTTTCAGAGAAGTCGCCCACGAGGGGAACTTCGGTTGCTGCGAGGGATTCTGCCACGTCTTTTAGTCCTCCAGAGCTTCGACGTTGACGACGTCTTCAATCACGGGGTTAGACAGCAGCTCTTCGGCTGCCTGGCGGGCCTGCGCGAGCAGTTCTTCGGTGACTTCACCGTCGACAGTAAGTTCAAAGCGCTTACCCTGGCGGACATCGGTGAAATTGGTTAGACCGATGCGGGGAAGCTCGTGAGAGATAGCCTTGCCCTGGGGGTCGAGGATTTCGGGCTTGAGCATAACGTCAACAACAATACGGGCCATGAATGGGCACTCCTTGGGTGCTGGAATCTAGATAGAACCGCAACCTATTTTACCGGATGCGTCAAGTGCGCCAGACGGCCCCCCTATTGAAGGTGCAGGAACAGAAAGAGCTGGGGTGTGAGGCTCTTTCTGCTCCTGCGGTGTCTAAGGCTGGCAGGGTGCCAGGATTAGTTCTTATTCGGCGGGCAGGTAGCCCATATCGCGTGCCTTATCAGCGGTCATTTCGTTGACTTCTACGGTGCTAGCGTTGCGGTAGAAGAAG
>JAXFPK010000089.1:0-13294 GCA_034179845.1 Rothia sp. (in: high G+C Gram-positive bacteria) | reverse complement strand
TTGTCACCGATGGGGCCCAGGGTTACATCTACGCCACCGGCACCTCAGCCAACACCGGAGAAATCACTGACCAGCCCATCGCCAGCTTCGACGCGAGCACCCTAACCACCGACGCCGAGGGCAATCTGCTCCTGAGCGGTGTAACCACCTATGCCACCGGGCATGCGGCCACCATTTTTGGCTCCCGTTACGCTGAGGGTACGGAGTTTGACCCCCTCTACCTGCGCGTGGCTGCGCCGGTGGTTGAGGACGTGCCTGCCCCGGCTCCCAGCGAAACTCCGGCTCCTGCCCCCAGCGAGACCCCCGCCCCTGGCCCGTCCGCTGAACCTACTACCCAGCCCACTGCTGAGCCGACCGTCGCTCCCTCAGCCCAGCCTTCTGTTGAGCCGACGGCTGCTCCTTCTGCTCAGCCCACTGAGGAGCCTGCTGCCCAGCCCTCCATCAACCCTGCTGACCCGGCCCCCCAGTGTGTTCCGGTAACCGTCACTGAGACAGTTGCCGGTGCAACTAGCACCCAGGCTGATGGCACTGTGTCAGCAGCAACCTTGAGCTGGGGCGTGCGCTCGTCTTTCCGTAATTACATCGGTGGCGGTATCGCCCAGGGCGGTTGGGAACTCAGCGACACAACTTATTCCAACAGCACCTTTAACTGGTCACAGGGCACCGGTAGCTTTGCTGATGGAAAGGGAACCGTTAACTTCACCGGTTCGGTGCGTTTCACCGGCCACAAGGGCACCCTCAACACCCTGATGGCTAACCCCCGCCTTGAGATCAACGGTTCTACCGGCACCCTCTACCTGTCGGTCACCTCTAACAACACTGATGGGGTTGCCACCAATTACGGTGAGGTCGCTTTTGCCACGGTCGATACCTCTTCTCTCACCGTTAACGGCTCAACCATCTCCCTCTCAGGCGCTTCAGCTACCCTCACCGAGGCCGGGGCTGCTGCCTTCGCTGGCTTCTACTCAGCAGGTATGGCTCTTGACCCCATCAGCTTCACCGGCACCCTGGGTTCAAAGACCGTCACCGGTGCTTCTCAGACCGTTGAGAAGACTCAGTATGTCTCTGAGAACGGCGCTAACTGTGATGCCCTAAACGCTGAGGCTGAGCGGAAGGCTGAGTCTGCTCGCACAGCTGCCCACGGTGGCAAGCTGGCGAATACTGGCGCTTCAGTCGGTGCCCTTGTTGCTGTGGGTGCCGCCCTGCTGGCTGCTGGTGCTGTGGTGGTAGCCCGCCGCCGCGCGTCCTAATTCTCCCTTCCCCGGGTGGGAGCCGGAATGTACCCGGTTCCCACCCCCTTTCTTTCTCTCAGGAGGTTCTGGTGCTCACGCGCTCTTTTTCTTCCCTGCCCCTGCGCCGGGGTTTTTCTGTTCTGAGTGCGGCCCTGGTTCTGGCGGTAACGGCCTGTACCGGGTCAGCAGATAGCGGGGCGGACGCCGCTGCTACAGCCTCGCAGACGGAGGCAGCTTCTACGTCGGTTGAGAGTGAGGCGCAGTCGTCGGCAACGGCCGGGGGTATTAAGGCTCCCGCAAGTGAAGAACTGCACCGTACTGCTCTGCAGCAGGCCGAGGACTACCTAAAAACTCACGCTCTAGAGAACCCTAAGAGCCTGACAGGTCTTGCCACGGCAGCGTCTGTGCCCGATGTACTGCCCCTTGAGAACCCGCAGGCCCCGCAGCTACCCGTAACCGTCACTGATTTTCAGGGTACCCAGGTGACAGTGACCAGCGCCGACCGGATTCTTGCCCTGGACATGTACGGTACCCTGGCCCAGACCGTTGTGGCCCTGGGCCTGGGCGACAACCTGGTAGGCCGGGTCACGTCTTCGACAGAGACAACTTTGGCAGACCTGCCCCTGGTTACCCAGAACGGCCACGATATTTCTGCTGAGGCGGTTCTTTCTCTCGCTCCGACCGTGGTGCTCATGGATACCACCAACGGCCCCCTTGAAATTACCGAGCAGCTGCGCTCCGCAGGGGTGACCGTGGTGCACTTTGACCCCTCCCGTTCCCTGGGCCAGGTAGTTCCGCAGATTGAGGCGGTTGCCCAGGCTCTGGGCGTTCCGGAGGCCGGTGCCCAGCTGGGTGCGCGGGTGCAGGCTGAGATTGATTCGGCACTAGATACCATTGCCGAGGTAGCCCCGCAGGATCCGGCGCAGAAGGTGGGCATGGTCTTCCTCTATGTGCGAGGCACCGCCGGTATCTTCTTTATTCTCGGTGAAGGCTCAGGGGCTGATGAGCTGATTACGGCCCTGGGCGGGCGCGATGTAGCGAGTGAGGGCGGAGCTTCGGGCACTGTTCCCGCTAACGCTGAAGCACTCTCCCGGGCTAACCCCGACCTAATCTTAACTATGACCGGCGGGGTGGAGTCTACTGGCGGTATCGAGGCCTTCTTCGCTCGACCCGGCGTAGCTGAAACCACGGCCGGGGCCAACCAACGCGTGGTTGATATGGCGGACGGCCAGGTTCTCTCATTCGGGCCGAACAGTGCCGCGGTACTCCTATCGCTGGCCACCGCTATCTATACCCAGCAGTAGGTTCTCGTGCAGGTACGTTCTTCTACTCTTACAGCGGTCTTTACCGCCTTGCCCCTTCTACTGCTCGGCGCGGTAGTCATTTCGGCCAGTCTGGGCCAGTTTGAGATTCCCCTACCCCAGGTTGCCGGGGGTATTCTGCGCAAGCTGGGGCTGGCGTCCGCTGACCCTGCCATGCAACTTGCAGACGCTACTCTTTGGAATATTCGCCTACCGCGTATTCTGCTAGGGCTGCTGGTGGGGGCCGCCTTGGGGGCGTCCGGGGCCTTAATGCAGGCGGTCTTCGGTAATCCGCTGGCCGAACCGGGTGTCATCGGTATTTCTGCCGGGGCTGCGGTGGGAGCCTGCGGGGCTATCGTTCTGGGTCTGAACCTTCTGGGCATGTTCACTGTGCCCCTCTGCGCTTTTGTCTGTGCGCTAGCTACCACTGCTCTGGTCTATGTCTTCTCTCGCTCCGGCGGGCGGGCAGGGGTATTATCGATGATTCTTACCGGTATTGCCGTGACCGCCGTGGCTAACGCCCTGATTGCCCTGATGGTTTTCATCGCCGATGACGCCAGCCGCGACCAGATTATCTTCTGGCAGATGGGTTCTCTGAACGGGGCAACCTGGGCGTCGGTAGCTACCAGCGCCCCGATTGTGGGCGTCGGTATTATTGGCTGCCTGCTTCTAGCCCGGCAGCTCAATCTGCTCGCCCTGGGCGAGCGGGCCGCTGCCCACTCGGGTATTCATGTAGAGCGCCTACGCCTGGCTGCTATCGTCTGCACCGCCTTGCTGACCGGGGCTGCGGTGGCCTACGCGGGCATCATCGCTTTCGTGGGCCTGATTGTGCCCCACCTGCTTCGCATGGTGATAGGCCCCTCCAACCGGGTGCTCCTGCCTGCCTCAATTCTGGGTGGTGCTCTACTCATTGCGGCATCTGACCTTGCTGCCCGCACCTTGGTGAACTTCGCTGACCTTCCCATCGGCATCTTTACGGCCCTGGTGGGCGGCCCTACCTTTTTCATCTTGCTCCGCCGAACTCTGGCCAAGGGGGCCTTATGACCGCACCTTTACTCGTTGCTGACTCGGTCGGCTACCAGGTGAATGGTCGGCAGATTCTGCACGACATATCACTCGAAGTTGCTCCCGGTGAGGTCCTAGCTCTTATCGGCCCCAATGGGACAGGTAAATCGACACTCTTGTCATTGTTGGCAGGGGATACCTCACCCAGCTCGGGGCAGATTACCCTGGGCGGGCGTCCGCTGACAGACTACCGACCGGTAGAGTTGGCCCGTACCCGGGCCATGCTCTTGCAACACACATCAGTGGCCTTCTCCTATACTGTGCAGCAGGTAGTCCAGATGGGCCGCACCCCCTGGCGGGGCACCGAGCAAGCTCGCCAGAATTACGAAATTGTATCCGCCGCTCTTGTCGAGACCGATACCGAACGCCTGGCGGGCCGGGACGTCCGTACCCTCTCGGGCGGCGAAACTGGCCGCACCCACCTGGCCCGGGGTTTTGCTCAGCGTACTCCCCTGCTGCTACTCGATGAGCCCACCGCTGCGCTCGATATTCTTCATCAGGAGCAGACCCTCACCCACGCCCGAGCCTACGCCCGGCAGGGGGCTGCTGTGGTGGTGGTTCTCCACGATCTTGATGTGGCGGCCTCTTACTCTGACCGGCTGGTGCTCCTTGCCAAGGGGCGGGTGGTGGCGCAAGGACGCCCGCAGCAGGTCTGCACCGCCGAGCGGCTCAGCACGGTCTACGGTCATCCCATTGAGGTGCTTACCCACCCGGTAACCGGGCGTCTACTGGTGCTTCCGGCCCGCGACTAATGCCCTTTTTCATCCTCAGGGCGGACGCACGGCCACAGTTTCTGCTACTAGACTAGGTAATGCCTTACCTGCCCTTATCCCAAGGAGTCCCTATGCCTCGCACCGCGCCTATTTCCTGTGTCATGGTGAGCACCCCTGCAGATCAGGTTTTGGAGGCTGCTGGGCTGAGCGGCGAGCAGGTGGCTGAGCGTGAGGCTGCTGGGCTGGTGAACACGCAAAATAATGCGACGTCCCGTTCTACGGCCACTATCGTCCGCACTCACCTTTTCACCATGTTTAACCTGGTGTTGGGCTTGTGTGGGTTGGCTGTGATTCTGGTGGGTTCTTGGTTTGATACTCTTTTCCTTTTGGCGGCTATCGCTAATGTGGTGATTGGTTTTACCCAGGAGTTTTCGGCCAAACGTCAGCTTGACCGTATTGCCTTGCTGCGGCGGGACCCGGCTACTGTAGTGCGTAATGGTGAGCTGGTGCCGGTCGCGTTCGACCAGCTAGTTCGTGACGATGTTGTTCTACTCAAGCGCGGGGACCAGGTCCCTGCTGATGCGGTGGTGCTCACCAGTGATGGCCTAGATTTGGATGAGTCTTTGCTGACCGGTGAGAACGACCCTGTGGGTAAGGTTCCGGGCGATGGTGTGCTTTCGGCGTCCTCTGTGATTGGTGGCTCGGGTAAGGTACGGCTGACGGCGGTAGGTGAAAGGTCTCGTGCCGCTCAGATTACCGCTGAGGCCCGCCAGTTCACTACCATTCATTCTGAGTTGCGCGCTGGCATGGAGCGGGTGGTTACTTGGATTACCTGGGCGCTGGTTCCTATTATTGCGGTGGTGCTCAATGGGCAGATGCAGGCTGCTGGTGGCTGGCAGTTTGCCTTTGACTCAGGGGCTTGGCGTGATGCTTTGATTACTTCTGTCTCGTCGGTGGCGTCGATGATTCCTCAGGGCTTGGCTTTGATGACTACCATTTCTTTTGCTGTTGCCTCGGTTAAGCTGGCTCGCACTGAGGTGCTGATTCAGGAGCAGCCTGCCGTTGAGGTGCTGGCCCGTGTTGATACGGTCTGCTTTGATAAGACCGGCACCTTGACTGAGGGTGGGGTGCGTTTTGAGTCGGTTCGTGCCTTGAGCGGGCAGGTGCTCTGTGGTGAGGCTGAGGGTCAGGACGCCAGCGCCCCTGCCCCTGAGGTTAAGGACGGCTGGGCTGCTGCCCTGGGCTGGTTGGGGGCTGACCAGAACGCTAACTCTACCGCTGCTGCCCTCAGGGAGCCCTTTGCTGAAGCTGCCGGCGCAGCGGCCCCGGCCGGTGCCAGTGTTCCAGAGGCTACTGGCGTCCTACCTTTTTCTTCTGCTCTGCGTTTTAGCGGGGTGGAGTTCAGTAGTACGGGGGCCTGGCTGCTGGGGGCACCTGAGGCTCTTTTGCCTGAAGATTCTTCTGCCCGGGAGCTTGCCGGTGGGCTGGCTGAACAGGGGCTACGCGTGCTGGTCTTGGCTCATGCCCCAGCTCTTCTGCGTGAGCCTTCCGGTAAGGTTGCCACCCAGATACCTGCCGGGTTGGTGCCTCAGGTTCTTGTAATTTTCCGTGAGCAGGTACGCTCAGAGGCCCCCGAAACCCTGGCCTACTTCAGGGGTCAGGGTATTGACCTGAAGGTCTTCTCTGGTGATAACCCCCGCACGGTAGCGGCCGCAGCAGCTACCGCCGGTATGGACGTCTCAGCCGGTGCTATAGACGCCTCCGCTCTCCCGGAGTCTGGCCCTGAACTGGTAGAAGCTGCCCGCACCCACGCGGTCTTTGGGCGTGTCTCCCCTGAGCAGAAGAAAAATATGGTGTTGGGTCTGCGCCAGTCCGGGCATGTGGTGGCTATGACCGGTGACGGTATTAATGACGCTTTGGCCCTCAAGCACGCTGATTTGGGTATCGCCATGGGCAATGCTGCCCCTGCCACTAAGGCAGTGTCGCGCCTGGTACTTCTGGATGGGCGCTTTGACCGCCTACCCGGTGTGCTGGCTGAGGGGCGTAAGATTATCGCCAATATTGAGCGGGTAACCAACCTCTTCCTTACTAAGACCGCCTTCGCTATCCTGCTGGGCCTGACTTTGGGTGTGCTCTGCTGGAAGTTCCCCTTCCTACCGCGCCAGTACTCTACTGTTGACCTGCTGATGATAGGCGGCCCTGCTTTCTTCCTTACCATGTTGCCTAATACTCGACGCTATGTCAGTGGCTTCTTAGACAGGGCCCTGCGCTTTGCCCTGCCTGCGGCCCTTGTGATCACAGCGGTACTGGTTTTCGTCAACGGTTATGGGCGTAGCCTTAGCGCGGTCACTACCTCAGAGGTGCAGACTGCTACCTTCCTAGCCCTAGCTCTCATGGGTATCTATAACATCACCACGGTAGTACGACCGGTGCGGGGTGTACGTTTAGCTATTGTGGCTACCATGTACGCTGGGCTGGTGCTTGTTCTGCTTTTGCCTCCTTCGCTCTGGTACCACCAGTTCACCATTCCTAGCGGTGCATATCTGCTGGCCACTGTGGGTTCGGCAGCTCTTGGTTGCCTGGGTCTTGAGATTAACCTGCGCCTGCACACCGCCTGGTTACGAGATCACCACCCGCAGGTACTTGCACAAGGCTAGGCTCAAGGAGTACGCTGGAGCACGACTGGGTTCATACCCATAACACTTATGTAGTAAATCATCAGGATTGTTACTGGTTGAGCAGGCAAGACCTGGGTTGCTATCAGCTCATACGGCACCGGTGTACCCACACCCAGGCCCCTTGTATGAGCACCTGTTTACTCTCCACGGGTAGGCAGGTGAGATGAGCAGCTCGGGTCTTTTTCGTCTTAACAACCGGTGAGCAGTCCGCACACACCAGTAAGGTTCTACCCGTGAATAATTCACAGATTGGTGAGCGGATTCTTGAAGGCCTGGGCGGCCCCGAGAACATCTCGCACTTAACCCACTGCGCTACCCGCCTGCGCGTGACTCTTAAGTCCAATAGCGCCGTCGATAAGGACGCTATTGAGAAGACCCCCGGCGTGCTCTCCTTGATTGAGCAGTCCGGCCAGACCCAGGTCGTCCTTGGTGACCGGGTTGAGGCGGTCTACAACGAAATGCTGAAGCTGCCGGGTATGAGCTCAGTGGGCGAAAGCTCTTCTGCAGGCTCCGTAGCAGCCGATCAGAAGAAGGCTGGGCCTCTCACCCGCGTCTTCGATGTGCTCTCAGATTCCTTCCGCCCCCTGCTTTGGGCGCTGCTGGGCACCTCCATGATTCTGACCCTGATTGTTTTCCTGCAGCAGCTAGGTTACTTCGGTCAGTACACCGACCTCACCGGTCAGCTTGTGAACGTTGACATCGTCAACGGCCCCCGTTTGACTGATGAAAACGCTGCTGCGGCCATGCTCAATGAGTGGCGTGCAGCCTACCCCTTCTGGTTCTTGATGCTGGCTGCGGCCCTATCAGTTCTGCAGTTCATGCCTATCATGCTGGGTGCAACTGCCGCTAAGCGCCTGGGCGCCAACATGTGGGTCGGTGCAGCTATCCCCGCAGCACTGATGACCGGAACCTTCCAGGGTTTTGCCGATATCGCAGTAGACGGCGTTGTGCGTGTTCCCTTCCTGGGCCTTGACCTGCCCCTGTACGTCATGAACTACACCGGCCAGATCTTCCCGCCCCTCTTCGCAGCAGCCCTGCTCGCCCCCCTGGAGCGTTTGCTCAAGCGCATCATTCCCACCATGTTGCACATGGTCTTTGTGCCCATGTTCTCCGTGATGATTCTGGTGCCTCTAACTGCCTTCCTGATTGGCCCCATCGGCATCAAGTTCGCTCTGGCGATCTCTGACTTTATCGGTGGCGTCAACGAAGATGCTCCTTGGCTGGTCGGCGGTATTATCGCAGGTCTTTACCTCTTCATGGTTCCCCTGGGCCTGCACTGGCCCCTGAATGCCGTCATGATTAACAACCTGCAGACCGACGGTGTGGACTTCATCCAGTCCCCCATGGGTGCCTACAACTTCGCTGTCTTCGGCGTGGTAACCGGTGTTGCTATCGCAGCTCGCCGCAACAAGGAGCTACGCCAGACCGCTGCTGGTGCGGCCGCCTCAGGTCTGCTCGGTGGTATCTCTGAGCCCTCCCTCTACGGTGTTGTTCTGCGCTACAAGCGCGTCTTCCCCCTGATTCTGGTGCCTGCCATCATCGGTGGTGCCACCATCTCAGCTCTGGGTGTTAAGTCCTACGCCTTTGCCTTCACCTCCTTGATTTCTATCCCCGCTATGCAGCCCTGGTACCTCTACATGATTGGTCTGGCTATCGCCTACTTCGGCGCTATGGCAGGTGTGCTGATTTTCGGTTACGAATCCAAGGAGCAAAAGGCTGAAGCTGCCGCTAAGGCCGCAGCCGTTGCAGAGACCGGTATCGGCGAGTCAGCTGCTGAAGCAGTTACCCCCGGTGCCTCCGAAAAGCGCACTGACGCTGTAGCAGCTACTGCTGCTGCCGCCCCTGTTGCTCTTGCTGAAAAACAGGACGCCGCCCCCACCGCAGCTACCCCTTGGGCAGCTGAAGAGGCAGCACCTACCGCAGGTACTGTGCTGACCATGGCTTCACCCATGGAAGGCCAGGCAATCGCCCTGTCTGAGACTCCTGACCCCATCTTTGCCGCTGAAAAGCTGGGTAAGGGTGCAGCTATCGTACCCACCGGTAACACCGTTGTGGCCCCTGCTGCCGGTAAGGTCTCTGTGACCATGCCTTCTGGTCACGCCGTAGGTCTGAAGCTCGATAACGGTGTAGAACTGCTGATCCACGTAGGTATCGACACCGTCAACCTCAACGGTGAGGGCTTCGATGTGAAGGTTAAGAAGGGCCAGCAGGTTGCCCCCGGCGATATTCTGCTGACCTTCGACCCTGAGGTCATCAAGCAGGCCGGTTACTCACTGGTCACCCCCATTCTGGTCACTAACACCAACCGCTTCGCTGGTGTTGAGGCTGCTATTGGTGATGTTCAGCCTGGTTCTGAGCTGCTGAAGGTTACTACCAAGTAATCTGACCTTAGCTTTTGAGCCTGCCGCCCCGTATCGTCCTTCTAGACGGTGCGGGGCGGCCTTTTATCAATTTAGATTGAGCTAGTTCATCTTCTTGCGCCAGTGCGCGCTCTTACCCGCGGGGGGGGTAGGAAGTTTATTAATCTGGGCAGGTAGAGCAGGTAAGGGGCTAGTCCTCACGCAGCAGGTGACGGAAGGTCTGCACGGCCTCACGAATGACCTTATCGTGTTCGGCTCCTTCAGGCACACCGTGGGTATAGTCCAGGTAACGCAAGAGAGCTGAGGTGACATAAAGAGCTGCACGCAGGCGAGGCTCTGGGATGCCCTCACCGGGCTCATTCTCCGGCAGGTAGGGCCAGGGCCCGCGGCGTCCGCGCGCGTTAAACTCCACCCAGTCAACGGTACGCAGCAGACCCGCCAAGGTATTCTCACACTCGATATGGTGGGTTTTGAGCCGGTAGTGCAGCTCCGGGTAATCCTGCACCAAAGAACGTACCTGCGGGTAGGTGGGGTTATCAACTGAGGCAAGGATAATATCAAGCATCAGGTGGGCGATACGCTCAAAAATGTAAAGATCCTGCCGTTGCATATCGCGCTGCACAATCTCATCGGTGATGACGGGGGCACGCAAACCTAGCACGGCGTCCTCTTTGCTGGCGAAATAGTTAAAGAGGGTGCGGGGGCTGACGCCTGCTACTTCAGCGATTTCGTCGGTTGTGGTGGTTTTAAGACCCTTCTCAAGCACAAGCGTGAGAGCAGCCTCGTGAATGGCTGCATGGGTTCGCTCGCGGCGTTGCTGTCGCACAGATTTCTCGGGTTTCCTCACACCACCAGTTTATTGCAGAAGTGCACACAGCTAGGGGTTAATGTGGTGAGTCACAGCGGAGAAAAACGTAACTCTAGCAGAAATACCCCATGTTACGGCAGGCACCCGGCTCAAGCCCAAGCCCCCGGTAGACTTAGGTTAGTGAACTTCAGCTTGCCTTTTATTGACATCCCCAACCTCCCAGACTGGCTATCGGTAACCCTCGTCGCTATTGACATTCTTATCCGTATCCTCGTTCTGTGCTGGTTGCCCTACAACCGCAAACCTGTGGTGGCGCTGGGCTGGCTCATGGCAATCTTCTTCCTCCCCTTCGTAGGCCTCATCGCCTTCCTGGTCTTTGGCTCCAACCTGGTGCCCAAACATCGCCGTGAGCGCCAAAGCGAGATGAACAAGACCATCAAAAAATCCATCCAAGGTGACGACGCCATACTAGGTGACCCAGTGCTACCTGAGCCTGCGCGGGTAGCTGCCCACCTCAACTACAAGCTCGGTGCCCTACCACTAGTCGGCGGTAACGAGTTCGAACTACGCCACGACAACAACGCAGCCCTCAAAGAACTAGCGGAGAAAATCGATCAGGCACAAAGATACGTTCACTTCGAGTTCTACATCACCGCCCTCGATAGCACCACCGAACCCCTATGGGATTCCCTGATACGCGCCCACCAGCGAGGCGTTGCAGTTCACGTACTCATCGACCATATTGGCTCCCGCAAGTACCCCCGCTGGAAAAAACTTCAGCGCAAGCTCGACACAGCAGGTGTGCCCTGGCGGCTCATGCTCCCCCTCAAACCCTGGAAAGGCCAGTGGCAGCGCCCCGACCTACGCAACCACCGCAAGATCGTGGTCATTGATGGTGACCTGGCCTTTAGCGGCTCCCAAAACGCCATCGACTGCACCTACAACCTCAAAGCCAACATCAAAAAGTGCCTGGAATGGAAAGACCTCTCCTTCTTCTGCACCGGCCCGGTAGTTCACGAACTCAACGCCGTATTCGTCTCTGACTGGTACGCCGAGACCAAAGAGCTCCTACTCCATGAAATCGACGCGAACATGGAAGCCCATGAAGACCCAGAGCAGGAGAGCCAGCGTCCGCTCGCCCAAATTGTGCCCTCTGGCCCCGGATTCGAGACCGAAAACAACCTGCGCCTGATCAACCACCTGATTTACAACGCAGAAGAACGTATCATCATCTGCTCCCCCTACTTCTTACCCGAAGAAACCCTGCTCCAGGCCCTGACTAACATGGCGCTCTCAGGTATCGACGTGACCCTCATCGTCTGTGAGAAGGGCGATCAGATTCTACCCATTATGGGGCAGCGCTCCTACTACGAGCAGCTCCTACGTTCAGGTGTGAAGATTCAGGAGTACCCCGGCCCCACCGTACTACACTCCAAATTCATGATTGTGGACGAAGAGATCACCTTCATCGGCTCCTCCAACATGGACCCCCGCTCCTTCGCCCTGAACTTTGAAGTATCTACCTTCGTCGTCAGTAAGAGCATGGTGCAAGAACTTGATGATGTAGCCCAGGACTACATCTCACAGTGCAAGCGCCTAGAGTACAATGACTGGGTCAAACGCCCCCTCCACCAGAAAATTGCTGAGAACATTTGCCGCCTGTGGAGCTCACTGCTCTAGATTCTAGAATCTATGGCTCTAGGGTTCTAGGCCATTGCGACTGTTTCATCCCCGTGGCCATCACCCTGGCCGGTGGGCTTACTGGCAAGAACGGTGATATTACCCGGCCCCGGCTTAGTCTGCCCTACCTTCTCAGCAGGCACACTCACACCCACATCAACAATCACAGACTGAAGGTGAGCCCCGGCAGGCACCACGGTATTACCCATCAGGATAGAACGCTCCACACGAGCCCCAGCTTCGACGGTAACACCAGGGCCAACGACGCTAGAGTCCACCTGGCCATGCACACGGGCACCGTGGGCAACCATGGACCCGTTCACCTGCGCCGAAAGTGCAAGGTAGGCAGGGGCATAGGGGTCAGGGTGAGGGATAATAGCCCACCCAGGAGCATCCAGGTTCAGCCCCTTGCCTTCCAAGAGGTCCATGTGGGCGCGGTAGTAGGCGTCAATGGTGCCGATATCTTTCCAGTAGCCTTCAAGCAGATACTCGTGCACCGTATGCTGCTTCACTAGGGACGGGATAATAGTCTGCCCGTAGTCGCCCAGGGCCTCACCAACTGCCTCAGTATCAGAGCGGTCCACACCTTCAAGCAGGCTGTCTAAGGTCGCCCGCAGGGCTGCCACAGAGAAAACAAAAATCTCGGTGGCAACCTTCTGGCTGGCAGGCTGCTCAGGCTTGTAATCGTAGTGGGTGACCGCCCCGCCCTTACCGGTGCGCACCACACCGTAGCGGGAGGCGTCCTCATCTATCTCGGTCGTTACCACCGTCAAATCTGACCTGCGTTCCTGGTGCTGGGCCAGCACCGGGCGTAAATCAAGCTGGTAGAGGTGGTCGGCGCTCATCACTATCACGTTCTGGGCCCCGGCAGATTCCAGCAAGGGAAGCTGTTGGAAAAGGGCATGGCCGTTGCCCTGGGCGAACCCATCTTCGGGGCGGCCCTCAATCGGGGGAAGAATACGCAGGCCGTCCCGGGTGCCATCAAGATCGCAGGGGCGGCCCCCAGCTAGGTGCTGGTTGAGGGCAAAAGCTGGTACTGCTCCACCACCCACACATGGCGGATGCCCGAATGAGCCAGGTTTGATAGGGCTACATCGATAATGCGGTAAATACCGGCAAAGGGGATAGCTGGTTTGGAGCGGTGATCAGTGAGAGGAGATAACCTGTGCCCCTGCCCTCCGGCCAGAATGAGCGCAATAGTAGGTGACTGCTGGGCATAGGGAAATGGGTCTGACACGATCCTCTACCTCAGATAATAAGCGTGCATATCGTTATTGATATGGTGACATACTTTCCACACCGAAACAAGGACGCCACCCCACATTCCCCTGCCCCACAGGCAAGAAAATGTGCGGCGGCGTCCGCCTAGATTTTAGCCCCCACCCCTGCCTTTATGCAGGTGGGACAGCCATTATTGGTATTGGTGCCGTTAACCATTCTGCCCCTGCTCGTGTTGC
>JAXFPK010000145.1:0-5815 GCA_034179845.1 Rothia sp. (in: high G+C Gram-positive bacteria) | reverse complement strand
CTAGGCACCTCACCATGCCCTGCCCAGGCCCTAAGAAGATGAGCCAGTTACGCTCAGCCTTTGGGGCTTTAAAATACCGGGTGCCCCAGAACCCAACATGGGCAAGAGTCGCGCAGGTAAGTGCAGCAAGAAGAGCTTTCTTCACAGGTATCTCCTAGAGGTTGGTTTGGGGTATCTACCCCACAATATCGAAGCTCTGCAGTTTCTTCTTGCCGGCTTTCCCGCCTGTAGTTTGCAAACCCAACAGCTCAGCGTAGATACCGCCAGAGGCGGCCAGGGCGGCGGGGCTACCCACCTCATCAATACGCCCCTCTTTGAGGGTAACGATACGGTCCACCGTTGCGATGGTCGAGAGGCGGTGAGCAATGATCAGGGAGGTGCGGCCCTCCATCAGCTCTTCTAAGCCCTTCTGTACTGCCCTCTCAGCCTTAGTGTCTAGGGCGCTGGTGGCCTCATCGAGAATCAGGATGGGGGCGTCTTTGAGCATGGCCCGGGCGATAGCGATACGCTGCTTTTGCCCACCAGAGAGCTTGAGGCCGCGCTCGCCGATAAGGGAATCGTAGCCTTCTGCAAACTTTGAGATGAAGTTGTGGGCGTTGGCCTTGGTTGCTGCCTCGATAATCTGCTCTCGGGTTGCTCCGGGGCGGCCGTAGGCGATGTTTTCGGCGATGGTGCCTGAAAAAAGTGAGGCGTCTTGAAAGACCATGCCGATGAGTGAACGTACCTTAGCTAGGTCGCTACCGGCAATGTCCATTCCATCGACCAGCACTCGCCCCTCACGGGGGTCATAGAGACCTTCAAGTAGGGCCATGAGGGTAGATTTACCGCCGCCGGACTCCCCCACGAAAGCAATGCGCTCACCGCGTTTGATGGATAGATCGATTCCGTGTAGTACGTCTTCTTCTCCCTCATAGCCGAAGGTTACTTTCTCAAAGCGGACGAGTTCTGCACCGGGTTCAGCATTCAAGGCGGAGGCAGGTTTCTGGGAAGCCGGACGCGCGCTAGTAGCCCCAGCGGTGATGGCCAGGGCGCGGGCGTCTGATTCTCGTTCCATGACCTCGAAGTAGTCTTTAGAGCCGGTCACTGCGCGCTGGGCTGTATCAACGATCCAGGATAGAGAATTGATGGGGGCAACGGCCATGGCCAGGAGCTGAATGAGGAGGACCATGTTACCGATGGTGAAATCCCCGGCTAGGGTGCGCAAGAAAATGAGGAGGTAGAGGGCGAAGAAAATTAGGTTAAGAAAAGAGAGACGGGCGACATCCATAAAGTGCCAGAATTTAGACTGTGAACGGGTCAGCCCGATAGTCTTTTCAAAATGTCCACCGAAGTCGGTGAGTTCTCGGCGTTCGCGGCCAAATGATTTCACCACGCGAATCTGCCCGATAACCTCAGCGAAACGGCCTGAGGCGATATCGATATTCTCGTTCTTTTCGCCTTCCCAAACCTGCCATTTTTCACTGGTTTTACTGGTCAGCCAGAAATAGACCGGGAAAATAATAATGAGAAGTAGCCCCAGGGGCCAGTAGTAGATGGAGCTGATGACAATCACCGAGACCGTGGTGAGTACCAGGGAGATGAAGGTGTTGCTCATGGTCTTCACGAAGTTGGTGACTTCGGTGATGGATCGGTTGAGCCGGGCAATGATGGTGCCGGTGAGCTCTGTATCGAAATATGACAGGGGTAGGGAGAGTAGCTTTTCGTAGTAGCGTACCGAGAGGATGGTGCGCATACGCTGGCTCATGACATCGCCGATGTAGCCACCAATGTTGGTGGTGAGGACGCTGACCAGTTGGGCTGCCAGGTAGGCCAGGGCCAACCAGGTGATAGCTGCTGCGGTGGTTGGTGCTGAGCCGTTGAGGTGGCCGACGACGGCATCTGCTGCCCCAGCGACGATAAAGGGTGCCAGTAGAGAGGTTGCGCTGGTGAGTACCGCGCAGATGATGATTCCAATGAAGTAGGGCCATAGTTCTCGGGTGGCTCTGACGATTCTGACGATACTTTTCATGCTTCTTTACCTTCTGGGGGCAGGGTGGTAGGTCTACTAGCGGTGGGGTGGGCATGCTAAAGGGCGGGTGCCCTAGAATTTTCTAGGACGCCCGCCCTGTATTGCAGCTCTGTGCCATATGAGCTTTGAGCAAGGCTTCTTAGTGAGCCTGTGCGGGGGCTATATTATGCGCGGCTGTTCTTGGTGACTGCACCGTAGATGCCCAGAACAATCAGTGAACCAACTACAGCGGTGAAGAGGGTACCAATGCTGAAGCCGTCCACACCATCGGAGAGGATGGGTAGGAAGGAGCCCAACCATCCACCGAGTAGTGCGCCAACGATACCGAGAATCATGGTGACGATGATGCCGCCCCCCTGACGGCCAGGCATAATCAGCTTTGCCAGTGCGCCTGCGATCAGGCCAAGTACAATCCAACCAATCCAAGTCATGATGTTTCCTTCTTTCTGTGCTTGGTGTTCGGGGCTATATACCCTGAACAATCAGTACCCTTTGAGTATAGCTCAGAATTTTTCAAAATGCTAAGCAAACTGCATGTGTGTCGAATTTATACCTCTTAATTATTTTCAGGTTCTCCCTCATAAAACCCAAAAGTCACCTTAGAACACCGCAACACAGGTTGAGCAATCACAGAATATTACTCAAACCGAGTATCGCCTAGATACTCAATCGCCCTATCCAAAAAAGCATCCACCTGGGTCTCCTCATAACAGAGATCACCGGTAGCCGGGCTAAAAGCCGCCGCCCTAATATCAGCGGGGGTAAGGACGTCCGCCCCCCGAAAATGAGCCAAAAGGCGCTCGCAGAGGGCATCAACCTCTTTACTGAAGTACCCCTTCGTCAAACGCCTAGAAGGTCTGCGGAAGCGCTGACCGGCAGGCCGCCGCAGACGCCCCAGCAGAAGCTCTCGCAGCTCCTCTACCGCCTGATTCCAGGTCTGCCGCCCATAACGCTGCACATACAACTGGTGCTCAAGCTCGCAGAAACGGTCCTCAACCTTATCGAGGGCAGCGTCCACATCGTCCGGCGCATAGCCACCCTTCTCAGACTTAAAAACTGCTGCACGTATCGTACAGGAGTTATGCACCCCCGCACCCAGTTCTCCCTCGGTGAGCAGGAGCTCATAGTCGTCAGCTAGACGCGTGAAAAAAGAATCCACGCTAGCTATCGAGTACCCCTTCTCTTCGGGGCTAACCCGGCGAAACTCTCCGGAAGATTCAGCCTGATGTTTCATTGAGCCTCCAATATCTGACAGCACCGGGCCCTAAAAGAGGGCTGTAAGCACCGAGAAAATCACGTAACCAATAGCGATAGCGAAAACAATAGAATCTAAACGATCCATCACACCACCGTGACCCGGCAGAATGTGCGACATATCTTTAATACCAATTTCACGTTTAACCATGGACTCCCCCAGGTCACCCGCAGTAGATGCAATCACCAAGAAGACAGCCACAATAAGGCCATACCACCAGGGGTCACCCATAAGAAGGGAACAAATGATACCCACGATAATGGAACCCACCATCGACCCGGCAAAGCCCTCCCAGGTTTTCTTCGGAGAGATTTTAGGGGCCATAGGGGTCTTACCCCATTTAACGCCAGCGATATAGCCCCAGGTGTCATTACCAATAGCCATGAGCAGAATCATGAGCACCTTACCGGGCCCTGAATCCTCCCGGTAGAGCAAGAGGGCCAACGAAATCATGAAAGGCACCCAGGACATCACAAAGATAGAGCCCATGATCGACATAATCATGCCATCACGCTGCCCCACAATACGCCAGCCAATCAGCACCAGAATCGAGGCCACCACAGTAAAAATCAGCCAGGTACCGCCCCCATAGTAGGCGGCAAAAGGCATAATCAGCGCAGTGGCAACAGCGGGAATAACAGGAATTCCCATACCGCGCTTATGGTTGAGCCCGTGGCAGACCTCCCAGGTGCCTACCGAGACAGCGGCCGCCGCCAGGAGCACCAGCACGAAGGGAACAAAAAATAAACCCACCGCCAACAACGCGCCCAGCACAAGGCCGACGGTGATGGCGGCGGGTAGGTTCCTGCCGGCTTTAGAGGCCTGGGGCGGCTGTTCTTGAGAATGAACAGTCATACAGATTTAGACCTCGAGCAGTTCAGCTTCCTTGGACTTCAGCAGCGCATCAACAGTGTCGATGTGCTTCTTGGTCAGAGCATCAAGCTCTTTTTCGCCGCGTGCCCCCTCGTCCTCACCGATTTCGCCGTCTTTGACGAGCTTATCGAGAGCAGTCTTGGCGTGACGGCGAGTGTTGCGCACAGCAACACGGCCTTCTTCGGCTTTCTGGCCGGCCATCTTGATGTATTCCTTACGACGCTCTTCTGTCATCTCAGGCATGACAACACGCACCACGTTACCGTCATTGGCGGGGTTGGCCCCAAGATCTGAGTCGCGGATAGCCTTCTCAATGGCACCCAGGGCGCTCTTGTCGTAAGGGGTGATGAGCACGGTGCGAGCTTCAGGGGTCTGGAAGGAGGCCAGCTGTTGCAAGGGGGTGGGAGCACCATAGTAGTCTGCGGTGAGGTTTGCAAAGAGTGCGGGGTTGGCGCGGCCGGTGCGGATTGAAGCGAATTCATTCTTCAAGGCTTCGACAGACTTATCCATCTTTTCGCCGGCTTCGAGCAGGGTTTCTTCAACCATCTGTTGTTAGTCCTTATAAGGTTGTGCCCGTCAGTGGGGCGCTTTATCGGTAGTCTTTATCTAGTCTAGTGGTCTTGGTGCCCTTAGGCAGTAACCAGGGTACCAATCTCTTCACCTAAAATGGCCCGGGCCACATTTCCTTCACCCTGCATACCAAAGACGCGCATGGTCACATTGTTGTCCTTGCACAGGGAAAAAGCGGTCTGGTCCATCACGCGGATGTTGCGCTGAAGGGCTTCATCGTAGGTGAGCTTGTAGAGGCGCTCAGCGGTGGGGTCTTTTTTGGGGTCAGCAGTGTAGATACCGTCTACCCCGTTCTTGGCGACAAGAACTTCATCGGCGTGAATTTCCAGGGCACGCTGGGCAGAGACAGTATCAGTGGAGAAGTAGGGCAGGCCCGCACCAGCACCGAAGATAACCACACGGTCTTTTTGCATGTGGCGGATGGCTCGGCGGGGGATGTAGTTCTCTGCAACCTGCTGCATGGAGATAGCTGACTGCACGCGGGTGTCGATACCGGCCTGCTCCAGGAAGTCCTGCAGGGCCAGGGAGTTCATGACGGTACCAAGCATACCGATGTTATCGGCGCGAGAACGGTCCATGCCTGCTTCTGAGAGTTCAGCGCCACGGAAGAAGTTACCGCCGCCTACTACTACAGCAACCTCAACATGGCCGATGGTTGAGGCAATCTGCTCTGCGATGCCGCGCACAACCTCGGTGGAGATACCGACTTCACCGCCGCCAAAGACCTCGCCAGAGAGCTTGAGTAGCACGCGGCGGCGACCGGTGGCGTCTCGTTGGATGGTTCGGGTTGACTCTGCCATGATGGCCCTCCTGAAAAGGTCAAAAATTTTTTTGCGGCATCCCTTGCGCGCTTTGTTTCTAGCATACGGCAAAGGGGAGCCCCTGTGCGGGGCTCCCCTGAGCTATGAGCTTTTTTGGTGCTCAATCACACCTGAAGAGTATTAGGCGCCGACGCGGAAACGCTCGAAAGCGGTTGCGGTTGCACCGTTCTCCTTCAGAACTGCTGCAACAGACTTGGATGAGTCCTTAGCGAAGTCCTGGTCAAGCAGGGTGTTTTCCTTGTAGAAAGCCTTGAGCTTACCTTCAACGATCTTGGGGATGATCTGCTC
>JAXFPK010000023.1:0-2450 GCA_034179845.1 Rothia sp. (in: high G+C Gram-positive bacteria) | reverse complement strand
GCTGCGATGATGACGTCCTTAGCGCCGTTCTCCTTGAGCACACGGACAGCCCCGGCAATAGTGCCACCGGTGTCAATCATGTCATCAATCAGCACGCAGGTGCGGCCCTCGATATCGCCCACAACAGTCTTAGAAACAGCCTGGTTGGGTACGTTAACATCGCGAGTCTTGTGGACGAAGGCAAGGGGGGCACCACCCAGAAGCTCAGCCCACTGCTCTGCTACGCGCACACGGCCAGTATCGGGGGATACAACGGTGACGTTATTGGTATCTACCTTACTTGCTACGTGATCTGCCAGCAGAGGAATAGCCATCAGGTGGTCAACGGGGCCGTCGAAAAAGCCCTGAATCTGAGCGGTGTGCAGATCAACACTCATGAGGCGGTCAGCGCCAGCGGTCTTGTAAAGATCAGAAATCAGGCGGGCTGAAATGGGTTCGCGGCCCTTATGCTTCTTGTCCTGACGGGCGTAGGGATAGAAGGGAGAAACCACGGTAATCGAACGGGCTGATGCACGCTTGAGTGAGTCAATCATAATCAGCTGTTCCATCACAGCATCGTTGATAGGTGCCGGGTGTGACTGGATAACGAATGCGTCTTTGCCTCGTACCGAGTCGTTGAACCGTACGTAGGTCTCACCGTTGGCGAAGGTGTAGGCAGAGGAAGGAAGAACTTCGTTCCCTAGTTCCGCTGCAATTTGTTGAGCGAGTTCGGGGTGGGCGCGGCCTGAGACCAACGCCATCTTCTTTTCGCCTGGATTCGTAATCTCAGTCATTACTGCTGTTCGCTTTCCTTAACAGAGTCGGTTGAATCGGCTGCGAGAGCAGCCTGGGCTGCTTCTGCGGCTGCGGTACCGGCTCGCTTTTCAATGACCCAGCGTTCAATGTTGCGCTGAGGGGCTTCGTTGTATGCGAGGGCGCCCGCGGGGACGTCCTTGCGGATGACGGTACCAGCTCCAGAATACGCCCCGTCACCAATGTGCACAGGTGCAACATACATGTTGTCTGATCCCATGCGAACATTGCTCCCTACAGTAGAACGGTGCTTATTAACACCATCGTAGTTAACAAAGACTGAGGCTGCACCAATATTGGAGTTTTCACCAATAGTTACATCGCCGGCGTAGGAGAGGTGCGGTAGCTTTGAGCCAGTACCAATCTCAGTGTTCTTGGTTTCAACGAAGGTGCCAATTTTACCCTTGGAGCCGAGTTTGGTTCCGGGACGTAGGTAGGCAAAGGGGCCGACGGTGGCGCCGTCAGAGATTTCTGAATCAGAACCTTCAGTGCGGGAAATGGTTGCGCCCTCCCCCACCTTGACGTTGGTCAAGCTGGTATCGGGGCCGATAGTTGAACCGGTGGCAATATAGGTGGTTCCGCGCAGGTGGGTGCCCGGCAGGATAGTAACGTCGTTCTCAATGGTGACGGTAACGTCAATCCAGGTAGATTCGGGGTCAACAATGGTGACACCAGCAACCATGTGAGCATGGGCCACACGGTCGTTGAGCTTGCGGCCCAGCTGGGCCAGCTGAACGCGGTCATTTGCGCCTTCAACTTCCCAGCGATCTTCAATATCGAGTGCACTGGTGCGGTAGCCGTCCTCACGGGCGATGGAAAGAACGTCAGTGATGTACTTTTCGCCCTGGGCATTGTCGGTGGTGACGCGGGTCAGTGAGTCACGCAGTACCTTTGCGTCAAAAGCATAAATACCGGAGTTGATTTCGGTGATAGCAAGCTGCTCAGGGCTAGCGTCCTTGGCTTCGACAATGGCAGTTACTTCGCCGGCCTCGTTACGGACAATACGGCCGTAAGAACCCGGCTCGTCAATGTGGGTTGTCAGGACAGTAACAGCATTCTTGCCTTCTTCATGGAAGGCAATGAGTTTGCGCAGGGTCTCGGTCTTTAGCAGGGGAACGTCACCGTAGGTCACCACAACGGTACCTTCAACTTCCCCAGCTTCTGCGTCCAGCCCCAGCAGTCCAACCTCAACGGCGCGACCGGTACCGGGAATCTCGTCCTGATCCACAATCGTGACATTAGCGTCGAAAGCGGTGACGTGTGCCGCAACTTTGTCGCGCTGGTGGCGCACAACAACAGCCAGGTTCTTGGGGTTAAGTTCACGAGCCACAGCTACTGCGTGTTCTACCATAGAGCGCCCGCCGATGGGGTGCATGACCTTGGGGGTGGAGGACTTCATACGGGTTCCAGCTCCGGCGGCTAGAACAATAACAGCGGACGGAACTGAAGCAGTAGCAGTCACTAGTTGGTACTCCTTGAGCGAGTAAGACCCCGGTAGTTTGCGAGATGTATGGGGTGTTGAGCTCCGCCACAAGGACTCGAACCTTGAATAACGGCTCCAAAGGCCGCTGTGTTGCCAATTACACCATGGCGGATTACCGTCCCACCTACTTCAGTGAAGTAGCACGGACGAATCTAGATACTACCAAGTCTCATGC
>JAXFPK010000168.1:0-18661 GCA_034179845.1 Rothia sp. (in: high G+C Gram-positive bacteria) | reverse complement strand
AGCGGGTTATCGCTCACATCAAGACTTGGCGGATTCTTCATACAGGGTTTAGGCGGCCGTTGGGGTTGTATGGGCGGGTGTTTGCGGTGGTGCGGGGGTTGGTGTTTTTGGCTGCGGGTGGGACTTTTGAATAAGCCTCATAGCTTCCAGCAATTTTAGCCAAATAGCGTCAATTTAGCTTCTGACACATTGAGGCTTATTCACAAGTAGGAACACACCCCACACCCGCCAACTAAATAACAGCCCCACCAGTAGCAAAAAATGAGCATTAAACCTCTACACATAACCTTACACCAACCGGAAAAGACCGTTACCCCACCAACGTACAACCAGGCTAACAACTACGCAAAACACCCACGCTACTACACGCCCTAAACAACCATCTCACCTAGGGAAAACCAGGAGGCAGACCACCAGCGCTCACCCTACCCCAGGCACTCAAAGCTACTTTGCCCTACCACCGGCACAACCTCACCGACGAGCTCCTCCCAGCCCTCTACGGCATATCCCAACCGACAGTTTCAAGAACCATCAACCGGATCAAGACGGCACTGGATAAAATCCTCACACCACTGATCCAACCCCTAGACAAAGCACTCAAAGCACCAGGTTCACTGGTCATCAACAGCACACTGGTACCGGTTTGGAACTGGCGAGGTGAAATAAACTTTTCAGGCAAAGATAAACGTGTTGGCTACAACCACTAGGTCATCTGCACCATTGACGGTAGACTCCTTGTTATTACTGACCGGCTACCTGGTGCTTGGCGTGATGTTTATGCCGTCAAGGAGCACGGTTTTACACAAGTATGTGGAGGAGATGATCCTTGTTGATAGGGGCTACCGTCGGGTTGAGGTTGTTGAATCCCTTGCTCAGTGTAAGTCTGGGGTGAAAACGCTCACTTGAGGCTGTAAAGGAGATAGTAGCCGTATTATCGATAAGCTGTGAGCGGTGGTGGAATGTCATTGCGCAGGTGAAGATTTAGGGTGTTTTGTAATCGGGTTTTCGGCGGCTGCTTGGGGTCTTGTGGGTAGGTGTTTTTGGCGGTGGGGGTGTTTTTAGTTGTTGGGCACTCTTTATGAATAACCCTCAGCTTTCTGCGAGCCAGACTGAGTGCGTGCTTTTTTGAAACGCCCTTGGGCTTCTGCATCCCAGTCAAAGAGTTCCTGGGTGTCCTCTTCAGACAGCCTGCCTAATCTGACATCGAGTAAAGGAATGACCTTGAACTTATTCTGCGAGACAAACATTAGCCGGTAGTCGGGTATAAAAAAGCGTTTCTAGATTGCCAGCAGGGGGTGCCACCCCACCACTATGATGCTACGCTGTATATACAGTGTATTTTTCTTTAGGAGGTTTGTAGTGGCTACTACCAGTATTAGCGTCCGTATGGATGCTCAAACGAAACAAGAAGGCGAGGCTCTCTTTAAGGAGCTTGGGCTCAACATGTCCACCGCAATCAACATGTTCGTCAAGCAGGCTATCAGAGAGAACCGAATCCCCTTCATGGTGGGCGACCCCAAACCCAATGCCGATTCGCTTGAAGCTATTCGGGAAGCAGAAGAATTCTTCGCCAGCGGTCGAAAAGGTAGGTTCACTAACGCTGAAGAGCTCTTCAACGACCTGGGTATCTAATGGGCCTTACCGCAGATTACAGCTCTGCATTTCACCGAGATGTAAAGCGTTTAAAAAAGAAGCATATGGATATGGCTCCCTTGCGAGAAGTCATCAGCC
Organism: Rothia sp. (in: high G+C Gram-positive bacteria); assembly: GCA_034179845.1. Taxonomy (GTDB): domain Bacteria; phylum Actinomycetota; class Actinomycetes; order Actinomycetales; family Micrococcaceae; genus Rothia. The sequence continues at coordinate 16,930 of JAXFPK010000168.1, read as the reverse complement.
TAGTGCTAGAAAATACAGCCGAGGCTCAACAGGTACTACGTCAACGGCACCGAATGCATTCTCTCAAAGGTGAGTGGCTGGGGAGCCAAGAATGCCATATAGCTAATGCTGGCGACTGGTTATTAATTTGGTACGAAGATAACAAGACTGCCTACTTCCAGAGAACTGGGACACATGACCAGCTGGTCAGGAAATGAAGGGGCACCCCGCACACATACAGGGGTACTCTTTGCTGCAATCATCGAACATCGCAACCACTCAACAGTTGTTGACCACAGCAACCACCTGATTCTGTGGAACATCAGCACAGTCATCGCTGATATACACCTACCTGCAAGGACCACCCTATGAACATTGCCCGTCTCGGTGAAACAATTAAGGCCGCCCACTACTATCGCGGTATTCCCTACGCGCGGGCAGAGAGGTTTGCGTCGCCGCGTCCGCTCGGTTTAGAGAACTTACCCGCAGACTTCACCGCAACCGACCCGGCACCTGCTGCACCCCAGCACGTGCGCCCCGGCAAAAAGGGTATGCGGCAGACGGCGCACCTGAGCGAAGATTGCCAGAACCTCACCATCGTCACCCCGGCCGGTACAGCGCCGGGCGAGAACCTGCCGGTCATGGTCTTCTTCCACGGTGGATCCTACATTTACGGCTCCGGGGACGGGCAGCGATACGACCCCTACCTGCTGGTCATCGAGCACCGCCTGATCGTGGTCAAAGTGACGCACCGGCTGGGCTACCTGGGGTTTATGGGCGGCACGCCAAGCCGCCCGGCCAACTTAGGGTTACTTGATGCCCGCCAGGCCCTGCGCTGGGTGCAACGTCATATCGCAGACTTCGGGGGAGACCCTGACCGCGTCACCGCCTTTGGCCAATCAGCCGGTGGCGACCTGGTAGCCCGCCTCATGGTCACAGACGGCGTGGCGGAGGAAAACCTCTTCCAGCAGGCAATCATTCAAAGCGCCCCCTTGCACCTTATCCACGGCAAGGACGCCATGACCCGCCACCTACTCACCGCAACCCAGGGCATACCGCAGGGAGCACCAGCACAAACCTGGGGAGAAGCCGCCCACAAGCACGTCATGGCCAATCCTTTCCGTTTTGGCCTTGACCGCGCCATGATGCCCTTCGGCTGCCAGTACGGGCACTACCCCCTACCTGCCGAAGAGGACGAGGACGCCGCCTACCGGGCCGTCGCAGGGAAGTTCAAGGTGCTGGTGGGGTCCATGGAACGAGAATCCGGCTATTTCACCCCGCACCTAACTGGGAGGGCAGGGCGTGCCCAGCGGGCCGTCCTTGACCGGTTGATCTGCCAGTTCTCCCGCAGGCTCTACGCCCAACCGGCCCGTCACTTTGCCCAGCGGCACCAGGACGCCGGCGGCCAGGCCCTTGCCTACCAGCTGGCAACAGGCGCAGTGGGGCACCCTATGGAATCTGTTCATTGCACTGATTTGGCTCTGCTCTTTGATAACCCTATCTGGGAGGGTAGTAGCCTCTGGGCTGGGGCAGACCGGGCCCAGCAGCAGACCCAGGGGGAGGCTCTGCGCGCTATCTGGGCTGGTTTCGCGCATACGGGGCAGTACCCCCGGGAGCATTTCGAGGCCGCCAGGCTGCGGGAGATACCCTAGAGTGGTGTAAACGCGGGGGAGACTTACCGCAACAAAGCCTTGACCAACTAAATTGGAAACTGTGAAAGCCACACCCGAAACTCTCAAAGAGGCAGTTGCGCTATGAGCCGTCCACGCGCACCCGGCGCTAGACGGCGTCCTGCCTGCACCTCGGGATAAACTGGGTTCATGGTAGAAAACCCCAGCTACACCACCGACGATTTTGAGCTCCCCGGCGTCCCAGATGCTTTTCAGCGTCTCTGGACGCCCCACCGCCGCGCCTACGTGAAGGGTGGGCAGAAGGATTACACCGAGAACACTTGCCCCTTCTGCGAGGCCCCAGCCCGCAGTGACGCTGAGTCGCTGATTGTGCACCGTGGCGAGCGCGCCTACGTCATTCTTAACCTCTACCCCTATAACCCGGGGCATCTGCTGGTCTGCCCCTATCGGCACATCCCGAATTATGATGATGCCACGCCTGAGGAAACCGCTGAAATTGCTGCTCTCACCCAGAAGGCTATGGGCATTTTGCGGCAGGTCAGCAGGGCGGAGGGGTTCAACATCGGTATGAACCAGGGCAAGGTTGGCGGGGCAGGGGTTGCTGCTCACCTGCACCAGCATATTGTGCCGCGTTGGAGCGGGGACACCAACTTCCTGCCCATTGTTGCGGGCACCAAGACGGTTACGCAGACCCTGGGTGAGATTCGGGATCTGCTCAGTGTTGCCTGGGATTGCTAAGCGGAGGCAGCAGGAAAGCTAAGTAAGCCCGCTGGCTCGGGGCTGGCGTGAATGATATCGAGCGCCCCAGCGCGAGATATCAGAGGGTCGGCGGGCGTTTGGCTTGCCTGCTGCCTTATGGCGACTATATTTCTAGAACAGGGATTCCTGCACGGACGCTGGGGGAGTGAGTTCCCCGAAGCTGCGGCAGGCCCTGTTGGAGAGTTCTGCGGTGTTGATGAGGAAGGTCTGGTCGGGGTCCCCGAAGTGGGCGGTGAGGAATTTGCCGGTGCCGCCGCTGATGTAGAAGCCGTGTGCGCCTTCTGTGAGGGTGGGGTGGGCGCTGAGCGGTTCGGGGTTTTCTGCCCGTAAGGACGCGTAGGCGCGGCTCATCGCAGCTGAGGGCACCCAGCGGTTTGCGGTGATGTCGAAGCCGTCGATGGTGTCTTGGGCGTTGTCGAGTGCCCAGGTGGCGTTTTCTACGGCCATGTAGTGTGCTGATTTGAGGTGTTCGGTGCTGGCGGGGTCTACCCAGGCCTTGTATTTGGTGGAGGCGTGTTTGAACTGGGTGAGGTTGGCTTCGTGTGAAACGAGGTCTTCTAGCTGGCGTATGATGATGCCGGTGTCAGCCCGGGCTACGAAGGTTGCAGCGGCGACTGCCTGGTCGTCTAGGCGGCGCGGGTTGGAGTGTAGGGAGGCGGTTCCGACTTTGGAGGTGCCGTCGGGGAAGGTTGCTATGTAGAGGTAGTGTTCTAGGTTGACGTAGGCTAGGGCTGCTTCGGTCATGCGGGAGCCTATGTGTATGCGGTGGATGGGGGCGAATTCGTCCCGTGCGAAGCATAGGTTGCACTGTTTGCCTTTGGTGAGTGTGGCGTGGTGGGGGCAGGGGACTTGGTGGAAGCCGATGCTGTCGGTGTTGGCTTTGGCGTAGCCGGTGCAGTAGGTGCCTGCGCCGCGTGCGTCTGCTGGGAGGGTTTGCAGGCCGAGGAAGCTGCCGGGGGTTATGGTGATAGTTTCAATCTTGCCGCTCGGTTGACCGTCTGTAAGGGGCTCAATTTTAAGGTAGGGGGCGCGGTTGCGCCAGGTGATGTCACGCCAAATAAATTCGGGGTGGGTTACGAGTGGGTTGATGGGGTTATTCATGGGTGTGGTAGGTTTCGTTGGTCGGCGTTTTGGTGTTCTCTTTTCTCAATTTTACGTGTGGTAGTACGTAGGGGGTAGGTGCGTTCTCTCTTGCTGCCTGGTGTGTGCAAGGTATGATAGTCACCATGTCACGACCTGTTGTTCGCCTTGTTGGCCAAGGCATTCGTTATGCGACTAAGTTGCGTGGGGGCGGTTCTGCTTTCCCGGGCTTGGTGATGGAGAAGTTGCACCCTAATTTTGTGGCTGAGGAGCTTGCTAAGCTGCCGCGCGGTGTGGTTGTTGTTTCGGGTACGAACGGTAAGACCACCACAACCAAGATGGTTGTGCAGTTGTTGGAGGCTCAGGGGCTGAAGGTTTTCACTAACCGCACTGGCTCTAATTTTGTGCGTGGTGTGGCTGCGGCTTTGCTGGGTGAGATGAGCCTGAGCGGCAAGCTGGATGCTGATATTGCGGTGCTTGAGCTAGATGAGGCGCATGCCGTGCACTTTGTGCGTAAGGTCAAGCCCGATTACGCGCTGCTCTTGAACGTTTTGCGGGATCAGTTGGATCGTTTCGGTGAGATTGATGCGACCCGCCGCATGCTGGCTACTGTGGCCGGTGCAACCACTGGCACGGTGGTGCTTAATCGTGAAGACCCGCGTATTCGTTCTTTGGCTGAGAATGTTCAGCCTGGTACGCAGGTGAGCTACTTTGGTTTGTCTGAGAAGTTGCGTGCTCTTTTCCCTTCTGATGATGGTTTGCGTACGAGCCCTGAGGGTGCTGGGGGTGCGGACGCCGGTGGTCTGGCACCGGAGTTGCCGGGGGCGTCCGTCTTGCTTAAGGATTTTAAGGGAGCTGCCGCTACCTTTGATGTGGCTGGTAAGGAGTTGGCGGGCACCATTAACCTTTACGGTGTCTATAACATTTTTAACGCTGCAGCTGCTATGGCCCTGACGCGTGAGGTCATGGGAGATGCTCTCAACGAGACTAAGCTTTTGGCTGAGCTTGAGCATATTGCCCCGGCTTTTGGTCGCGGTGAAACCCTCAACGTTAAGGGCCAGACCCTGCAACTGCTGCTGGTGAAGAATCCGAGTGGTTTCCGCCTGTCTCTGGCGTCCGCTGATGCCCAGGACTATGCCACTATGATCACTATCAATGATGCTTACGCTGATGGGCGCGATGTTTCCTGGCTCTGGGATGTTGATTTCCATTCCTTGGTGCAGGGCGGTGTCACTATGGTTTCTGGTGTGCGCGCCTACGATATGGCCCTGCGTTTGCAGCACGATGATGTTTTTGTTGAGAACATCAATGAGAACCTTGAAGAAGCTTTGGCCACTTTTATTGCTAAGTCTGAGGGGCGCCCCATGCGCATCTTCTGCACTTACACCGCCATGCTGGCTATCCGTAAGGAACTGGCAAAAATTACCGATGTGGAGGAAATCTAATGAACGATTTTGAGAATGCACCGGTAGAGGCGGGCGAGCAGATTATCACCCAGACCGGGAACAATAAGAGCCTCAAAATTGTGCAGCTTTACCCTAGAGACATGAACATCTATGGGGACTGGGGCAACACCCTCTCGCTGTCTCGTCGTGCCCAGGCCCACGGTTTTACCACTGAAATTGTGGACTACAACCCCGGTGATGAATTCCCGCTTGACGGTGATATCTTTGTGGGTGGCGGTGGCCAAGACTCGGGCCAGTCGGTGATTCAGGAGGACCTACTGGCTAACGCTGAAACCCTGCGTATGCTGGCAGAGGACGGCACCCCCATGCTGGTCATCTGCGGCCTGTACCAGCTCTTTGGTAAAGAGTTTAAAACGGTCAGTGGCGCCACCTTGAACGGTATCCGTGTCTTTGATGCTAAGACTGTCGGCGGCGAAGAACGCCTGATTGGCAACATCGTTGAAGAATCTGAAGAGTTCGGCACCATTATTGGCTTTGAAAATCACTCGGGTCTGACCTATCTAGCCGGTGACACCAAGCCCCTGGCCACCGTGACTAAGGGGGAGGGCAATAATAAGGAAGATTCTGGTGAAGGTGCCCGCGTGCATAATGTCATCGGAACCTACCTGCACGGCTCCTTGCTCCCTAAGAACCCTGCTATCTCGGACTTCCTGATTAAGCAGGCAGCTATCAAGAAGTACGGTGAGTTCACCCCCGTCGTCATTGACGACACCCTGGTGGAGAAGGCGCGCGCCTCAGCGTCCGCCCGTCCGCGCTAGAATAGTACGAGGTACATCGCGCCTACCCCCGTGTGTGGGCGCATCAGACGAATAAGGAGAATCATGTCAGGTCACTCCAAATGGGCCACAACCAAGCACAAGAAGGCCGCCATTGACGCCAAGCGCGCCAAGGCTTTTGCTAAGTACATCAAGGCAATTGAAGTTGCAGCGCGTATGGGTGGGCCCGACCCGGCAGGTAACCCCGCCCTGGACCTGGCTGTCTCAAAGGCTAAGAAGAACTCTGTGCCCAACGACAACGTTGAGCGCGCCATCAAGCGTGGTGCCGGTCTGACCGGTGAAGCCATTGACTACACCGAAATCATGTACGAGGCTCGTGGCCCCCAGGGTACCGCCCTTTACATTGAATGTCTGACCGATAACCGCAACCGTGCAGCAGCAGAGGTTCGTACCGCTGTGACCCGCAACGGCGGCACCATGGCAGACTCCGGTTCTGTAGCCTTCCTCTTTGAGCGCAAGGGCGTTGCCGAAGTCGCTAAGACTGAGGGCCTGACTGAGGATGACGTCCTCATGGCTGTGTTGGACGCAGGTGCTGAGGAAGTTATTGACGAGGGCGATATCTTCACCGTTGTTTCTGAGGCTACCGACCTGCCTGCTATCCGTAAGGCTCTGGAAGAAGCAGAACTTGAATACAACAACGATGACCCGGTCTTCCGCCCCACCATGCAGGTAGATTTGGATGCCGAAGGTGCTAAGAAGTTCCTCAAGCTGGCTGACGCTATTGAAGAGCTTGACGATGTTCAGAACGTCTACTCTAACGCAGACATCAACGAAGACGTGATGGCCGAGCTGGAAGCTGAATAAACGGCTGTAGAAAGGGGGAGTGCGTGAGCCCTGTTCACGGCACTTCGCACCAGCGCCCGGAACCCGCCCAGCGAGTTCCGGGCGCTGCCCGCATTCTGGGGGTTGACCCAGGTTTGACCAGGTGCGGTTTTGGCTTGGTTGATATGACGGCTAACCGTAAAGCCCATTTTGTGAATGTGGGGGTGGCAGGTACTGCCGCATCGGAGAGCCTGGATGCCCGTATTTTGAAGATTTTTCGGGCGGCTGAGGCCTGGCTTGATACTTATCAGCCTGATGCGCTGGCGATTGAGCGTGTGTTTGCTCAGGAGCAGGTTAATACGGTCATTGGTACCGCTCATGCGTCTGGTGTGGTGATTGCTGCGGCTGCTGCGCGCGGTGTTCCGGTGCATTTTCATACTCCTTCGGAGGTGAAGGCTGCGGTGACGGGTTCGGGCCGGGCTGATAAGGCTTCGGTGGGGCGTATGGTCACACGTATTTTGGGGCTTGATGCTATGCCTAAACCGGCGGACGCTGCGGATGCTTTGGCTCTTGCTATCTGTCATGGCTGGCGTGGTGGTGGTATTGGTTCTGGTATTAATATGGCTGCTAGGACGCAGACTCACCAGGGGTCTAACCCGGCTGCTGCTAGGCGGTCTGCCCAGCTTACTCCTGCCCAGCGGGCCTGGATGCAGGCGGAGGCGAGGGCCCGCCGGTAGGCTCCTTGTATTAGTACATATATTCGAATAGAATTGGTTTCATGATTAGCTCACTGACCGGTACTGTCACCCACTTGGGGTTAGAGACCGCTGTTATCGACGTCAATGGTTTTGGCATGCTGGTGCATCTCAATGCCCGCACCGCCTCGCAGTTGCGTCTGGGGGAGAAGGCTACGGTTCTGACCACCATGATTGTGCGTGAGGACTCGATGACTCTCTACGGGTTCGCTGAGCCTGCTGAGCGTGAGGTCTTTGACATGATGCTATCGGTCTCTGGTATCGGCCCGCGGATTGCTCTTGCCGTGTTGGGTGTGCATACCCCGGCTGAGGTTGAGCGTGCTGTTGCCACCGGTGACGATAAAGCTTTCACTAAGGTGCCCGGTATTGGCCCTAAGGGGGCGCGCCGCATCGTCTTAGAGCTTGCTGGCAAGCTGATTTTGGCAGATGGTGCCACTGACCAGTTGCCCATGGATCAGGGTGTGAGTTGGAAGCCTCAGGTGCAGGACGCTTTGACTAGCCTGGGCTGGTCTGAGCGGGATGCTGAGGGCGCTATTGGGTCCTTTATTGAGCATAATCCGGCTGCTGAAACTATGGGTGTGGCTGAGGCTCTGCGTGGGGTTTTGGCCTCTTTGGGGAGCCAGAACACGGTGGGGCGATAGGTAGAGTATGAGTCAGTTCCCTCACGCTGATAGCCAGATTCCTGGCCAGCGCCTGGTGTCTATGGATGAAGAGCCAGAAGAAAAGATGATTGAGGCCGCCCTGCGCCCCAAGTCACTTGATGATTTTGTGGGTCAGCAGCGGGTGCGGCAGCAGTTGTCTTTGGTGCTTGAGGCTTCAAAGATGCGCGGACGCTCGGCCGACCATGTGCTCTTATCTGGCCCTCCTGGCTTGGGTAAAACTACTCTGGCTATGATTATTGCCGCTGAGATGGATGCCCCGCTGCGTATTACTTCTGGCCCGGCTATTCAGCATTCTGGTGATTTGGCCGCTATTCTTTCGTCGCTGACTCCTGGTGAGGTACTTTTCCTTGATGAAATTCACCGTATGAGCCGCCCGGCTGAAGAGATGCTCTATATGGCCATGGAAGATTTCCGTGTGGATATTGTGGTGGGTAAGGGCGCTGGCGCTACCTCTATCCCTCTGGAGCTGCCGCCTTTTACTCTGGTGGGTGCTACTACCCGTGCTGGTCTGCTCCCTGGGCCTTTGCGTGACCGTTTTGGTTTCACCGGCCACCTTGAATTTTATTCGGTGGCGGAGTTGGAGAGTGTTATTCGCCGCTCTGCTGGTCTGATGGAACTAAGTATCAGCCCTGAGGGCTTCGCTGAGATTGCGGGCCGTTCCCGTGGTACGCCGCGTATTGCCAACCGTCTTTTGCGCCGTGTGCGTGACTGGGCCCTGGTGCATGGTATTAGCCGTATTGAGGCCTCTGCTGCTGCTACTGCCTTGAACATGTATGAGGTAGATGAGCGCGGCCTTGATCGCCTTGACCGGGCTGTCCTTGAAGCTCTTATCACTAAGTTTGGTGGGGGGCCGGTGGGTCTATCTACTCTAGCTATTGCTGTGGGTGAAGAGACTGAGACTGTTGAGACGGTGGCTGAACCTTACCTGGTGCGTGAGGGTCTGATAGGTCGCACACCTCGCGGGCGTGTTGCTCTACCTGCTGCCTGGGAGCACCTGGGGCTTGAGGCACCAGAACTGCCTTGAGTGTCCCGCCTGTGCCAGTGCTGCTGGCGCCTTACCGGTGCTTGTAATATCGGGGGCTAATCAGCTAACTGCAAGCTAGGTGGCATAGAATGGGGCTTTAGTTTGTTTACCCCCATCACTTACGTTAAGAGGGAATCTCGTGGAACCCGGTTCACCCGTATTTATGCTTCTACTTCTGGGCATTATGATGCTCGTGCTGATTGTATTGCCGGCACGTCGAGCAAAGAAGGCTCAGCAGCAGATTAAAGAACGTCAGGACGCCATGGTGCCCGGCACTAAGGTCATGACCAATTTCGGTCTTTACGGTTCTGTTGTTTCGATCGATAAAGAAGCCAGCACCGCCCAGCTTGAAATCGCTCCGGGCACCGTGGTGAAGGTTCACCTCATGACGGTGACCAGCATCGAAGAAGACACTGTTGCTGTTGCTCCGGTAGCTGAGGCTGAGCGTCCTACCATTCAGGGTCAGGTCGCAGAAGACCCCAAAAACTAAACCATCATCTAGGGTGCGCTACCTCTTGGAAGAGAGGTAGCGCGCTTTTTCACGTTTTACGCAATCACTTACTTGAAGGGGCGCTGATGGCTCAACCATCCTACGCCGCCAAGGCCAGGGGCGCACTTGCCTCTATGGCCCTGGTGCTGCTCTTACTTGCCGGAGCAATCTTCGGCACCACCTTTGCCGGGGGCACCTGGCTACCTAAGCTGGCTCTGGACCTTTCAGGGGGCACCCAGCTGATTCTGTCACCTGAGTCTAATGATTCGTCAGGCCAAGCGATTACCGCTGACCAGCTCGACCAGGCGGTTGAGATTATCCGCCAGCGCGTCGATGGTTCGGGTGTAGCGGAGGCTGAGGTTACCACCCAGTCTGGTCAGAATGTGGTGGTTTCGGTGCCTGGTACTTTGAGTGCCGAAACCCGCGACCTGATTCAGACCTCGGCGCAGATGAGCTTCCGCCCCGTCATTAATTCTGGTGCCCCTCAGGCTGTTGCGGCGGACGCTGCTGCACCTGAGGATTCTCTACCGGAACCGACCGCTGAGCCAGCTGACGGGTCTGACTATAACTGGGTCACCCCTCAACTGTGGCGTGAGTTTGAGCAGCTAGATTGTACTGTACCTGCCAACCTTGATAGCTCTGGCCAGGACCCTAACTCCGCTATTGTTGCCTGCGCTTCAGATGGAGGCGAAAAGTATATTCTGGGCCCCATTGAAATTGAGGGCACCGATATTAGCACTGCCTCCTACTCGCAGGTGTCCAGTTCGACCGGTTTTGCGACCGGCCAGTGGGGTGTGAACATTGTCTTTAACGATGCTGCCACCCAGACTTTTAAGGACGTCACCACCCGCTTGAACGCAATTCGTGGGGCGAACCCGTCCGACCCGCGTGCCCGTTTTGCCATCATGCTTGATGGGCAGGTGCTCTCTTCTCCTGTCACTCAGGCAGTGATTACTAACGGCCAGCCCCAGATTACCGGTAACTTTACTGAGCAAGAGGCAGCGAATCTGGCTGAGCAGCTCAAGTACGGTGCTCTGCCTATTAGCTTCACGATTCAGTCTGAGCAGCAGATTTCTGCTACCTTGGGTGCTGACCAGTTGAAGATGGGCCTCATTGCTGGTCTGATTGGTCTGCTCCTGGTCTTTATGTATTCTCTTTTCCAGTACCGTCTGGTGGGTCTTGTTAATATCACTTCGATTATTGTGGCGGGTCTGCTCTCTTACGGTGTGATTGTGCTGTTGGGGCACCTGATGAACTATCGCCTATCGCTGGCGGGTGTTGCCGGTCTGATTGTTTCGATTGGTCTGATGGCTGATTCTTTTATCGTCTACTTTGAGCGTATTCGTGATGAGATTCGTGCTGGGCGTACTATTCCGGCTGCTATCGACCACGGTTGGTTGCGCGCCAAGCGCACCATCATGGCCTCTAAGGCTGTGAACCTGTTAGCTGCTGTGGTTCTTTATTTCGCTTCGGTGGGTAACGTGCGTGGTTTTGCTTTTACCTTGGGTTTGACCGCGATGTCAGACCTGGTGATTACCTTCCTCTTCATCCACCCGCTCATGGTTCTACTGGGCCGTAAGGATTACTTCCTCAATGGTGGGCGTTTCTCTGGTATGGATCCGGTGGCGCTGGGTGCAACTCCGCTGTATCGGGGTGCCGGGCGCGTCCGCACTCTTGATGATGCTGAGGCTTCTTTGTCTTTGGCTGAGCGTAAGCGCCGCCAGCGTCTTGCCGCTGAGGCAGCTGAGGCAGCTGAAGATTCCACTAACCTTGAGGAGGCCCGCCGTGGCTAATAAACTGGCTCAGTTCGGTAACGAACTACATTCTGGTCAGCGATCCTTTGCCTTTGTGCCTAAGCGCCGTCTGTGGCTGATGCTTGCCCTGCTCATTGTGGTGCTTGCAGCCCTGGTGCCGGTGGCACGTGGGGGCTTTAACCTGGGTATTGAGTTCCGGGGCGGCTCGGAGTTCACTGTCTCGCAGGTGGCTGATGCTGATATCGCAACCGGTCAGCAGGCTATTGCGGACGCTGCCCCTGAGGCTACCGATGTGCGCGTCACCAATATCGCTGCGGGAACTGTGCGCGCTCAGATGGGTGAACTAACTGATGATGAGACTCTTGCTGTGGGGCAGGCCTTGCAGTCAGCCTATGGTGTGGGTGCCCACCAGGTAACCTCATCTTTTGTGGGCCCTACCTGGGGTGAGGGGGTCACTCGGCAGGCTCTGATGGGTCTGATCTGGTTTATTGTGCTGGTGATGGTGGGCATGGCCCTGTATTTCCGCACCTGGAAGATGTCAGTCTCTGCGATTGCTGGCCTGGTGTTCACTATCGTGACTACGGTGGGCCTTTATGCCCTGATTGGGTTTGAGATTACTCCCAGCGCGATCATCGGCTTTTTGACCGTCTTGAGCTACTCGCTCTATGACACCGTGGTGGTTTTCGATAAGATTCGTGAGAACACTGAGGGGCTAGAGAAACGCCGTGATGCGACCTTTGCTGAGCAGGTTAATCTGGCGGTTAATCAGACTCTGGTGCGTTCTATCAATACTTCGATTGTGGGTATTTTGCCGGTGGGGTCGATTCTCTTTATTGGTTCTCTCCTGCTGGGGGCTGGCACCCTCAAAGACCTGTCGTTAGCTCTCTTTATGGGTATTATCGTTGGTACCTTGGGCACTCTCTTTGTGGCTGCTCCTGCCTATGCTGCCCTGCGTTTGAGTGAAAAGAGTGTAGGTGAGCATACTGAGCTGGTGCGCCGTGCCCGCCGGGGTCAGGCTGAAGAGGCCAGGGAGCGTCCGGACGCTTCTGCCCAGCCGGTTGCGCCGGTTACGGTGACTGTGCATGAAGTTAACCTAGAGCGAAACTAGCCCCCTTAGCTTGGGCTTTGTGTCTTAAGAACGGGAGTAGACCTAGTGTCTGCTCCCGTTTTTGTAACGTAGGGTGCTGAAATATTCTAAGATAGTCCCACACGAGTATTTCAGTTTCGAGGGGGAGTTGGGCATGAGCCGGTCAGAAGAGAGCAGTCAGAAGATTGCCCGCGCAGAGCAGAAGCGGCCGGTTCGCGGGTCGCACCGGGTGATGTCCGCTTCGGGGCGTGTGCCTACCCGCCTGGTCTTTGGGCGGGAGCAGGAACAGAACCCTGCCCCACGTTTTTCCCCGGTGCTGGCCCCGGTGATTCGTACTGTTAAGAAGTTCCACCCTGATGAGAATCTTGAGGTTCTTCAGCGGGCTTTTCAGGTAGCAAACCATTACCATCGGGGGCAGAAACGTAAGAGCGGTGACCCTTATATCACCCACCCGGTAGCTGTGGCCACTATTCTTGCTGAGCTGGGTGCTACCGGCACGGTGCTGGTCGCTGGTCTGCTGCACGATACGGTTGAAGATACCGATTATACCCAGGAGCAGCTAACCGCTGATTTCGGTGCGGAGGTCGCCTACCTGGTAGATGGCGTGACCAAGCTCGATAAGGTGAGTTACGGTGAAAACGCCCCTATTGAGACGATTCGTAAGCTGGTCATTTCAATGTCGCAGGACGCCCGCGTGCTGCTTATTAAGCTGGCTGACCGTCTGCACAATGCTCGAACCTGGCGGTTTGTTTCTGGTGCTTCTGCGGCTAAGAAGGCTGAGGAGACCTTGCAGATTTATGCTCCGCTAGCTCACCGTCTGGGCTTGAACACTATCAAGTGGGAGCTTGAAGATCTGTCTTTTGCCGCAATGAGCCCCGATATTTACGCTGAGATTGTGCGTATGGTCGGTGAGCGCACCCCTAAGCTTGAGAAGTATCTGGCTGAGGCTCGTGTAACCATTGAAGACCGTCTGGCTCAGGTGGGCCTTGAGGGTACTGTGACGGGCCGCCCTAAGCACTATTACTCGATTCATCAGAAGATGAAGACTAAGGGTAAGAGCTTTGATGAAATCAACGATATTCTGGCTGTGCGTATCATGGTGGAGACTGAGGCGGATTGCTATACCGCTTTGGGCCATGTGATGTCCTTGTGGATGGCTGTGCCCGGTCGTTTTAAGGATTACATTAAGCAGCCTAAGAATAACCATTACCAGTCGCTGCACATGACGGTGCATGGGCCTGGCGGGCTGCCTCTTGAGGTTCAGATTCGCACCTATAAGATGCACGAAGAGGCTGAGTATGGTGTGGCTGCGCATTGGCGCTATAAGGCTGCTTCACGGGGGGAGAAAGTTGATCTTACCCCCAAGGAGCCGAGCACCCATACTGCTGCTTTCAATATCGGGATTTTGCAGTCAATTTCTGAGATTTCCTCATCTAACCCTGAGTCTGAGCAGTTCTATCAGCAGTTGTCTGAGCGCCTAGAGACTGATGAGATTGTGGTCTTTACCCCGCAGGGTAAGCCGATTACTTTGCCGGTGGGCGCTACCCCTGTTGACTTTGCTTATGCTATCCACACTGAGGTGGGGGACCGCACTATTGGGGCCAAGGTCAACGGTAGGCTGGTGCCCCTGCATACTGAACTTGAGACTGCTTCTACGGTTGAGATTCAGACGACCAAGGACGAGAACCATGCCCCGAGTGAGGACTGGCTGAAGTTTGTGCGCACCAGTAAGGCTCGCACGAAGATTCGCCAGCACTATGCTAAGGGCCGGCGTATTGAGGCCATGAACCGGGGCAAGGAACGCGTGGTGAAGGCTATGCGCCAGCACGAGTTGCCTTTGACGAAGATGATGACGCCGGAGCTGATGCTTCAGGTGGCTCACGATCTGCATAAGCACGATGTTGCCAGCCTCTACCATGCTGTGGGTGAGAATGAGGTTGAAACCCAGGCTATTATTACTTCCCTGGTGAACCTCTACTACGGTGAGGACGAGGTTGATCAGGCTGTTGAGCTTGATAGTTTTGATGCTTCTTTGGTCTCTAGCCGCCCGTCAGCTGGTGACGATAATGGTGTGGTCGTGCCCGGTGCTGAGGGTATTTTGACGAAGATTGCTCGCTGTTGTACCCCTGTTCCGCCTGATGAGATTGTGGGTATTGTGACCCGTTTGCAGGGTATTTCGGTGCACCGCACTGATTGCCCTAATGTGCTGAGTCAGGCTGATGATCCCCGCCAGACCGCGGTGGAGTGGGCCTCCCACAGTAATTCTGTCTACCGGGTTTCGATTCAGGTGGAGGGCATTGACCGTAAGGCTTTGCTATCTGATACTATCCGTGTGATTTCTGAGGCTGGCTGCAATATTGTAGATGCCAAGGTGCACACCAGTGATGACCGTTTTGCGGTGAATCGTTACACCGTGGAGCTTTCTGACCGGTTCATGCTGGAGCACCTATTGAATCAGATTCGTAACGTTCCAGGTATTTATAATGCTTACCGTCTGACAGGTTCCCGCCCCCTGAAGAATAAGCAGGGCTAGATTTCATGTGCGGCGGCTGCTACTTGGTGGGCTAAATGTTGGGCTCTCAGCAGGGCCGGGGACTTTCGGGCTAGGTGCTCTCGGGCGCTTTGTAGCAGCAACTGCGGGGTGACGCTGTTGTGGCTGTCGATCAGGATTTCTTTGACGATCATCAGCTCTTGGTCATCGGTGGAGTGAATGATGATATCTAGGGCGGTCTTGAGTGGGCTGGTTAGTTTGATGGGGCCGATTGTGATGGTTTCGTAGGGGCGCAGTACAGCCTGGTGGGTAGCAAACCCTGCCCGATAGGGGCGGGGGAGGTTGCACCTGTTATCACGGTCGTAGTCTACGTGTAGCCGCCCTTCTGGTAGTTCTGGCAGGTAGCCTAGTACCCAGGCAGCGGTGCTTCGTGAGTAGCGGATACGGTGGTGATACCCTGACGGGGTGAGTAGGCCTAAGCTGGCGGCCCGGGTGAGGGGCGTGGGCTCATCTTCTGCTTCCCGGTAGATATCGTGGTGAAAGGGTACGAGGTTGCGGTCTTTGATGAAGGCTCGCCAGAGGCGGGTTTGTAGCCCCGTGGTTTCTTGCGTGTAGAGGCGGACGAGGGTGGGTGAGTTTTGCCAGCTTACTTGCTGGTTCTCAGCCTTGATGGGTGCGAATGATTTTTTATCGCGGGCGATAATTTGCAGGGTATTGCCTGCCCTGAGGGGGCCTGGGGCTAGGGGCAGGGGTAGCTCGGAGAGAGCACCAAGTGAGTTGAGATGTGCCATGCCTATGTTTCTAGCACACTGAGAAAGGTGCGGGCTTGGGATACTAGCAGATTGTGGATAACGTCCCTCATCAGAGCTTATTTATCCACAGAAATCCCCCGCCTACCGGCCGGTAGACGGGGGTTCCTTGTCATAAAGACGTCACAGAAAATGCTGGGGTTTAGGCACCGAACTCAGCGGAAGAAGCCTTAAGGGTCTCTAGCCACTGCTTGCGGGCGTCCAGGGCTTCCTGGGCCTTCTTAATCTTCTGGGCGTTGCCGCTCGCTTCAGCCTTGGCCAGGTCTGCTTCTAGACCGGCAATAGCGTCTTCAAGCTGGGTGAGCATGGAGTTGGCGCGGGCCTGCTTAGCGGGGTCGGTCTTCTGCCACTTAGCGTTTTCGGCGCGGTGGATTTCGTCTTGAACCTTACGCAGCTCCTGCTCGATACGGCGCACGGAGTTGCGCGGTACGCGTCCGATGGCCTCCCAGCGGTCAAGGATACCTTCTAGGGATTTCTTGGCTGCGGTGATGTCGGTGACGGGCAGGATGGCGCGGGCTTCTTCAAGCAGGGCTTCTTTAGCTTCGAGGTTTGCCTCAAATTCCTTGTCCAGTTCGGCGTTCACGGCGGTACGGGCGTCGAAGAAGACGTCCTGGGCTGCACGGAAGCGGGCCCAGAGGGCGTCATCTTCCTTGCGGGTGCCGCGGGGGGCAGCCTTCCATTGGTCCATTAGGTCGCGGTACTTAGCGGTGGTAGCGCCCCAGTCGGTGGAGTTTTGCAGGGCTTCAGCTTCAGCGATGAGTGCTTCTTTCACGCGCTTAGCCTTGGCGTTTGCTTCATCGAGCTGGGAGAAGTGGGCGCGGCGGCGGCGGTCGAAGCTGGTGCGGGCTGCACGGAAACGCTTCCACAGCTCGTCCTCGATGCTTTTGGCTAGGTGGTGTTCTTTCTGGGTTTTCTTCCACTCTTCAAAAAGCTCGTTCATGCGGGCGTGGGAGTTCTTCCAGTGAATACTGGAATCGTCTTTAGCTACGATAGTTTCAGCTTCTGAAACGATGGCTTCGCGGGCTTCGAGGGCAGCCTGGCGGGCTTCGGCGCTTTCAGCTTTTTCTGCTTCTTCACGCTCATTGATTTTGCTGACCAGGGTAACTAGGCGTTCTTGTAGGGCTGCGTAGTCGCCAACCATGTTGCGGGCTGCAACCTGCTGGCCCAGGTGGGCTGCGGCTTTCTGCAGGTCGGCGGCTTTGGCTTTGCGCTCTACGCGCTCTTCAAGCAGGGCAACCTGAGCTTCAAAGTTCTCAAATTTGCGGGCAAAGTAGGTGAGGGCTTCGTCGGCGGTT
Organism: Rothia sp. (in: high G+C Gram-positive bacteria); assembly: GCA_034179845.1. Classification (GTDB taxonomy): domain Bacteria; phylum Actinomycetota; class Actinomycetes; order Actinomycetales; family Micrococcaceae; genus Rothia. The sequence continues at coordinate 110 of JAXFPK010000168.1, read as the reverse complement.
ACGCCGGGTACCTGGCCTACTGCGTATTCTTCACCGTCAACGATGACGAATACGTGGCCGTCTTCGTCTACGCGGCCGAACTGGCGGGCCTTTTCGAGGTCTACGTTGAG
>JAXFPK010000143.1:0-9771 GCA_034179845.1 Rothia sp. (in: high G+C Gram-positive bacteria) | reverse complement strand
AAGAGGCCGTCCTTGTACATGTAGGTGACGGTCTTGTAGCCGTTGGCGTCGGCACCCACCTGGTTGAGGGGCAGCTTCTCGGGCTTCTCTTCGCCGGTGACTTCATCCCCCTCGTGCAGCTCGCGTTCGTCGGTGAGCTGGATGGTCAGGCCCTTGTTCAGGAAGGCCATCTGCTGGAAGCGGGCACGCAGGGTCTCGAAATCGAAGTCGACGGTTTCGAAGATTTCGGGGTCGGGATAGAAGGTCTGGGTGGTGCCGGTTTCGTCGGTGGCATCCCCGCGGGTGAGGGGCTTGACGGTGTGGCCGCCATTGGCGTAGCTGATGTGCCACTTGTAGCCTTGGCGGCGTACTTCGGTTTCGACCTTGGTGGACAGTGCGTTGACCACGGAGATACCTACACCGTGCAGACCGCCGGAGACCGCATAGCCGCCGCCGCCGAATTTACCGCCGGCGTGCAGAATGGTCATGACGACTTCGACGGTAGGTTTCTTTTCGGTGGGGTGTTCGTCGACGGGGATGCCTCGACCGTTATCGGCAACTCGTACTGCGCCGTCTTGCTGGATGACGACCTCAATCAGGTCGGCGTGCCCTGCTAGGGCTTCATCGACGGAGTTATCGACAACTTCATAGACCAGGTGGTGTAGGCCGCGTTCGCCGGTTGAACCGATGTACATACCGGGGCGCTTGCGCACAGCTTCAAGGCCTTCGAGGACCATGATGTCGGCGGCGCCGTATTCGTGGGAGGTTTCTTCAGTTGCCACAGGTAATTAGGCTCCTTGCATGGTCGGTCTCGCACCGGCGGCCCTTCAGCGCGGACGCCCGGCGGTTAGGTTGCGGGGTGTGGCTACTGTGCGGGCGGGCAGGCGCGCGTATATATGCTCTCAATTCTACCGCACAGGGCTATTTTTGAGCCTGTTTTGTGACCTTTTAGCAGGGCACTTAGGGCCACAAGAGCCTGAGTGAGCCATGAGAGCGAATGGAACCCCTACACTGTGGGTTCTCACAGGGTGAGGGGGTCAGGGGCGCAGAAGCGATTTTTATCATTTTCTGCTCTTCGTTTTTTACCCGTAGGTATCGCGCGGCCCACGACCGCCGGGGGCAACCCGTCGCCCTTTTTTCCAGGAGGGGGCAGCAGGCCCAAAGGCGCGGACGTCCTTCACCACATCATCACCTAGCTCTCCGTTGAAGCGGCGCATGATGTCGTATTTCATTTGGCGAATTTGCACGGCCCAGGCGGTTGATTCACAGCGTACGGTCATCACCCCATCTTCAAAGCTCTCAGGGGTGGCTTTTGAGGCAATTTGGGGGCCGACCAGTTTATCCCAGCGGGCCATAACGGATGAGACAGCTAGGGGAGTGCTCCAGCCTCGTTCCATGATGACGCGATCTAGTAGCCCACTGAGATTTTGGGGGTCGCGGGCGCTAGGGCCTGACCCGGTGTAGCCGCCAAGCTGCCCGGTGGATTCGGCGGGTTTGAAGCGGCGTTTTTTTGTGCCGGGTTCGGTGTTCATGACGCGGCCAAAGTCTTTGATAATTTTTCGCCCTGCGGCCCCTTGGACTCGATGTTCACCGCGGGCCTCTTTGGCAGCTCGTATGCGGCTAAGTAGGGCGTGGGGGGCGTCAACCGATTCTGCCCCGTATTCTGAATGAGTCATATCATTAGGCATCAGAAGCTATTCCTTATCTGGAATATCACCTAGTGGTAGGCTATCTACCCAGGCTTTGCCAGGTTCAACCCGCACCAGGGTGATATCGCCCAGTTCCTCAGGAATATCGCTTGCAACCGCGCAGGTCACCAACACTTGTTCAGCACCCGCTACGATGGCCCCCAGTTTATGACGGCGGGCCGTATCAAGCTCTGCAAAGACATCATCAAGAATCAGAATGGGAGAGGCACCAGGAGCATCATGATCAGCCAGGTGCACATACCAGGACGCCAATTTCAAAGCCAAAGCATAGGACCAGCTTTCCCCATGAGAGGCAAAACCCTTAACTGGAATTCCTCCCAGCTCTAAGACCACATCATCACGGTGAGGGCCCACTAGGGTCACACCGCGCTCTATTTCTTCTTGCTGTTTCTCAGCAAAAGCACGTATCAATGCTGCCCGCATATCATCCACACCCATCAGCGCAGCAGAGGGTAAAACGGCAGCTGAGATCGCAGGGAAGACGGTGGAGTCATAGACCAGGCTTGCCATCTTAGAGCCATCTGTTAGCTCCCCATAAGCTCTCTGAAGTTGCGGCAGCAGCAGGGCCAGAGTGCGCAAACGGGCCTGCAAGAGGTGGGCACCGACGTCCGCTAGCTGCTTGTTCCACACCTCTAGAGTGTAGCTATCGTCCGCTTTTGCCCGCCTGTGCGAGCGCAAAGATTTGAGCAGGGAATTGCGCTGGCGCACAATACGCTCATAATCAGCCCGGTAAGCAGCCACAGACGGACGTAAGGAGACCGCCAAATCATCGAGAAAACGGCGACGCCCGGCGGGATCCCCCTTGACCAGTTGCAGATCTTCGGGGGAAAAAAGCACGGTGCGAGTAACACCCAGGGCTTCACGGGCACGCACGGGCGCTGCCCGATTGATGCGTACCCGGTTACTTTTACCCGGTGCCAGTTCAAACTCAAGGATAGTTTGCTGGTTACCCCGTACCGTGCGGGTACGGATATAGGCGCGGTCAGCACCCACACGTACCAGCGGGGCGTCCTGACTGACTCGGTGCGAGGCTAATTGCGCGGTGTAGTCAATGGCCTCGACGATATTGGTTTTGCCCACCCCATTTGACCCGAGAAAGACGGTGACGCCGGGGCTCAGGGGCAGGGTCAGCAACTGGTAGGTGCGGTAGTCCATCAACGAAAGGTGGTCGATGTACAGCGCGCTCTCCTTGAGATAAAGGGGGTGTTCTAGGGTTTTACTGGTTTTGTAGGCGGATAGGCATGAGCAGGTAGCGGTAGTTCTTCTCATTGTCTGCCTGCCAGTCCTCTTGCTCTGAGAGTACAACGGGCTTGCGGGGGTCGGTGAAGGAGAACCGTACGAACTTGTTAGCGGCAAAGGTGTGCAGACCTTCAGAGAGGTAGCTGGGGTTGAAGGCTACGGTGATATCTCCTCCATGCAGGTGAGCCTGTAGGACCTCAGTTGCCTGGGCATCTTCGCCGGTGCCAGCGTCCAGGGTGACCTGACCTTGGCTGAAGGACAGGCGCACGGGGGTGTTGCGCTCAGCGACGAGGGAAACACGGCGCACAGCCTCCATGAGGTCTGAGGTGCGGACGATAGCGTGTACCGGGGTTACATCGGGGAAGAGGGAGCGAATCTTGGGGTATTCACCGTCAACCAGAAGGCTGGTGGTGCGGCGTGAGTCAGATTCAAAGCCGATGAGTTCGTGGGCATCGGAGAGGGCGATAGCTAGTTCCCCAGCACCACCTAGGGTCTTTGCGACCTCAGAGAGGGTTTTGGCCTTGACCAGAGCTGCGGTGGAGATGGAGGGGTCTGCGGGGTTCCAGGTCAGTTCGCGCATGGCCAGACGGTAGCGGTCAGTTGCCAGTAAGGTGATCTGGTTTCCTTCAATTTCCATTCGCACGCCGGTCAGAATCGGAAGGGTGTCATCCTTAGATGCTGCTACCGATACCTGGGTTACGGCTTTAGCGAATTCGGAGCCTTCGACGGTGCCTGATACTGCTGGTAGGGCAGGCAGCTCGGGGTAATCGGCTACTGGCATGGAGGAAAGGTTGAAGTTAGAGGAACCGCAGGAGAGGTGAACTTTACCTTCACGGAGTTCAAAGAGTACATCTGCTTTAGGAAGAGAGCGGCAGATATCGGCTAGTAGTCGGCCAGAGACGAGAGCTTCGCCTTCTTCAGCGATGTCAGCTGCGATGTTGAGCTTGGCTGAGGTTTCGTAGTCGAAGCTTGCGATGGAGACTTCACCGGCTGCTGCTTTGATGAGCAGGCCAGAGAGTACGGGTACTGGCGGACGGGGGGAGAGGGAGCGAGCAGTCCAGCTGACAGCCTCGGCTAGGGTATCGCGTTCGACAGTAAATTTCACCGGAGCACCTTCCAAAGGTTAAACGTAAGAAGCCCTGACAGTGGGCGAAGTTCAAGTGTTCAGTCTACCGGACTGCCTGAGTGCTAACGCTGTTTTTCTGTAATTACAAGCAGTGACCCTGCACCGACCTTACCGCACTGAAATCTGTAATTACAAGAGCCTGAACCTCACGGCAGCACGAGCACAAGGTTTTTTGTTATTTGACGTTTTTTCTTTAAGAATCGTAGTGTTAATAACCCTTGTGAAAACTGTGGAAAACTCTCTTTCAGCCCGGAATCTAGCCTCAGAGCTTGTGGGGTATCTGTGTAGAAAATCTAGCTTCACTGTGAATGAATAGTGGATGGATATTTATGCAATCTAAGAACTACACAGGCTATGCATATTCATGCACTTAACATCCACAGCAAAACCCCTTAAGCCCCAGACTTATCCACAACCCTCTGACAAGGGCCTTTAAGACTTGGACGAATCGCGAGAACCCTGCTTAATACGGTTAGTTAGCTCTGTGACCTGGTTAAAGATAGGCCGCCGCTCTGCCATGAGATTACGAATCTTACGGTCTGCATACATGACAGTGGTATGGTCACGATCGCCCAACTCCTGGCCAATACGCGGCAAAGACATATCAGTCAGCTCTCGCAAGAGATACATAGCAATCTGACGAGCATTCACCAAGGTACGGCTACGAGACTTCGAACGAAGATCTTCAATCGTCACATCGAAATACTCAGCTGTTGCCTGCAAAACCTGCGAAGCGGTAATTTCCTGGGCACCATCGTCCAACAAAAGATCTTTGAGCACCTGCTCCGCTAACTGCATATCTGCCGGCTGGCCCTGCAAAGAAGCAAAAGCCGTCACACGAATCAGCGCACCTTCTAACTCACGAATGTTCGTGGAGATATGCGAGGCAATATATTCCATTACATCATCAGGCACATCAAGGCCCTCATTCTGAGCCTTCTTACTAAGAATCGCGATACGGGTCTCAAGCTCCGGGGGCTGCACATCTGTAATCAGACCCCACTCAAAGCGCGAGCGCATACGCTCAGCGAAACCGGTCAGCTGCTTAGGGGGCAAATCAGAGGTAATCACTACCTGCTTCTGGTGATTATGTAAGGCGTTGAAGGTATGGAAGAACTCTTCTTGGGTGCTGTCTTTCCCAGCCAGGAACTGAATATCGTCAATCAGCAGCATATCGACGTTGCGGTAAATCTGCTTAAAAGTAATGCCGTTATTATCGCGGATGGAATTAATAAAGTCGTTGGTAAACTCCTCAGAGTTCACATAGCGCACCCGCAAACCGGGGTAGAGGCTCTTAGCATAGTGGCCAATGGCGTGCAGCAGGTGGGTCTTGCCCAGGCCTGATCCGCCATAGATAAAGAGGGGATTATAGGCTGAGGCTGGAGTCTCCGAGACGGCGAAGGCCGCAGCGTGGGCAAAACGGTTGGACTGGCCGATCACAAAGCTATCGAAGGTGTACTTGGGGTTCAGGCGTGCGGTGGAATCCCAGGTTTTTACCTCACCAGGCTCGGCAGATGCTTCTACCATCTGCCCAGCTTCTGCCGGCTCTTGGACCGGGGCTGGTTCCTGGGAAGTCTGAATGCTCTCAGCACTTGCAGCCGGAGTCTCGGTGGGGGAGTGGGCCGGACGCTGGGGTGCTACTTCCTCGAACCCTGCCCCAGGAGCAGGTTCCCGCTCAACAGGGGCAGAGAAAGGTGCAGTAGGACGCTCGGTGGCAGGTAGGGCTACCTTCTCGGGGGAGTTCTCTAGGCTGGTATCAATAATGAAAGCCTCAGTCACGCCCTGACCGAAAGTGGCGGTAATCGCTTCTTGTAGAGTCTCTTTCAGCTCGTGCTGAAAAATGTCGCGGGTGAACTCACTAGGTACCGCAATCAGGAGCACATTTCCCATGAAGGCGTGAGGCTGAGCTAAACCAATATGTGCACGGTGACGCTGAGCCACCGAAGTATCTGCACGCAACAGAGCTACCAAGTGCATCCACTTCTTTTGAAGCTCCGGGTCCATGTAATCGCCCACTGGCTCTCCTATAATCTCAGGTCACGCAAAAAAACTTACCCACAGCTTAGCCACAGGCTCCACCAATTTATCACCATGTTATCCACAGGGTGGAAAACTTGTGATTTAACGAGTGGGTTACCTGTTTACAGTATGTGATTAAACCGTGCACCGCTAGCTCAAAGTCGCAGATTTTGTAACTTACAACTTTTCTCGGCCACCTTGTGGATAACTCTCGCTAGGGTGGGTGCAGTTGCAGACTATCCACAGGTGTGGGCAAATTCTCCTGCCCTCCTGTGATTAAAGACCTACCCCTAGCGGGCTTGACCTTATATCGCAACCTCTTCTAGAGTTGTTTAGTCAAAGTGTGCTAGGACTATGCCTATATCTAAGGCCTGATATCCGCCCCCTCAGTGTCGGAGCTAGCACACAGCAAGAAGCGTCAACCTGTTCGAAGAACTGTTGAAAGGTTGGCCCCCGTACCAACCATTTTTGGAGTAACCAAATGAGCAAGCGGACTTTCCAGCCGAATAACCGCCGTCGCGCCAAGAAGCACGGCTTCCGTCTTCGTATGCGCACCCGTGCAGGCCGCGCTATCCTCGCGCACCGTCGTTCAAAGGGCCGCGCAAGCCTCTCAGCATAAGGCTTCCCATCTCCTCGCCTCGGCCTAGCCCCTTGTGCAGGCCAGCGTGAACACGCAGCCCGCCGAGAGACGACCGAAGAAAACAAAGGAGAACACGTGCTGGCACAACAGCACCGGATGCGAGCCTCGGCTCAATTCTCAGCAACTACACGTTCCGGCGCCCGCTCAGGGCGTCGGAACTTAGTTCTATATACAGCCAAAACAGGCCAAGAACCAACCATCATCGGTTTCATCGTCTCAAAAGCCGTCGGCAACGCGGTCACCCGCAACAAAACCAAACGACGCCTACGCGAAATCATCGCCCCCTTCATTGCCACCCATCCCACCGGCTACCAGATAGTTGTGCGCGCCCTGCCCCCCGCAGCGTCCGCACCCTACAGCGACCTAGAAACAGACCTAAAAAGCGCCCTGACCACCACCCTCAAAAAACTCGGTGCCACCGCCCCCGAGGAGCTCTAACCCATGAGCAGCTCCCACACCCCACCTACCCGGGGCCAAGAGGACGAAGACGTCCTACTCACCCAAGCCCCCCACGAATTTGTGGTCCCCACCAGCATCGTCCAAGCAGCCATCACCCTGCCCCAGAACGTCCTCATCGCTTTTATCAAGATCTACCGTGCAATCGTCTCGCCACTCTACGGCAACGTCTGCCGGTACTACCCGAGCTGCTCCGCCTACGGGCTTGAAGCGCTCACCACCCACGGCGCAATACGCGGCCTCTCACTGACCGTCCGCCGCATACTGCGCTGCCACCCCTGGGCCACCGGCGGCCTGGACCCCGTACCTAAGGGCCCACGCACCTTTGCACCGGGCAAAGAACCCAAAATAATTCTTCTAAACCACCCGCACCAGCACCTGAACCACTAACAGGTCCTGGCTGCAATCCACCACAACCGGCTCACCTCATCGAGCCAGGGAGAGAACTATGTTCGACATCATTCTCTGGCCCTTTAAATGGATCGTCTCTGCGATTCTCTGGGCATTCCACGAACTCCTCACCACCATCGGCATGGACCCCGCCTCCGGCATCACCTGGGTACTTGCCATCATCGGCCTGACCCTGGTCATGCGAACCCTCACCATCCCGCTCTTTATGAAGCAAATCAAGGCCATGCGCGGTATGCAGGAACTGCAACCCGAACTGGCCAAACTACAGGCTAAATACAAGGGCAAAACCGATCAACTCTCCCGCCAGGCCATGGCCCAGGAACAGATGGCCCTCTACCGCGAATCGGGCTCCAACCCCCTAGCCTCCTGTATGCCTATCCTGGTGCAGATGCCCATCTTCTTCGGCCTCTTCCAGGTGCTCAACGGTGTGCCCACCGCAGCAGCCAACAACACTGGTATCCTGGTGCTCGAAAATGCCAAAATTGAGCAGTTCAACGACGCCTACATCTTTGGTGCCCCCCTCTTCTCCTCCATGATGCGCCCTGGCGATGGTAACCACACCGCCACCATCCTTATCGCCGCCATCATGGTTGTGCTTATGAGCGCCGCCCAGTTCTACACCACCAAGCAGCTCTCTGCAAAGAACATGTCGGACGCCGCTAAACAGTCCCCCATGTACCGTCAGCAGCAGATCATGCTCTACGTACTGCCCCTAGTTTTCGCTATCTCAGGTATTAACTTCCCCCTCGGCGTGCTCGTCTACTGGACCGTCTCAAACTTCTGGTCAGTAGGCCAGCAGTACTGGGTCATTAAGAACAACCCCACCCCCGGCTCCCAGGCCGAACGTGAACTGAACGAACGCCGCGCCGCTAAGGGCCTGCCCCCTGTCGGCAAGACCAAGGAAGAGCACGAAGCTGAAATCGAAGCCCAGCGTGAGCGTGCCAACCGCGGCCAACGTCAGCAGCCCATGAGCAAGAAACGCCAAAAGCAGCAGCAGAAAAAGAAGAAGAAATAGCGGCAGCTACAGGAGAAACCCCCATGACTGAAGCATACGAAGAAAACGCCGCAGAAATCGTCCTAGACGACGCCCCAGAGCAGGGCTTTGAGGACGAAGGCGACATCGCCGCAGACTACCTCGAAGAACTCCTCGACATCGCAGATATCGACGGCGACATCGACATCGAAGTGCGCAATGGCCGCACCCACCTGTCGGTCGTTACCGAAGATGGCAACAACACCGATCTACAAGCTCTCGTCGGCCAGGACGGTGAAGTGCTGGACGCCCTGCAAGAGCTCGTCCGCCTCTCCGTCCTAGCTGCCACCGGCCAGCGCACCCGCCTAATTCTCGATATCGCCGAGCACCGCGCTAGCCACCAAAAAGCCCTAGTAGAGATGGCTGAGACTGCCATCGCCCAGGTCCAAGACACCGGCGACGAAGTGCACCTAGACCCCCTGGGACCCTACGAGCGTAAACTCGTGCACGACATCGTGGCAGCCCACGGGCTCTACTCAGAATCAGAAGGCTCTGGGCCTGACCGCCATATCGTCATCATGCTAGAGGAGGGCTAAACCATGAGCGAAGGAAGCACCCACCTGCCGGAGCTAGCTGGCCCTACCCTGGTAGCTGCTGACCAAGTTTTCGGTGACCGCCTGCCCCTGGCAGAGCGTTATGTTGAACATCTGGCAACCAGCGGCATCGAACGCGGTCTCATCGGCCCTCGTGAGGTTCCCCGCCTCTGGGAGCGTCACGTGCTCAACTGTGCCGTGGTTGAGGAATTCATTGAGGACGGTGCTCGCGTGGCTGACGTAGGCTCAGGAGCGGGCCTCCCAGGGCTCTGCCTGGCTATCGCCCGCCCTGATCTGCACCTGACCCTCATCGAGCCCCTAGAACGCCGCGTCATCTGGCTGACAGAGGTCGTAGATGACCTAGGGTTAGAGAACGTCGATATTCTACGTTCGCGTGCTGAACAGGCCATAGGGCAGGTAGAAGCAGACTATGTGACCGCCCGTGCAGTTTCTGCCCTGGTTGGACTGCTGGACATCACCCTGCCGATTCTGCGCGGCACTGGCCAGCTCCTAGCTCTGAAGGGGCGCAGTGCGGCTGATGAAATCACCAAGGCCCAGAAGAAGCTCAATAAGTACGGTGCTCGCCAGACCGAGATTCTTATCGCTGGTGAGTCCCTGCTCGAAGA
>JAXFPK010000158.1:0-2956 GCA_034179845.1 Rothia sp. (in: high G+C Gram-positive bacteria) | reverse complement strand
GAGCGGGTTATCGCTCACATCAAGACTTGGCGGATTCTTCATACAGGGTTTAGGCGGCCGTTGGGGTTGTATGGGCGGGTGTTTGCGGTGGTGCGGGGGTTGGTGTTTTTGGCTGCGGGTGGGACTTTTGAATAAGCCTCCGTGAATGAAGTCGTTTTACTATAAGCCATTTCGTATAATCAGGGAGTATCAACTCGTCTCGGAGGGGGAGCTTTTCCTGCTCTTGCCGGACATAATCTTCAAATCGGCTTTCCAGTTCATGGGAATTGGTGTGGGCCAGGGGTGAGTGGCCCTGATGATCCGATTGATTTGCTCGACACGCGATGTCGCACTCATGACCTGTGTTATGCAGCGAACGGTTATTTCAATAAAGCCTGTGACCGTCACTTAGTTGCTTTGATTACAGTCGACTTACAGCTGAATAAGTACTCAGGCTGGGTGAAGGCTAAAGCAATTGCTATTAGGCAAGTTTTTGTTCCTAATCCGTTTTTCTAGAAAGGGTAGTGGAGATGATATCTTATGTGGTTGGTAATCGCTGGGGGGTATTTTCTTCCCCACGCTGGAAAAAATTTAATCTGCTTGCTGCCCCTATGTTTCTGGCTGGTGCCCTTGCCTTTATCTATGGAGGGCTTGCTACCAGCTATAGCTGGGCTCTTGCGCCCCTGCTGGGTCTTCTTGGCCTTGGGCTAAGTCTCTTGGCCCGCACATGGGGCTGGGCAGTGGCCTTCTTCCTGCTCATCCTAACCCTCCCAGTAGTTATTGCCCTACAGGGCGTATAAGGCGCACAAAACTGATGACACTAAAGAAGTGGTCCTCCTCCCCCGACGGGGAGGAGAACCACTTCTTATACCTCTAGGGCCTAGCGTCCGAAGAGAACCTTAGCTTCTTCGTAGCGGTGCACCGGCACGGTTTTTAGGCCGTTCAGGGCCTCAGCGAAGTCAACGCGCTTGATTTCGGTGCCCTGCAGAGCGACCATCTTGCCCCATTCTTTATCGTGAATCATATCGACCACCTGAATACCCAGGCGGGTGGAGAGCACTCGGTCAAAGCCGGTGGGGGCGCCGCCGCGCTGGATATGGCCTAGGGTGGTGTTACGGGTTTCGATACCGGTGATGCGCTCAATCTCCTGGGCAACCCAGTCACCGATACCGCCTAGGCGGGGGCGGCCGTCCTTCTCCTGGCCCTTACCTGCCATCACATCGTCAAAGCCCTCCGGGATAAAACCCTCGGCCACTACCACCAGGGGCGAGCGGCCGCGGTCGTGAACTTCTTTGACCCAGCCTGAGACTTCCTCCATGGAGACCTTAACCTCTGGAATCAGAATAGCGTGGGCGCCACCGGACATGCCGGAGTGCAGGGCTATCCAGCCCACATGGCGGCCCATGACTTCAGCGACCATGGCGCGGTGGTGGGACTCCCCGGTAGTGCGTAGGCGGTCTAGGGCATCGGTTGCGATAGAGACCGCGGTGTCGAAGCCGAAAGTGTAGTCAGTGGCCTGGAGGTCATTGTCGATGGTCTTGGGTACGCCGACCACGGGCAGACCTGCGTCCGCCAGGCGCTTAGCGCCTGCTAGGGTGCCCTCACCGCCGATGGCGACAATGGCGTCGATGCCGTTGCGTTCCATCATGATTTCAATGTTTTCGGCACCGCCTTTAGGCCCATCAAAGGGGTTGGTGCGGGAGGTACCTAGAATGGTGCCCCCGGTGCGGGCTAGGCCGCGAACCTTGGTGCGGGGCAGATCCATGAAGTCGCCGTCAACGACGCCGCGCCAGCCGTCACGGAAGCCGATGAACTCGTCGCCGTAGGTCTTGACGCCATTGAGCACAGCGCCCCGAATCACAGCGTTCAGGCCGGGGCAGTCGCCGCCGGAGGTAAGCAGACCAATCTTCATGGAGAAACTCCTTGTGTTATTCCTGGTGAGGAATGAGGGTAATGACCCAGTTGGATTTCTGCCCGTTTGGGCCGTCCAAAGCCTGGGTCTTTGTTGGTTTCTATTGTAGTAAAGAGGGGTTGTGTTGGGTAGTGGGGCGCACATAAAGAACGCTCCCACGTAGTAGCTACGAGGGAGCGTCCTGCTGTTTCTATAAGCTGAAAACTATTTGGCGGTGGCTAGCAGTTTCTGCATGCGGGCAAGGCCCTCAGCCAAATCATCATCGCCCAGAGCGTAGGAGAGACGCAGGTAGCCAGAGGGGCCAAAGGCCTCACCGGGTACAACCGCTACTTCGGCCTCTTCGAGGATAATTTCGGCAAGTTCAGCAGAAGTCTGCGGAGTCTTACCTGCAATGGTTTTACCGAGTAGGCCGGTGACGTCGGGGTAGGCGTAGAAGGCACCCTTGGGGGTGGGGCAGTGCACACCTTCAATAGCGTTGAGCCCTTCCACGATAATCTTGCGCCGGCGGTCAAAGGCCTGGTGCATCTGCTTGACAGCGTCTAGGGGGCCAGAGACGGCTTTAAGGGCGGCCATCTGGGCCATATTGTTGACGTTAGAGGTCATGTGGGACTGCAGGTTGGTTGCTGCCTTGGTGATGTCTGCGGGGGCGATCATCCAGCCTACGCGCCAGCCGGTCATGGCGTAGGTTTTGGCAACACCGTTGAGAATAACGGTGTTTTCCGCCAGAGCCGGTACAGCCTTGACGATGGAGGTGAAGGGAACCCCGTCGTAGGTCAGGTGCTCGTAGATTTCGTCAGTGAGCACGATGACGCCCTTTTCAAGGGCCCATTCACCGATTGCCTTGGTTTCTTCGGGGGTGTAGACAGCACCGGTGGGGTTAGAAGGGGACACAAAAATGAGGGCCTTGGTGGCAGGGGTGTAGGCTGCCTCTAGCGTCTCGGGGGTGACCTTGTATTCCTGGTCGGCTCCGGCGAAAACCTCGATGGGGTTACCGCCTGCAAGGCGGATGGCTTCGGGGTAGGTGGTCCAGTAGGGGGCGGGTAGGAGCACATCGTCGCCCTCATC
>JAXFPK010000156.1:0-2152 GCA_034179845.1 Rothia sp. (in: high G+C Gram-positive bacteria) | reverse complement strand
CCCCCCCTGGGTCGGGGGCCCCTTTTGGGTGGGGTGGGTTTCCCCCGGCCCACCCCCGGGGTTTGGGCCCACGCTCGTTACTTTGGTTGATGCTGTCGAGGTATGTGTCTCAAGAGTAGGTTTCAAGTAAGCCTTGAGCTTTTATGGCAGTTTATGAGCAACCCCACGGGAGTATAAAATGAACAAATGGTAAACAACATCGCTCTGCATGTGGGTTTGCCGCTGTAGAAGGGGCTGCCTGCTCAGGTAAAACCATGTAAAACCACATTTCTTTAAGGAGCAGTATCGCAAAAAATATCCCCTAACCAGGTGAAACGAACATATCTTCACCTCTATCGTTGCAGGTATCTCTGCCCAAAATATGTATCTTGTGGGTTTTAAGAAACTTAATCAACATTTTACCCTCGCCTAATCCCTCAGACGCCTGATGTTTCCCAAAACCTGCCTTGCCTACAAGAATAGAACTGTGACTACAGAACTCATCATTCTGGTGATCGTAGTGCTCACCGCACTAGCCTTCGACTTCACCAACGGCTTTCATGACACCGCCAACGCCATGGCCTCATCCATCGCCACAGGAGCCCTCAAGCCTAAAGCGGCTGTGGCGCTCGCGGCCGTCCTTAACCTAGCGGGCGCCTTCCTCTCCATTGAGGTAGCTAAAACCGTCGGCTCTGGCCTCATCGACCTGGAGACAGCCGGGGGCGGACCCAGTCTCATGCTGATTGTCTTTACCGGGCTGGTGGGTGCAATCCTCTGGAACGTCTTCACCTGGCTGTTAGGATTGCCCTCCAGCTCCTCTCATGCCCTCTTTGGTGGCCTCATCGGCGCGACCCTGGCTTCACTGGGTGCTAACGGTGTGCTGTGGAATGGCGTGCTGATGAAGATTATTATTCCGGCCCTGCTGGCCCCGCTCATTGCCGGTGTAGTTGCTGGTGTGGGTGCTGCTCTGATTTATGCTCTCACCAAGACCGTGCCTGAGCAACAGAAGAAAAAGAACTTCCGCTTCGGCCAGATTTCCGCCGCTTCTCTCATGTCTCTAGCTCACGGCACCAATGATGCGCAGAAAACCATGGGTGTTATCTTCCTGGCCCTGGTTGCAGCCCAGGAAATCAACCCCGAAGCAGATATTCCTTTCTGGGTGCGCCTGGTCTGTGCGCTGGCTATCGCCCTGGGAACCTACCTGGGTGGCTGGCGCATCATTAAAACCTTGGGTAAGGGCATTGTTGATATTGAAGGCCCCCAGGGCTTTGCTGCGGACGGCTCCTCGGCAGCTATTATTCTGACCTCCTCCCATTTCGGTATGGCCCTGTCTACTACCCACGTGGCCACCGGTTCTATTATTGGATCCGGCATTGGCCGTCGCGCCAAGGTAAGCTGGTCAACCGCCCGCCGTATGGTCATCGCCTGGGTTATTACCCTGCCGGCTGCTGGCTCCGTCGGTGCGCTGACCTGGTTCGTGGGTAACGGCATCAACTCTTTGACCGGTAGCGCCTGGATAGGTGAAGCTGCTGTTTTCCTCCTTCTGGTGGGCTTCTGTGTTTGGATGTGGGCTCACTCCCGCAAGAGCGCCGTCAGCCATATTGATATGCACTCGGGTGAGGCTGTCACTACCCGTGAGGTACACACCGAGTCGATTCCCATCGTGAAGGCTGGTTCCTAAATGCTGATTGTTGATATCTTCCACAAGATTTACCCCGTATTCCTGGCCGGTCTGGGTTTTGGTGCTGGCCTGCCGATTCTCTATGCCCTGGGTGTGCGCCTGATGAGTGGCACAGCTGTAGAGACTGCCGAGGGCACTGTCTACACCGAGCCTGCCCCGGCAGCGCGTGCTACGGCCTATGTACTGTTTGCGGTGCTGACTCTGGCTGTTGTGAGCGGTATTCTCTGGATCGCCAAGGACTTCATCTACGCCTACACCGGCTTCAACTTCCTAGGGACTGCAGGCTAAATAGGGCAGTTATGGCCTGTTCTTCAGGTTTTTATCTTAAACCTGTGGTGGAGCTAACCGTTTATTTGGTAGAATTAGTTTGCGCGTGCAAAAAACCTGTAGTAAGGTAGAAGCATAACACCACGGGGGCGTGGCGCAATTGGTAGCGCACCTGCTTTGCAAGCAGGGGGTTAGGGGTTCGAGTCCCCTCGCCTCCACTCTTCG
>JAXFPK010000135.1:0-6061 GCA_034179845.1 Rothia sp. (in: high G+C Gram-positive bacteria) | reverse complement strand
CCCCCCGTGGGCAGGGAGGAAACCCGACCTTTACCCCCGTTTCTTCTGATCCTGAATATATCGACGCACGGTCTGTTCGCTCACATGCCCCACCGACCCGTAGTAAGTAGACGGCGACCAGAGACCTGACCCCCAGAATTTTCTCCCCTTGAGTTGGGGGAAGGCTGTGAAAATATGGACAGCTGAGATGCTTTTGAGTCTTATACCTCCCAGCGATGCTCAACCTGCGGACATACCGCAAAGAACAACCGTTCCAAAGGTATGTTCATCTGCCGCTTATGCGGGTTTGTCGCTAACGCTGATATGAACGCTGCGATTAATATCAGGGACAAATATCTTCTCTCTACCCTGTAGGTAGAGCAGGGTGTTCGTCAAGCACCCGTATGGATAGGTGTGCTGCTCGTAGAGTGGTGCCTATGTCCAAGCTGCGCCTCTTGTGGGCGTAGCAATTGACATATATTTATGAGCCGCTATTATCAGTGTCCAGTAGCTCACGCGTGCACCGACACAAGAAAGAAGGTCACAGCGAGCTGAATCATTACCATGCTAGTTCCCTCAACTAGCCCCGCATGAATGGATTTCTTCTATGACCGCAGCAATTGAATGGGTGAACAGTATTATCTGGTCACCTGTGCTGGTATATCTCTGTCTGGCTGCTGGCGTGTATTTCACCATCCGCACCCGCCTGCTCCAGATCCGTCAAATTCCCACCATGATTCGGGCAACCTTCAAGGGCGAGCCCTCCCCCGATGGCGTATCGTCCTTCCAGGCCCTGACCATGTCATTGGCCGGGCGAGTCGGTACAGGTAACATCGCCGGTGTTGCTACAGCAATCGCTTTCGGTGGCCCCGGCGCTGTCTTTTGGATGTGGACCGTAGCCTTCCTGGGCTCATCCACCTCATTCATCGAATGTGCCCTCGGCCAGATTTATAAGGAACGCGATAAGGTCACCGGCGAATACCGTGGCGGCCCCGCCTACTACTTCGAAAAAGCCTACCGTCACACCAAATACGCCGGCCTTTTTAAGGTCTACGCCTCCGTCTTTGCCTTCGCTACCGTCCTCGCCTGTGGCTTCTTCCTCCCCGGTGTGCAAGCTAACGGCATTGCAGCCTCCATACAAGGTGCCGTACCGGAGGTCCACCCCTGGATGACTGCCACCGGTATCACCATTCTGCTGGCCTTCATCGTCATCGGTGGCGTCAAGCGCATCGCCACCTTCGCCTCTGTAGTAGTACCCTTCATGGCCATCATCTACATTGTGCTCTCCATGATCGTAGCCTTCATGAACATTCACATGCTCGGTGAGGTTATCAACCTGATTTTCTCCTCCGCTTTTGGTCTTCACGCAACCTTCGGCGCCATCATTGGCTCCGCTGTTGAATGGGGCGTCAAGCGCGGTATCTACTCCAACGAAGCAGGTCAGGGCACCGGCCCCCACTCAGCCGCAGCAGCCGAAGTTCGCCACCCCGGCGCCCAGGGCTTCGTCCAGGCCATGGCCGTCTACATCGACACCCTCTTCGTTTGCTCCGCTACCGCCTTCTTGATCCTTTCAACCGGCATGTACCGCGTCTATGAAGGAGGGGCCTCAGATACCCCCATCTTGGCTGAAGGCCCCGGCAACCTGGCCGAGGGCGTCACCGTTGGCCCGGCTTTCGCCCAGTCAGCATTTGACACCTTCATCCCCGGTGCAGGCCCCATCTTTATCGCAGTATCGCTGGGCTTCTTCGCCTTCACCACAATCGTGGCCTACTACTACATGGCAGAAACCAACCTGCGCTACCTCACCCGCAAACTGCACAACAAGACCCTGGCAGATGTTCTGCTACGTCTGCTGCAGCTCATGGTTCTTAGCGCAACCGTCATTGGCTGCGTCAATACTGCCGGCGCCGCCTGGACCCTGGGCGACATTGGTGTAGGTCTAATGGCCTGGCTGAACATTGTAGGTATTTTAGTGGTCCAGAAGCCTGCTCTGAAGGTCCTCAAGGACTACGAACAGCAGCAGAAGCAGGGCCTTGACCCCTTGTTCGACCCCCGCCCCCTGGGCATTAAGAACGCTGACTTCTGGGAGACCTACTATGACGTAAAGACCGGCGCTATCCCGGTCCAAAACACCAAGTAAGCACCCAGTAAGGTTTTAGCTTGACAGGCGCCCTGCACAACCCTCGGTTGTGCGGGGCGCTAGTGCGTGTAGGGTGGGGGCATGAGCACTCTTCATCCCTCTCCCCTAGGCGACCAACGCCCCACCAGGGAGCAACTTCACGACTTCGTCAATGGCACCCTAGACGATAGGCTCCCCACCCCAGGCACCCCCTTGCGGCTTCTCATCGTAGGCATCAATCCGGGCTTGTGGACCTCCGCTGTGAATGCCCCTTTCGCTTTTCCCGGCAACCGCTTCTGGCCCTCTCTCGATAGGGCCAAGATTGTGAGCCCCAGGGTGGACGCCTCACGCGGCTTAAGCGATGAAGTAGAGGAGCAACTAGCTCACCTGGGTATCGGTATCACCAACCTGGTAGACCGGGCCACAGCCCGGGCTGACCAGCTCACCGCCCAGGAATTGCAGCAGGCCCTGCCCCGCCTGATTGAACTCACCCACCTCTACACGCCTCAGGCTGTTGCCATTGCGGGCATCACCGCCTACCGCACAGCCTTTGGTGACAAGAAAGCTCAACTGGGGCAGCAAGACACAACCCACCTTGAAGGGTGGAACCCGGCGAGCCAGCTCTGGGTGGTCCCTCAGCCCAGCGGTTTGAACGCCCACGAAAACATTGATTCTCTAGCCGATAAATGGCGGCAAGTCTGGGACTCCACCCAGCCGCTCACCTAGCACTCCCCCCTGTCTTTTCCCCCCCGTCCGTCCTTTGTCTTAGAACCTTTGTCTTAGAAAGGGATCAGATTACTCCCAAAATCCTTCATGCCTTGCCATACTTCGAGTAGTCACCTGGTCCTAACTCATAGACACCACACAAAAAAAGTCTGTGGCCCCCACTGAAAAGTGGGGGCCACAGACTGTTAACCTGCTAGCGCTCTAGAACTTAGGAGCCGCGCACCAGGTTACGCAGAACGTACTGCAAAATACCGCCGTTACGGTAGTAGTCAGCTTCACCGGGGGTGTCAATGCGAACAACAGCATCGAACTCGGTGACCTTGCCGTCCTCTGCGGTGGCAGTGACCTTAAGGGTCTTAGGGGTAGTGCCCTCATTCAGTTCGGTCAGACCAGTAATATCGAAAGTTTCGGTACCGGTCAGGCCCAGTGACTCGTGAGACTCACCAGCGGGGAACTGTAGGGGCACAACACCCATACCAATCAGGTTTGAACGGTGGATACGCTCAAAGGACTCAGCAATAACTGCCTTCACACCCAGCAAGGTGGTGCCCTTAGCAGCCCAGTCACGAGATGAGCCGGTGCCGTATTCCTTACCGCCCAGAACAACCAGCGGGATGCCGGCGTCCTGGTAGTTCATAGCAGCATCGTAGACGGTGGATTGTTCGCCGCCCTGGGTGAAGTCGCGGGTGTAGCCGCCTTCAACACCATCAAGAAGCTGGTTCTTGATGCGAATGTTAGCGAAAGTACCACGAATCATGACCTCATGGTTACCACGGCGAGAGCCATAGGAGTTGAAGTCCTTACGCTCAACACCGTTCTCCAGCAGGTACTGACCAGCAGGGGTATCTGTTGTGAAGGAACCAGCCGGTGAAATGTGGTCGGTGGTGACCGAGTCGCCCAGCTTAAGCAGCACGCGAGCGCCCTTAATATCCTCAACGGGGGCGATATCCATGGTCATCCCCTCAAAGTATGGGGGCTTACGCACGTAGGTGGACTTTTCATCCCACTCGAAGGTGGAGCCGGTGGGGGTGTCTAGGGACTGCCAGCGCTCGTCACCGTCAAAGATGGTGCCGTATTCCTTGGTGTACATCTCGGTATCGACTGATTCGTCGATGATTTTCTGTACTTCTTCGGGGTCGGGCCAGATGTCCTTGAGGTAGACGTCCTTACCGTCAGCGTCGGTGCCGAGGGCGTCCTTCTCAAAGTCGAAGTCCATGGTTCCGGCCAGGGCGTAGGCGATGACCAGCGGCGGTGAGGCCAGGTAGTTCATCTTCACATCTGGTGAAATACGGCCTTCAAAGTTACGGTTACCGGAGAGTACGGCGGTGACGGAGAGGTCTTCGCCCTGGATAGCCTCTGAGATTTCAGGTTCCAGGGGGCCGGAGTTACCGATACAGGTGGTGCAACCGTAGCCGACTACGTAGAAGCCGAGCTTCTCAAGGTCAGGTAGCAGCCCTGCCTTTTCGTAGTAGTCGGTGACGACCTTGGAGCCGGGGGCAATAGAGGTCTTGACCCAGGGCTTAGCGGTCAGGCCCTTAGCGGCGGCGTTGCGTGCCAGCACACCTGCAGCTATCATGACAGAGGGGTTGGAGGTGTTGGTGCAAGAAGTAATCGAGGCGATGGAGACCGCGCCGTTCTTGAGCTCAAACTCGCGGCCATCGGCCATGGAGACCTCAACAGACTTGTCGGTTTCCCCGTCCTTGGCGTAGTTCTTGATGTCTGATGCGTACTGGTTCTTGGCCTCTGAGAGCAGGATGCGGTCCTGGGGGCGCTTGGGCCCTGCGATGGAGGGGACTACGGTGGAGAGGTCCAGTTCCAGGTACTCGGAGTATTCGACGTCAGCGGCAGGGTCGTGCCAGAGGCCCTGTTCCTTGGTGTAGGCCTCGACCAGGGCGACTTGCTCTTCGCTGCGGCCGGTTAGGCGCAGGTATTCGAGGGTTTTCTCGTCGATGGGGAACATGGCGGCGGTCGAACCGAATTCGGGGCTCATGTTACCGATGGTTGCACGGTTGGCTAGGGGCACCTGGCCTACGCCTTCACCGTAGAATTCAACGAATTTGCCCACAACGCCGTGTTCGCGCAGCATCTCGGTGATGGTAAGGACGACGTCGGTTGCGGTGGCGCCGGAGGGGATGGAGCCGGTGAGTTTGAAGCCGACGACGCGGGGAATCAGCATGGAGACGGGCTGGCCGAGCATTGCTGCTTCAGCTTCGATACCGCCAACACCCCAGCCGAGGACGCCCAGGCCGTTGACCATGGTGGTGTGGGAGTCGGTGCCTACGACGGTGTCGGGGTAGGCGCGCAGTACGCCCTCTACTTCGCGGGCCATGATGGTGCGGGCCAGGTATTCGATGTTGACCTGGTGCACGATACCCATGCCAGGGGGGACGACCTTGAAGTCGTCGAAGGCGGTCTGGCCCCAGCGCAGGAACTTGTAGCGTTCGCCGTTGCGCTGGTATTCGATGTCCATGTTGCGGGTGATAGCGTCGGCGGTGCCGAAGGTATCAATCTGAACGGAGTGGTCGATGACCAGTTCGGCTGGTGCCAGGGGGTTGATCTTGGAGGGGTCGCCGCCCAGTTCCTTCACGGCCTCGCGCATGGTGGCAAGGTCGACGACGCAGGGGACGCCGGTGAAGTCCTGCATGATGACGCGGGCGGGGGTGAACTGGATTTCGGTATCGGGCTCTGCGGTGGGATCCCAGTTGGCGAGGGCCTTGATGTGACCTTCAGTGATGTTGGCGCCGTCTTCGGTGCGCAACAGGTTCTCAAGCAGGACCTTGAGTGAGTAAGGCAGCTTCTGTGAGCCTTCGACTGCCTTGAGTCGGTAAATTTCGTAGTCGGTTCCGTTGACGTTCAGGACGCCCTTTGAACCGAAGCTGTCCACAGTGCTCATATGTGTGGGACTCCTCTCGACACTGTCATACGATTGGACCTGCGCCACCGGGTCCACCGCTACTGTGCAGTGGGTGTGTGATGCTCATGGTTGAGCCGGTGGGCATGGGTCCACTGCCTTTAGTGTACCGGGTATCACGTTGTTCACATATTTTGAAGACGACCCGTAAGCAAATGTTTCATCCTTCGGCCCACAGGTGAGGACGGCACCCCCACCCCGGGCGCGACTTTTCGGCTTTGGCAAGGAAAATGTGCCGTTAATATATTGCGTCCCCTGCCAGAATAGGGTCATGACAGCTTCTTTTTCTCCTCCTGCAAAGGCGCAGCCCAACCAGGTAGCCAGTT
>JAXFPK010000131.1:0-4698 GCA_034179845.1 Rothia sp. (in: high G+C Gram-positive bacteria) | reverse complement strand
ATCGCCCGCCTCGCTGATCAGGTGCCTTTGACTGCTACCGGTCAGGTGATGGGCACCGCCCAGTACCTGGCCCCGGAGCAGGCTACCGGCCAGCAGGCCACTCCCTCTTCCGATATGTATTCTCTGGGCATTATCGGTTATGAGTGTCTAGCGGGTAAGCGCCCCTTCACTGGCGAGTCGCAGATTGCTATCGCTTTGGCTCAGGTGAATGACCCCCCACCGCCCCTGCCTAAGGACGTTCCTGCCCCAGCAGCAGCGCTTATTATGTGTTTGCTCTCCAAAGATCCTGCTGACCGCCCTGAGACGGCGACCGCTCTGGCGTCTGCTATTGACGCTATCCGCCGCCGTGATATCCCGGCAGCGATTAAGGCTGTACCGCCTCTGGGTAAGTTCTTACCTCAAGGGGCAGAGACCCAGGCTACTCAGGTGATGACGGCGGCTACCACTGTAGCTCCTGTAGCTACACGCTTTGGTTCAGGGGCACGCTATGAACCTGAGCCCACTACCGCTCGTGTACCCAATACTCCCTCTGTGGCAGCAGCCCCAGCGGCTAAAGCTTCGGATAAGAAGAAGAATCCTTGGGGTTGGGTGTCCTTGGTGCTTGCCCTACTGTTGATTGCTGCGGTTGTCTGGTTTATCTTAGCTGGTAGCAACCGCCCCAGCGGCCCTGGCCAAGTGCCTCCCACCGCGTCGGGCACTGTCTCAACGGTGAGTACCCCGCCTACCTCTAGCGCTAGTGAGATTAGCGCCCAGAAAACCCGGGTAGAGATTAATTCTGCCGCTTTCGAGGGGCGCTCTCTTGATACGGTGGTCAATGAGCTCACTGCTATGGGCTTCTCAACCCGCACCACTGGCGTCACCTCGGATTCTCCTGTAGATACTGTGCTTTCTGTATCGCCTACTGGCAGTGTAGAAGTGGGAGAAACCATTACCGTGCAGTACTCCACTGGCCCCAAATCAGTGACCCTACCCAGTAATCTGGAGGGTACAAACTCTGAAGAGGCCATTAATGCGATTACTGCCCTGGGCGTTAACGTACAGATACACTTTGAAGAAAGCAGTAGCGCCCGTGAGGGGACGGTACTACGTACTAGCCCCACTTCGGGCTCACGCGTTGAAGTAGGGAGCAACGTAGATGTCTACGTTGCTAAGGCCCCCGCAGCGAGCGCGTCGGAAACAACGTCACCGAGTCCTTCAGCATCACAGTCAGATACTGCCTCAGAAGCAGCCTCACCGAGTGCTGATTCGACTGGCAACTAAAACTCCACCGGAAATGATGGGTGAATACATGGACCAGCAGGTTCCTGAAACTATCGATCAGCGTTATGAGGTCGGGGCCCTTATTGGCTCTGGCGCTATGGCGACCGTCTATGAGGCGGTTGATACCCGCCTGGGCCGCAAGGTTGCGCTGAAGGTTTTACGTGTTGAGCATGCTCAGGACGTCATCTTCCGCGCTCGTTTTCAGCGCGAGGCAGAGGCCGTGGCGGCTCTTAACCACCGCTCTATCGTGGGTGTCTATGACACCGGTTCTTTCGATATCCAGGTGGGTAGTTCTGAGGTTTCTGTGCCTTTCATGGTCATGGAGCTGGTGCAGGGCACTACCTTGCGTGAGGCCATGTCTCGTGGTGAGGTTGATCAGGCTCAGGCTCTAGCTTACGGTGTGCAGATTCTTGAGGCGCTTGACTATAGCCATAGCGCAGGTATTGTGCACCGCGATATTAAGCCCGCTAACGTGATGATTCTGCCCCAGACAGCAGAAGACCGTGAGCTGGGTGAGCCCGGTCAGATTAAGGTCATGGACTTTGGTATCGCCCGTGCTGCTGAAGAGGCCGGTGATGCCCTCACCAAGGCCAATACCGTCATGGGTACCGCCCGCTATATCTCACCCGAGCAAGCTCGCGGTGAGACTGTCGACGCCCGTAGCGACGTCTACTCGGCCGCCTGCGTCATCTACGAGATGCTGGCAGGGCGCTCCCCCTTCGACGCCCCCACCAACGTGGAACTGGCCGGTAAGCACCTGAGCGAGACTCCTCAGCCGCCCAGCGCTTACGCGAGTGAAGAGATTTCTCCCGCCCTCGATGCTGCTGTGCTCAAGGGCCTGGCCAAGAACCCTACCAGCCGTTACCAGAGTGCTGGGGAGTTCGCGTCCGCCCTTAAAGATGCCGAAAGTGGCATACTCACTGGTGGCGACCAGGATCCCACCGAAGCGACTACCGCTTTCAGCACAGCTACCCTGGGCGCAGGCGCCGCAGCCGGTGCCGTGGCAGCCACCCCGCGTGAGACCGAAGAGGCCGGTATTGGCAGCTTCTTCGACAACGCCCAGTCTGAGTACTCCGATGAAGAACTCTACGGTTACGGCTACGGCCAAGACCCGGCTAAGGCCCGCAAAAAGCGTCGCCGCAGTGCCTGGGGCAAGGCCCTCACCACGCTGCTGATTCTTCTCTTGGCTGCTTTCGGTGTGAGCTCTGTGCTCTACTACCAGGCCAAGCTCAACGAGGTTCCCGTCCATGTGGTTCCTGCGGTTCAGGGGCTGACCAAGGAAGAAGCCGAAACCCAGCTACGCAACCTAAACTTTGCGCTCAAGTTTGAAGAAGAGCACTCCGATACCATCCCCAAGGGTTCGGTTATCAAGACCTCTCCTGTCACCGGCCTTGAAGCTGAGGAGGGCAGTGAAATTGTTGTAACTGTTTCCTCTGGCCCAGCTGTACTGACCGTACCTGCCAACCTTGAGGGTCAAAGTGAGCAGTATGTGCGTGAGACCCTCACGAATGCCGGCTTTGTTCCCGGCCGTACCACTACCGTGAACAGCCCCACCGTTCCTGCGGGTATGGTTGTCGGCGTGACCCCTGGCTCCGGCGAACAGGTCGATGCCGGTGCGACCATCGATATCATTCTCTCCAACGGCAAGGTTGAGGTCCCCAGTCTGGTTGGTCTGAGCCGTGACGCTGCTATTGCAGCGCTGACCGCCTCAGATACCCTGCTGAGCACCAATATCGAAACCGTCACGACTACTGCCCAGCCTGCTGGCACCGTGATTTCACAGAGCGCTACCGCAGGTACCCTCATCGAGCAGGGGGCAACCGTGACGATTCGCGTGGCAGTTGCTCCTGTAGCCACCAGCGCCCCTGTAGCCCCCAGCGCGGCCGCTACCACCGCCCCTAGCTCCGCAGCAAACCCTGTACCCACTGCTGCGCCAACAGCTCAGGCGACCCAGCAAACTGCACCGACCGCTCAGACCACCCCGAGCGCAGGGGCTGACGACAATAACGACTAAGTAGCGTTAGCCTATAGGGAAAGCCGCCCTCCCCGTCTGTGGGGAGGGCGGCTTTCCCTATAGGTTTTTTTGGGGCGTGGGGCAGGTTTTAGGCTGCCGGTTCAATCAGGGGTGAGAGGGTGGCGCCCAGGGCTGCTGCGCCCTCTAGGC
Organism: Rothia sp. (in: high G+C Gram-positive bacteria); assembly: GCA_034179845.1. GTDB lineage: Bacteria > Actinomycetota > Actinomycetes > Actinomycetales > Micrococcaceae > Rothia. Next base: position 1,274 of record JAXFPK010000131.1, on the reverse strand, counting down.
CGACTTCTTCTAGCCAGTTGCCCAGCATGAGATAGCCACCTTCTGTGAGCACCGATTCAGGGTGGAACTGCACACCGTGCAGGGGGGCGCTAACGTGGCGCAGACCCATGATGATGCCGTTATCGGTGCTGGAGGTAACCTCCAGTTCAGCGGGTAGGGTGGCAGGTTCTACCGCCAGAGAGTGATAGCGGGTGGCAGTGAAGGGGCTGGGCAGGTCCTTGAAGACGGACTGACCGGTGTGGACCAGCTGGGAGGTCTTACCGTGCATGAGCTCGGGTGCATGGCTCACCACGCCGCCGAAGGCTTCAGCGAGAGCCTGGTGGCCCAGGCAGACGCCGAGCAGGGGCTTGTTGGCGGTCTTAGCCCATTTAATAACGTCAATGATGACGCCCGCTTCAGCCGGGCTACCGGGGCCGGGCGAGACGAGTACGCCGTCGTGCTCCTGGGCGAGAGCAATGGTCTCGTCGAGACTCAGTTCGTCGTTACGAATCACTGTGGTTTCAGCGCCGAGCTGCTGGATGTAACCGACCAGGGTAAAGACGAAACTGTCGTAGTTATCGATGACGAGAATTTTAGTCATGGCACCTGCCCTTTCGTGATGGTGTTTTGATTCTATCGCACGGGGTGAGGCGGGCGTCCGGTGCTTATTGCTCTATGGTCACGTCGGTGTTGAAGGGGCTGTACTCAGCGAAGTGGGGGAAGACGTATTCCATGAGCAGGTAGACGGCAACCGCTATCAGAGCGATAGCGATGATGATGCGCAGCCACAGGGGGCCGGGCAGGTGACGGAAAATCCAGGCGTACATGGGGTTCCTTGGGGTGGACGGCGGTGGTTAGCTTTAGCCGGCGATGGCGGCGATTTCTTCGGGGGCACCCGCTTCAGCAGGCTGCCAGCTGACGAATTCGGCGTGGACGATGTAACGTTCAGTATCGCCGTAGCGGGGATGGCAGCTGGTGAGGGTGAGTAGACGGCGGTCAGCGTCAGCCGCTGGAGCTTCGGGGTTATCGGGGTTGGGTGCGATGACCTCAACCTGGTTGGGGAGAACGATTTTGTGCTCGTAGACCCGGTAGGTGTAGTAACCTTCGGCAGTGCGTACGTAGATGTTGTCGCCGCTCTCAAGCAGGTCGATGTTATCGAGTACGGCCCCGTTAGTTTGGCGGTGGCCTGCTAGAGCGAAGTTGCCGTATTCACCGGGCATCTGGGTGGTGGGGTAGCGTCCTAGCCCCAGGGTGTCGAGCACGTCGGTGCCGACGCCTTCAGCGAGGGGGCGGGC
>JAXFPK010000130.1:0-4571 GCA_034179845.1 Rothia sp. (in: high G+C Gram-positive bacteria) | reverse complement strand
GCTATCAACGGCCACAAGGTAGGCGATGAGCTCTCCTACGAGGCCCCTAACGGCAAGCAGATTCCGGTGAAGATTATCTCCGCTAAGCCCTTCCAAGGCTAGAACCAGCCGCAGGCAGAATAGCTGAAGCCCGGGCGTCCTTCCCCTTCTGTGAGGGGCGGACGTCCGGGCTTCAGTTTGCCTATTCACCATAGTAACTAATGCAAGAGGTAGGCCTGAGGCGATGTTTTACTTCTTGGCGCCATGGGTGGTAGCTTCGAGGGTGTCTTCCTCTGCTTCGTCGGCTTTCTTGATGCTCTCTAGACGTTCTTTGACCTTCTCTGCAATAGCTTTTTTCTCACGTCGGCGTTCCTCATGCGGGTAGAGGAAGGCTTCTTCGCGGATATCTGAGTCCCGCTCCCATTCACGCCCTGCCAGATACCTGATCACGGTGTTAGCTACCGCCATGACCGGCACAGCAAAAAGGGCGCCAGGGATGCCATAGAGCATCGAGCCTGCAACCACGACAATGACCACAGCCAGCGGGTACAAGGCAACAGCCTTACCCATCACCAGGGGCTGAAGAATATGAGATTCAATCTGCTGCACAACCAGAACCATAGCCAGCATGATTAGCGCATTGATCAGGCCGTTAGCGACCAGGGCCAAAAGGACGGCGATAGCACCAGTAAGTAGGGCACCCACCACAGGGATAAAGGAACCTAAGAAGACCAACACACCGAGAGGAAAGGCCAGAGGAACACCCAAGAAGAAAGCGGACAGGCCGATACCTACAGCATCTACTGCTGCCACAAAAACCTGTACGCGTACGTAAGAAACCAGGGACTTCCAGCCGCGGCGGCCAGCACCATTCACAGCACGGCGGGCTTTGCGAGGGAAGAGCTTAACGACGAAAAGCCAGATTCGCTCACCTTCCATGAGGAAGAAAATCAGGGTGAAGAGCACGATCACTAGGCCGGTGCCGATATCAGCGGCGGTAGACCCGACGCTGGCGACGCCGTTGAGGATGCTTGATGAATTATCCTGCAAGGTGGTGGCCAGTTGGCTAATGTACTGGTCAATCTTGTCTGCCCCCAGGTCAATGGGCAGGTTGTTGAGCATAGCAACAATCTGGTTCCAGCCTTCAACGACCTGGCCAGATAGGGAGGAGAAGCCAACAGCTAGCTGTTGGCCCACCAGGGCTAGCAAGCCCACGACCGCTGCAATCAGACCTATTTCGGTAATGGCAGTGGCAATACCAGCGTGGATGCGGTTACGGCGCAGGAAGTAAACAACCGGAGACATTAGGCCAGCTAAGAGAGCTGCAATCATCACCGAAATAACGATGAGAGAAATCTTAGACAGCATCCAGTAGAGGCCGGCTACCGCAATACCAACAATCAGCAGACGCCAGGACCAGGCCGCTGCAGTCTGTAGGGCGAAGGGCACCTGGCGGTCAGATGCGGTCTGCCGCGCAGGGGTTTCAGGAATAGTAGCATTCATGCTTTATATCTTCCCACGTTTCCTTACTATTCCTCACTATCTGCCCCTCAAGAGTCCGTATCCCGGGCACAAGAATGAGCAAATGTGCCTCACCCAGCCCGGTGATGCGTCCGCCCCCTTCTTTATCAGCTACCTTCACCGCGGCACCTACACAGACAAAAAGCCGGGGCAAAAGTACAAATACTTCTGCCCCGGGCACCTAGTAGGCCTCTAGCTTGATGCTAAAGAAAGCAATCTTTAGTCGTTCGCCAGAGAGCGCACGTAGTAGAGAATACGCAGGATCTCAACGTAGAGCCAGATCAGCGATACAACCAGGCCGAAGGCAATACGCCATGATTCGCGCTCAGGCATACCTGCCTTGATGGCTTCACTAGCGTGAGTGAAGTCCAAGAGCAGGGAGTAGGTAGCCAGTAGGACAGCGAAGAGACCAATGATAAGGCCCAGGGGAATACCCATGATTTCTACGCCGCGAGCGTTGAAGTCAAAGAAGAATGCGGCCCCCAGGTTAACTAGGCAGAAGACGGCGTAGGAAATCGTAGCAACCAGGAAGAAGCGAGTTAGCTTGGGAGTTGCACGGACCTTCCCAGAGCGGTAGAGCGCCAAGATGGTAGTGAAAACGATGGCGGTTGCTACAACGGCCTGAAGCACAATACCGGGGTAGGAGATCTCAAAGATGTAGGAAATACCGCCAACCAGTAGACCTTGCATCACCGAGTAGGTCATAACCAGGCCCGGTGAAACCTGCTTCTTCAGGGCATTGACGAAACCAAGTGCTAGACCGCCAACGAAACCAAGGAAGACCAGAATAGGCATGTACCAGGAAAGAGCAGCACCAAGGACCACCAGGCCCAGGTTCAGGCCGGTCTTCATGATGATGTCGTTGATGGTGATACGGTTCGTATCAACCGGGCCAGCGGTACCGGCGTTGTACATCTCGTTGAGCTGATCAGCTGAAACCTGCTGGTTATCGTAACCGTAGGGAGCCTGCTGGGTGTAGCTCCCCTGCTGGTAGGTTCCGTAAGGGTTCTGTGTCTGCTGACCGTAGGGGCTGGCGGTAGTGGTGCCACCAGCGCCAAACCGCCCAAAGCGGGGGTCGCTAGCGGACTTAGTCATGTTGTTAATAAGGGGGTTACCTGCCACGGCTGTTGTCTCCTAGTGATAATAAGTAGTCGTGGTATAAAGCTGCGTCTTCTACCCTACCGAATCTTGGCCAGCTTTTCTTCCCTGTTTTCTCAGGGCGTGAGCAGGCAGAAACTAGGCGGTCAGCTCAGCTTCTAGAAAATCAAGGACGGCACCATCATTATTCGAACCAATAGTCAGGTCAGTGACCGGGGCCAGGGCCGGGTCAGAGCGTTCCATGGCGATAGCACGCCCAGCATAGTGGAACATTTCAAGGTCATTGCCTGAATCGCCAAAGGCGGTAGTCTGTTCAGCTTCTAGCCCCAGGTGCTCAGTGAGCCAGGCCAGCCCGTGCCCCTTATGGTTGCCCTCGATAATCAGGTCGATAGCCCCGAAACCGCTGGAGGTTGCCGCCACCCCAGCAGGAAGAACCGCATGAAGTTTATCAATTGTCTGATAGATACCTTCAGCAGGGTCAGCATTCAGGGCAATCTTAACGATGGTTTCCGTGACAGTGGTGGGGTCCTCGATAGTCTCCACATTGGGGTAGAAAGGGCGGACGGCGGTGATAGGGTCTGCCAGATCCAGTCCGGGCAGGTCAATCCCAGCCTTAGTAACCTGCTCATACACTCGCCCAGCTAGGAGCTCCAGCCGGTCAGTTGGCACATAGGAATAGTGGCGAGAAGACAGAATAATGCCCAGGGACGGAAAATCTTCCAGGACGGTGAGGGTCTGCTTGACCAGTTCAGGCTCAAACCCCCACAGGGCCAAATCTGTGCCCTGGTTATGAATGATGGCACCGTTTTCTGCGATGTAGTAGAGGTTAGCATGGTGCTCGTGCCCGGCCAGGTACTGCTCAATTTTGGGTAGCTGGTTGCCGGTTGCCACAGCCAGATAGGAGCCCTGTTCAGCAAGTAGGGTCAGGACGCGGTCAAGCTGCTCATGATGATAGGTTTTGTGGTCCGTGAGCAGGGTTCCATCGAGATCTACAGCGTAGAGGTGAGGTGTTTTCATAGCCTCTACTCTATCGAACGCCCAAGGGGCTACCGTTACTCGGCCGGTGGCGTCCTTATCCCCTATCTAGAACTTCACCCTACTCATTCTCTCTTGACCCTATAGATTATCTCGGGGTCAAGAGAAAAAGAATAGGGTGAACAAAACAATATCTTACTTGTGAGCCAGAGCCCCCCATTCTGGGGGATGGGTGACAGTCGCTGGCGTTCCCTATTCAATACTCAACAGGTCACCCGGCGAGCATTCTAGAACATCACAAATAGCAAGGAGCGTACTAAACCGTATAGCTTTCGCACGATTGTTTTTGAGTTTAGAAAGATTAGCAACTGTCACCCCTACTCGGTCTGACAGCTCAAGCAATGTCATAGAACGCTGATCAAGTAAAACACCCAAATTACAGTGGATGTATTTGCCGCTCTGTTCAACCGGTTCAGACAAGGTCATCAACCTCTTCCCGAAGCTCAATTGCCTGACGAATCGACCCCTGCAGGACGTACAGCATTGCAAGCAACAGGAACACAAGAACCATGACTGAAGTATTGGTGAGTAGACCACCGCTCCACTGGTCGTTCAGGCCAAGACGGTGCGCAAGGAAATTGTTACCCATGCCTTCAATACCACTGCCAACCAGCCAGCCGAGTACCGCATAGGCAACGACAACCGCACGTTTTGATGTCTCTTCGGTGTACAGCTGACCATTCTTAATGCGATTCAGCATGGACCACATTCCCCAAATAGCAACTAGCAGGCTCGCCGACTTGAGCATAAAACCTGTCATTAAGTATGCAAAGGGACCCCCAGCTGCAAGGTCAAAACTGACACCACCTTCAACTGCCGGGCTCAGGAAAGTATGAAATTTCTGATCGACAAATACATTCAGTACGTAAGTGACAAGAAATAGGGTGCACAACATAGCCAATGCAGTAACGTCAAACGACCAGAAGCTTTTCTTTCTA
>JAXFPK010000114.1:0-2479 GCA_034179845.1 Rothia sp. (in: high G+C Gram-positive bacteria) | reverse complement strand
GAATGGAACCATCACCCCGTAACCACACCTACTGGTCCTTTATTGACCAGGTTGGCGATCATCTCGCCAAACATTCCAGTACACCCATCGATGTTGAAGCAACCCTCCTTGCCATGTCGCTCAACCGTGTGTCCGTTGCTATGACCCATGGTTTCGAATCTAAAGTGCACCGCCCCGCAGGTAGCTCCTGGGCCGCCTACCGGGTGCTCTTTGCCCTCTGGCACTCCGGAGCTACCTCAGCTAGCTCTCTAGCTAACATCACCGGCATGACCAGAGCCGCCGTCTCAAACATCAGTAAACCCCTAGAAGCCAAGGGCTTTATCACCCGGGCCAAGGACCCAAAGGACGGTCGAGGCACCCTCGTTGAGCTCACCCAAGACGGAACCGATTTCATCAGCACCATCTTCACCCAGCAAAACCAGCTAGAAACCCAGTGGGCTAAAAAACTAACCCCTGTAGAACGCACCATGCTCGTTGAGCTTCTCCACAAGCTCTCTGCCCAGGCCTAGCTACCGGGCCTCTAGGTCAAACCGGGCGCCGCTCTGCCAGTGCAGGGCGGCGTCAATTCTATCGAGCATACGTTCACTGCAATAATCCGGTAGTTGCCCCACCGGCACCCAGCGAACCTGGCTCGACTCTTCATCATTCACCCGAGCCTGCCCCGAAACATAGCGGCAGTAGAAAGTATGGTCCAAAAACTGGCAGCGGTCCCCGTTACCAAAAGTCATAGGAGGGTCTGCTTTCACCTGGGCAAAACCTACCACCTCAATCACCACGCCCGCCTCTTCTTCAGCTTCACGCACGCAGGTCAGGGCAGGGTTCTCGCCGGGGTCGACGATGCCGGTTACCGGTGTCCAGGCCCCTGTATCGCTACGGCGCACCAGTAGAATATCGCCGTTATCGCGCTGGATTACAGCCGTAGCGCCAGAGAGCCAGAGCATGTCAGAACCAATTTTTTTGCGTAAATCGATAATGAATTGTGGGGTAGGCATATTATCCTTTCCTGGGCAGGTAGCCGGGGCTGGCTCCTGCCCCAGCCTGTGCAGAGCTAAGTGGTAGCGGGTCTGACCTGTGGAGGGTTTAGCCGGTGGAGGGTCTAGCCGGTGACGGGAAAGAGCAGGGCAAGAGTAGTACCTAAAAGCATGAAAGGGCCAAAAGCTATATGGGTGCTGCCTGTAGCCCGGCGAGCCAAAATAAGCACTAAAGAATACAGGCCACCAGCCAGAAAAATGAGCAAGTTCCCCCACAAGAGATTCAAGGGCGAAAAATAGCCCAAGAGTAGACCCAACACCCCAGCCAGTTTCACATCTCCCAGGCCCAGCGCCCCGCGGGAGGCCAGACGCATCAGGCCATAGAAACCAAACATCAGCACCCCACCCACAGCCACCTGACGGGCATGGGCAAGAGGGTCTGAAGAGACCAGCGCAATAGCCCCCAGAAGAGGTACACCCACCAGAACATAGAGAGGAAGCACAATCCGATCAGGCAGGCGGTGCTCACGCACATCAATCACCCACAAGCGAGCTGCAGCCACCAAGTAGCAGGCCAAGACCCAGGCCAGAAGAAGAGCAGCTACACCTGCCTGCCAGTGTCCGCCCAAACCTTCTACAGCCAGACTATATATCAAGTGAAGCATAGCCACCGTAGCCCCTGCTAGGAGCCAAACCGGCGCTGCCGCTGAGCATAATCACGCAAGGCCCGCAAAAAATCAACCCTGCGGAAATCAGGCCACAAGGCCTCACAAAAATAGAACTCAGAATAGGCTGACTGCCAGGTCATAAAACCAGAAAGACGCTGCTCCCCGGAGGTACGAATCAAAAGATCAGGGTCAGGCATGCCACTGGTATACAGGTGGCGAGAAATATCGTCACTGGTCAGGCTAGCCGCCAGCTCCTCTAAACTACGACCAGAACCTGCCGCCTCGCGCAGCAGGCCGCGCACAGCGTCCGTAATCTCCTGCCGGCCCCCGTAGCCAACCGCAATGTTCACCTGCAAACCACTAACCGCCGCCGTTTCTTCAACAGCTCTCTCAAAAGCAGAACGCAAGCTGGCAGGCAAAGACTCAAGCTGCCCCACCGGGCGTACCCGCCCCAGGCCGCTAGCTGCCAGCCGCCCCACAAAATCCTCAATGACCTCAACCAGGTCATTGAGCTCATCACTGCTTCGCTTCAGGTTCTCGGTGGAAAGCATGTAAAGAGTCACCATCGGAATCTTTAGCTCAGTGCACCAACCCAAAAACTCGATAATACGGGCAGCACCAGCCTCATGCCCGTGCTTAGTGCTCTCACCCAGCAGGGCAGCCCAGCGGCGGTTACCATCGACCAGCACACCAATATGCTGGGGTAGTTTCTCCGCTGGAATCGCAGAAATCAGGGACCGCTCATACACCGTATACAGTGGCTGCGGTAGCTTCATATGCTGCTCCTGGTTTTAGGGTGGCAGGTTATCTTTACCCTGCCCATTCTACCTGCAAGGCAGG
>JAXFPK010000072.1:0-4460 GCA_034179845.1 Rothia sp. (in: high G+C Gram-positive bacteria) | reverse complement strand
CCGCGCAGGGTGTAGCCCACCTTTTCAACTCGCAGGGCTGCTGCCCCTAGCGGTACCCCTAACTGGGCTGCTTCTGCCTGGGTCAGATTGGTTGCTGCTACCCGTAGGGTTGCGGTTTCTACCTGAAAACCGGAGGCCTGCATCTGGGCGTCGAGAGAGGCCGATAACTGGGGTTCTAGGTGGGAGAAGGCTTCGGGCAGAAAGTGGGCGGTTTCTAGGGCGATAGGGGAGCCGTCTGCCTGCCGGAGCCGCTGAATCTGAATGACTTGAGCACCAGCGTCCAGGTTGAGGTCGCGTTGGACGGGCCGCGACGCTTGGATGAGATGGCAGGCGAGGGTTAGCGAGTGGGGGCGGTGGCCGCGTGCTGCCATGTCTTCTGTGAAAGAGCGTAAGGACGGGGCCCGCTTCAGCTGCTTGTGGGGCGCAACGTAGGTGCCAGAGCCCTGCACATGGTAGATCAGCCCTGCTTCGGCCAGTTCACGCAGAGCCCGGCGGACGGTGGCCCGTGAGACGGCGAAGATATCTTGGAGCTGCCGTTCTGTGGGCAGGGGCATGTTCTCCTCTGCAGGGGAAATGTAGCCTTCCTTGATGAGCTTTGCGACCTGCTGGTACTTGGTTTCACGTGACGGGGGCATCATGTACCCCACTTTACGCTTAAGTTTGGTCTACGATTCAGCGCGGCCTTACTTCCTTTGACATAATAGAGGTCATGCAGTCGAACGGTTCAGAGAAAACAGCGCAAGAGCAGAACACGAAGATGGCCCTGGTAGGTGCGGGCATCGGTATGGCAATTTTGGTTGCCCTACTTGCTTGGGCTATCGTACAGTCAGCCCGGGAAGAGTCAGTGCTGGGTTGGATTCTGGCCGGTATTATCGCGGCCTGGCTGGGTATCGCAGCTTATCTGCTGGTGAACGTCAACCGCACTCTGGCAGCCCAGCGTCAAGCCTATAAGGAGCATGCTGTGAAGCGGGCCGAGTATGAGTCTGATGTTCACGTTGAGAAGCTTGCTCATTCCTTCCAGATTTGTCTGGTGCAGTCAAAGGTGATTGCTGAGCAGCTTGAGGTCAATGACGAGAATTCCCGCGACATGATTGATCGCGCTGTTGACACTATTAACTTCACCGCTAAGAACGGTATGGAACTGGCCCGTGAAGGGGCCTAAAGATAGCGAAGGACGCCCCGTGAGCAATTCACAGCAGACCACCCCCGAAAAAGACCCCAAGGCTATGATCCCTAACGCGGCAACAGGTGCCCCGCGTGCTTTCTCGGGCGCCCAGCCGTCCGCAGATTCTATGCACCTGGGTAACTATATTGGTGCGGTCAATAACTGGGTTGGTCTTCAGCAAGACCACGAATGTCTCTACTTCATCCCGGATATGCATTCCATTACGGTGCCTCAGGACCCTGCTGTCCTGCTAGAGCGCACCCGTAAAACTGCGGCCCAGTATATTGCAGCCGGTATCGACCCTGAGAAAACCCCACTCTTTGTTCAGTCCCATGTGCCTGAGCATGCCCAGTTAGCCTGGGTGCTTAACTGTCTTACCGGCTATGGTGAAGCTGCCCGCATGACCCAGTTCAAGGACAAGGCCGCTAAACAGGGCACCGACAACGCCTCGGTGGGTCTCTTTACATACCCGGTGCTCATGGCCGCAGATATTCTGCTCTACCAGGCCGATGTGGTGCCGGTGGGTGAAGATCAGCGTCAACACCTGGAACTGACCCGTAACCTGGCTCAGCGTTTCAACTCTCGCTTTGGTACTACCTTTGTGGTGCCTGAGCCGGTGATTTTGAAAGAGACCGCTAAGATCTATGACTTGCAGACCCCTGATTCTAAGATGAGCAAGTCTGCAACCACAGATAAGGGTATTATCTGGTTGCTTGATGACCCTAAGAAGACCGCCAAGAAGATTAAGAGCGCGGTGACTGACGCCGGTAGCGAGATCGCCTACGACCGTGAGAACAAGCCCGGTGTCTCTAACCTGCTGTCCATCTACTCGGCTGTCACAGGTAAGGCTATCGACGATATTGTTGCCGACTATCAGGGCAAGATGTATGGGCACCTGAAGGTTGATTTGGCTGAGATTGTGGTTGAGCAGCTCTCACCCATCCGTGAGCGTGCCCTGGAACTGATGGATGACCCGGCTGAGCTGGATCGTCTCTTAGCTATTGGCGCTGGCAAGGCCCGTGAGATTGCTTCTGTGACCGTGAAGAAGGTCTACGACGCGGTTGGCTTCCTGCCTGCCCTCTAAGAGATAGTGGTACTGGCCTGGTGTTTTCTTCACCGACGATAGACCCTCACCGCAGGTATCTCAGCCTTGTTGCTGGGGTACCTGCGGCGCTAGCTGAGCGTCTTACCTGCTGGCGGGCAGGGCAGGGGCTGGTGGGCCCTGCTGCCGAAAGCTGTCACATTACGGTGCTCATTAGTGAGGACGCCGGCGGCAACCCTCTGGGGTCTTTGCAGCAAGCGGTGGCTGGGCTGGGCCCGGTGCAGGTGCACCTGGGGCCAGCCCTGACCTTTGAGCCGGTCACCCCGGTGACCTACCTTCCCCTGGTGGAGGGGGAAGAGCAGCTTACACTCCTGCGTGGCGTCTGCCAGCAGGTGGTGGGGGAGTCAGTCTCACCTTTCCCCTATAAGCCGCACCTCACCTTAGCCAACCACGCCCCGGCCCCTGTGCTGGCGGCGTCCTTACACGACTTTGCTAATCTGCCCTCTGAACTTGCCCGTTTTTCGGTGACTCAGCTGATGGTGTACCGCTACAGCTTAGGGCAGTGGCAGAAGCTGGGAATAGTGGACCTCTAGTGAAAGGCCCTGCTTTTTCGTGTCGTTGAACTAGCTTCCGACCCCAGTGCTAGCGGGGCGCCTCCAGAGCTTTGTTGTGGCGGTGCAAGTAGAAGAAGCCCGGGGTCAAAGCCTACAACAATTGCCGACCAATGCCCGGTGGTATGGGCATGACCACAGCATCCTGGCTAATGCTTAGCAGAGATGCAACATCGATAACATCCTGATCATTATAGATTGCATCGATTGTGACGGTCTGCCTGTGTGGACTCACATCGCCGCTGGGGCCGGCTGACGACGGACATGAAGGTATCTTCCTGTTTGATGGTGGCAGAGTGTTCAACCAGATGGGCGCACATGCGCAGTGCAACTTCAAGGTTGGTGCAATTGACCAGCACTGCGAGTACGTCGAAGCATTTGTTCATGGGGCAGGAAACCAAGTGCATGTGCTTCCTTTATGGTAGCGACTGTAAAAGAAAGCCAACCTGGGCGAGACCACCTCAGATTGTTCAACAACTGTTGCAGGTGCGGCAGCGAACATACAAATGCGTGAACTATCGTCTACCCCAGAACTGTACGAAAGTATATGTGGCAAGCTCTAACGCCTCACTAGAGTTTTTAGTGAAGACGCAAGAGTAAGAAAAGCGAGGTGCGCAATGAACGGTCTCAAACTCCACAGAATTGGCCGTAGCTTCGGTGACCATAAGGTGCTTCAAGATGTAGATTTCGGTGTCCGCCGCGGTGAAATTGTTGGTTTCATTGGGGGTAACGGTGCAGGTAAAACCACCACCATGCGAATCATTCTAGGAATGCTTAAACCCACCGGTGGGTATATTACCTGGGACGGGGAACCTATCTCAACCGAGAACCGCAGGTCAATCGGCTACATGCCGGAAGAGCGGGGCCTGTACCCCCAGATGAGTGTCAAAGATCAGATTGTTCACTTTGCTCTACTTGAAGGGAAAACCCGAGGGCAGGCGACGGAAAAAGCTGACGAACTTATCGCTACACTGGGCCTATCTGGTCGAGAGAAAACCCTCATCCAAGATCTGTCGCTAGGTAACCAACAGCGAGTTCAGCTAGCTGTTTCCCTCGTCGGTAACCCAGAATTGCTGGTGCTTGATGAACCCTTCTCAGGGCTTGACCCTCTAGCTGTAGATACGATGGCTGGTCTTATCCAGCAACAGGCAGCTCAGGGCGTGGGCATCCTGTTTTCATCGCATCAGCTGGAGCTTGTCGAGCGCCTGTGTGACCGTGTCTGCGTACTTGATCGCGGCAGGGTGATGGCAGACGGTGCTGTCTCTGAGCTGCAAGATACTGATCAGACCCGATGGGAACTAAAGTTTGACCGCCCAGCTGGAGAATTTGTTGCCGAACTGTCATTGGTTGCCTCCTTCCATATCGAATTCAAGATGAGCAACCAATCATCAGTTTTCATCACAGTTGATGGACGGGATGCAACCGTTCCCCAGGACGTACTAGAAATTGCCGCACGATTTGGAGGGCTGCGCAGTATTGAGCCTGTGCAACGGTCCTTGGTTGCACTCCTATCGCAGGATTATATTTCGTCGGGCCGCGGTATCACCCCTGCCCGTGAGGCAGAGCTTGAATCGGCAGGTCAGACACGATGAAAGCTAAAGGCATGACCCAGCAGACTACCCAGCATGAAGTAGGTGAAAAA
>JAXFPK010000084.1:0-10466 GCA_034179845.1 Rothia sp. (in: high G+C Gram-positive bacteria) | reverse complement strand
ATTTCTTCAACCTCCACGTGGCGGCGGTTGTAGACCTTGACCAGCAGTTCGTTCTTCTGGCGCAGGGCACCTTCAACCTTCTGGCGCAGGATGGACTCGTCCAGAATGTCTTGGACGCGAATACCTAGACGCCCAATTTTGTCCATGTAGGTGGGGCCGATGCCGCGGCCGGTGGTGCCGATGGCGCGCTTGCCCAGGAAGCGTTCGGTGACCTTATCCATGGTCTGGTGGTAGGGCGCTACCAGGTGGGCGTTGGCGGAGATTTTGAGTTTGGAGGTGTCTGCGCCGCGGGCTTCGAGGCCGTCGATTTCTTCGAAGAGGGCTTCGGGGTTGACGACGACGCCGTTACCGATGACGGGTACAGCGTTTTCTGAGAGGATGCCGGCGGGAAGGAGCTTAAGCTCGAACTTCTGGCCGTTGACGACGACGGTGTGGCCGGCGTTGTTACCGCCGTTGGGCTTGACGACGTAGTCGACGCGGCCACCGAGCAGGTCGGTTGCCTTGCCCTTACCTTCGTCGCCCCACTGGGCGCCTACAATCACAATTGCTGGCATAAGTCTTACTCCTGAATAGGGTGGTCACCTGCCGGGTTTCACGGCGGTGGGGTGGGGCTGCTCGGCCTGTGCGGACGGCTCGGACGCAGGGCACACCATTCTTAAGGATAGCAAGGACGGTGGGCCTTGTCGCAGCTGAATCTCTCACAATGGCACACTCACCTAGGGCTTCTATAGAGAAATGTTCACGGAATAACCTGATATACATCTAGGTTTCCCCCGATACTTTAAGCTGATATACATGAGCGAAAACCCAAACATCCCACACTCAGCTTTTCCCGCCTCTGCCCAGCAGGGGGCATCTTCATTTTCTGCAGGCCCCTACCCCGCACTTGGCCAGCAGCCCTACCAGCCCCCTTACAGGGAACCCCAGAAACCCCAGCAGCCCCAGCAACCTCAGGGTAAAAAACCTATAAATGGGATTGGTGCAACAGCCTTGGGCCTAGGCCTCCCTGGCTTCGTTCTTGGGGCCATACCCAGCATCATATTCATGTCCTTTAGCTGGATGCTGCTCCTTGCAGCCCTCATCCTGGGCATCATTGGTCTTTTCCAGAAAAATCAGGAAAAGGCCACCTCAATCATCGCAATCGTTGTGTCGGTACTCGGCTCAATGATCTTCCTCATCGTATCTGCCCTCACCATGACCAACATGCTGGTCGATATGTATAAGAACTGGTAATGAGGTGCCCTGCGATGGCGCCAGTGCTCTTGCCGAAGTAGGCAATCGATGATCTGTAAAAACTAGAAAAATAGATGACAAGCCCGCCCTGCCCCCTCTTTGAGACGGGGAGGCAAGGCGGGCTTTACATTTGCATTAGCACTTTAGAAGAGTGCCACTTTAGGCGGGGCCGGGAAAATCTCGTCCAGGCGGGTGAGCTCGTCCGCATCAAATCGGCGGACGACGGCAGCCGCGTTCGCGCGCACCTGCTGCTCGGTAGTAGCACCAGCAATCACAGAGGCAACCGGCTCTTGCTGGGCCAGCCAGGAGAAAGCCACCTGCACCTCACTCATACCGCGCTCGGCGGCGAAAGCTGAGAAGGCCTCAAGCTGCTCCCAGTTAGCGCCCTCCAAAATCTCAGGTTTGATGCGGGTTAGGCGCCCGTCTGCCGGGGCGGACGTCCGCGAGTACTTGCCCGTCAGCAGCCCGTTAGCCAGGGGGAAATAGGGCAGCACTCCCAGCCCGAATTGGCAGGCAGCAGGGAGCACCTCGAGTTCAGCGCGGCGGTCCAGTAGGTTGTAGTGGTTCTCCGCCGCAATGTAGCGGTGCCCCAGTGCCCGGCCCAGGTGCTCAGCATGGGCAATCTGCCAGCCGGTGTGATTCGACGAGCCGATGTAGCGCACCTTGCCCTGCTCAATCAGGGTACCCAGGGCTGAGAGGGTTTCTTCCATGGGGGTGGCAGGGTCGGGGGTGTGGTGGAAGTAGAGGTCAATATAGTCGGTGCCCAGGCGACTCAAGGATGCCTCAACTGCCCGCATAATGTACCGGCGGGAGCCTCGCACCCCGTGGTCGGTGCCGTTGGCACCACCCATGTCCATACCAAACTTTGACACAATCACGATCTCGTCGCGGTCTATACCGGTCTCGCGCAGGGCACGCCCAAACATGGTCTCAGAGACACCCGGTTCAGCCCCGTAAATATCGGCCACATCAAACAGAGTGATGCCTGCTTGCACCGCGGCGGTGAGGACGGCGTTGGTGCCAGCCTGGCTCTCGGTGGCGGTTTTAGCGCGGCCCAGGTTGTTACAGCCTAAGCCCACGTTCGAAACGGTTAGTCCGCTTTTTCCCAGTTGATGGTATTCAATGCTCATACTCGTCATATTACTGTCATGTGTCTCAACACACCCGTCACAGAGTCAAAAAGGTACACAGAGCCATCCATCTGAGAGCATTTACTGCTGGGCTGCTCGCACCGCAGTGAGAAGGTCGGCTTTGTTCATGCGTGAGCGGCCCGGCACCTCAAGCTGCTTGGCCAGCTCGTATAGTTCAGCGCGGGTGAGGTCAGCGAGGGGGCGGGTTTCTGCCACCAGGAAGGTCTGCTCCTTATCGTCAGTGAGGTCAGGTGCGGACGCGGCGTCCTCCTGGGCGGGGGCTTCTGCCAGGGGCTCGGTGGTGAGGCCTTCATCGAAGTCAGTGAGGTTACTGCTAGCGAAGGTTTGCTCGTAGAGCTCTTCTGCTTCGTCTGGTTCGTCGGCTTCTTCAGGGGCTAGGCCCTCATCTTCACCGACGTTGGTGATGGCATCGGGGGTGTCTAGGTCAAAGCCCAGTTCCTCGTTTTCGAAGGCCTCAATGTCGCCAGGTTCTACGCTTTCTGCATCGAGGATGTCTTCGTAGGTGACGGTTTCGTCTGAGTTTTCTAGAGTCTCGGCCAGGATGAGTTCAGCTTCTTTCTGGGCTGCGCTTTTCTTGGACTTTTTGGGCTGTGTGGATTTTTTAGCCTTTGGGTTTTTCTTCTCAGCCTTCTTTTCGGTTTTCTTGGGCTCTTTTTTCTTGGTTTCTTCTTTCTTGTCGGCCTTCTTCTGTGGAGTCTTCTTCTCGGCTTTCTTGGGTTCAGGTTTCTTAGACTCGGCCTTCTTTACCGGCTGGTCAGTAATTTTTTCGTATTTCTTACCTACCAGCTCGTATTTCTTTTCGAGCTTCTTTTGGGCTTTTTTGCGGGCTTTCTTTTCGTCGCCGTGCTTTTCTAGGGCTTTAGTGTAGGCCTTGATGTAGCGTTTTTGTGCTTTGTCGCTGGAACGCTTGAGTTCCTTGCTGAGTTCTGGCTTCTTGCTCATGGTACTCACCTTCTAGTTGTTCAGTGTTCTTACCTTCTAAGCGTAGTCCCGGTCACGCCCTACCCCAAGCGCGGCACGGCTTATTTACGCTCCTGGTGCCCTACTCAGCCTGCCAATACGGGTATATACTTAAGGTATATAGCAGGAGGTTATCTATGACACGGTCAACAGTTTTTATGAACAACAGAACTCAAGCGGTTCGCCTACCCGCAGAGATGCGCTTTAGCGAAAACATCAAAAAAGTTAATGTACGCAAAGTAGGCTCAGAACGCATCGTAGCCCCCGAGGGCGCAGTGTGGGATAGCTTCTTCGCCCCCGACTCCCCCACCGTAACGGATGATTTTATGAATTCCCGCCACGCTGGCACCCAGCCTGAACGTGAGGAACTCTAATGCTGACCTACATGCTTGACACAAACATCGTCATCTATGTGATAAAACGGCGCCCACCTGAGATTCTCGATATTTTCAACCAGAACGCTAGCCGCTTATGCGTCAGCAGTATCACCGCAGCCGAGCTGTTCTTTGGTGCAGCAAAAAGCGCTAAGCCTGAGCAAAACCTGCGGGTGGTCGAAGACTTTCTATCACGGCTCACCGTCCTCCCCTACGGCATGGACGCCGCAGCCCAGTTTGGCGACATCAAAGCAACCTTGCAAAAGGCCGGACGCGTAATCGGCGAGAACGACCTGCATATCGCAGCCCATGCGCGCAGCCGAGGGCTAGTGATAGTAACGAATAATGAGAGGGAGTTCGAGCGGGTTGAGGCCCTGCGAGTGGTGAACTGGGTGAACCCCTCACGCTCTGAGCCGAACCTGAGTGAGGCAGCTGACGGGCGGCGTCCGCACCCCTAAACTAGCTGGTATGACTAACTCAGGTATCGACACTAGCTTTCTAGACCCCGCAACCAGCCCAGCTGACGACTTCTTCCGTTACGTCAACGGCACCTGGTACGACTCCCACGTCATCCCCGCCGACCGCTCCCGCGATGGTGGCATGTACTTCCTGCGTGACGCCGCCGAAGAGCACGTCCGCGAAATCGTAGAGAAATTTGCCGCCGAGCAGCCCTCCTCACGCATTGGTGCCCTCTACTCATCCTTCATGAACACCGAAAAAATTGAGGCGGACGGCCCCGGCCCGCTACTTGAAGAGGTGCAGCCGGTGCTCAACGCCATCACCCCCGATGACTTCGTGCAGGTCATGGCAGAACTCGACTGCAAGGGCCACGGTGGGCCCTTCGGCTGGTACACCAGCATCGATGCCAAGAACCCTGAAAAGTATGTGCTCTACCTGGCCCAGACCGGCCTGGGCCTGCCCGATGAGTCCTACTACCGCGACGAGAAATACGCCCAGCTCCGCGAAGCCTACGTAGCCCACATTGAGCGCATGTTTGAACTGACCGGCCTAGCAGAGAACTTCGGCCTAGAACCGGCCGATGCTGCCCGCGCCGTCTTCGCCCACGAAACTGAGATTGCCTCCCACCACTGGGATAACGTCAAGACCCGCGACGCCGACGCCCGCTACAACCCGGTAGAAGCTGCCGAACTTGACGAGAAGTTCCCCGGTTTCCCCTTCACCACCTGGCTAGCAGGCATGGGCATCAGCACCGAGAAAGCTGGCACCGTTGTGGTCAACCAGCCCTCCTACTTTGAGGCCGCCGCCCAGATGTGGGCCACTGCCCCCCTCTTCATCTGGAAGCTCTGGTACATCTGGCACATGGCCCACTCCCGCGCCCCCTACCTGAACCAGGACATCGTTGAAGAAAACTTCGATTTCTACGGCCGCACCCTCTCAGGGTCCGAAGAACTACGCGACCGCTGGAAGCGCGGCGTCGGCCTAGTCGAAGGCTCACTGGGGGAAGAGCTGGGCAAGGAATACGTTGCTATTCATTTCCCGCCCACCCACAAGGCTAAGATGCTGGAACTCGTTGATGATCTCCTAGAGGCCTACCGCCGCTCCATCACAGACCTAGACTGGATGACCGACGAAACCCGCGCCCTGGCCCTAGAGAAACTTAGTAAGTTCGTCACCAAGATTGGCTACCCCGATAAGTGGCGCGACTACTCCGGCCTCGAACTCACCGATGATCTCTTCGAGAACCTGCGCCGCTCTGGCGTCTTTGAGCACGAGTTCCAGATTTCCCGTATCAATGAGCCAGTTGATAAGACCGAGTGGCTCATGACCCCGCAGACCGTCAACGCCTACTACATGCCCCCGGCCAACGAGATCGTCTTCCCCGCAGCGATCCTGCAGGCCCCCTACTTCGATGTGGACGCCGACCCCGCCGTCAACTACGGCGCTATCGGCGGTGTGATCGGCCACGAAATCGGCCACGGCTTCGATGACCAAGGCTCCAAGTACGATGGCACCGGTGCCCTCAACAACTGGTGGACGGACGCCGACCGCGAGGAATTCACCGCCCGCACAAAGGCCCTGGTAGAGCAGTACAACGGTTACACCCCCACCGGTCTAGACCCCGAGAAGTTCACCGTCAACGGCGAGCTGACCCTGGGCGAAAACATTGGTGATTTGGGCGGCCTCTCCATCGCACTCAAGGCCTACCAGATTTACCTGGAACGCCAGGGCCTGACCCTTGAGACCGCCCCCGTCATTGATGGGCTGACTGCCGCCCAGCGTGTCTTTATCTCCTGGGCCCAGGGCTGGCGCATGAAGACCCGCCCGCAGACAGCCGAAATGTTCCTGGCGATTGACCCGCACTCCCCTGAGGAGTTCCGTGTCAACGGCGTGGTACGCAACATTGACGAGTTCTACACTGCCTTCGATGTGCAACCTGAGAACGACCTCTACCTGGCACCAGAAGAGCGCGTGCGCATCTGGTAGAAGAAGCTATATAAGGTGCAGGGGCTTTCCCCGGAAGGCGACTGCACCCATGCCTCAACTAAAAGGACGCCGGTGAGCTACTTACCGGCGTCCTTTTGCGTATCCGAGGGCTAGGACATAGCAGGAACGGCCGAGAGGGTAGATGATATTAGCCGACAGGTACCCAGTCGGTGCCGTTGAAGGTGTAGGTGGGGCCATCAACGTACCGGCTAATTGTCTCATCGAGCTGATGCGTGTAGATATAGGGGTTGCCCTGGCTGTCGATAGTTATATTTGTGACATCGTTATGCCACCCTTCGGAGGCTCCCGGCATAGTTCCCTGAGAATCAAAGCCCCAATCTTTTTGGGTGATGATAGTCAGGGCACCTCCGCTGTTCATAAAAATGTGGCCGTAACGGTCAATATTCCACCCCTGAGGGCGCTCCGTCATATTGGGAGTAAAAACACCCGACATGCTAAAACTGCCCAGAGCATAGCCAGGGGACTTAACGAACCCTATAGTTCGCCCATTCTGGAAGACCGCATAGTAACCGTAACCGCCACCAGGGACCGCATACGGCGTCATATATTTGTAGTAGCTCACCAACCGCACCGGGCCCAGGGTAGCGTGATTAACATCGATGTAGCCGGTTTCCTTGCATTCAGGGTCTGTCAGGCAGGGGTTATCTACCTCAGGTGCCTGGTTAGCTTCCTGCGGGGGTTGGATAGCCTGAACGGGTGTTTCGGTAGGGGCTGGTGTAACCACCACGGGGGCCTGCTCGGGTTGAGCTAGAATCGTTTGCTCAGGTTCGGGGGTGTCTTCAGTGGGGCTGGGAGATGGGGCGCTACTGGTGGTTGTGACGCTCGGGGCGGACGTGGGTTCACTAGGTTCTGCCGCATGATTATTAGGTACGGTGATGCTGATGCAGCCTGTAAGTAGCAGGCTGCTGGTCAAAGCTGTCAGTGACAGCCGGATAAGGCGGTGCATGGGGCCTCCAGGGGTGGGCGCAGCGGGTGAGGAAATCTTTCTAGCACTCTAAACAATCAAATTTAGTGGCTACCTGTGTAAAAATTCTCCGCGTCTGGGACTAATGATTGCAAGTTAACACCTCTGAATCTATCTTTAATAATGGATGTTACATCTGACAAAGAGAGGCCCAGGGTAATACAGCCTCATTTATCACCACAAACACCATATTCTTCAGTTATTTGTTATTTAGCGTAATTCGCTCAATGGTGATGCGTCATTTATCTGTACCACCGATACCAAACTGTGAAAGGTAAGGGGTATGAAACCCAATCATCGCCATCGCATAGGCCCCGGCCCCCGAAACCCGTCTGTTCGCTATGGACCCGGTCATGGTAGAAACCGAGTAAAGCACCGTGCTACATCTGCTTTTCCCCGCGCACTTGCTCCAGATGCCTTCAGTACCGATTACGCTCAGCTCAAGGAGCGCGGGGAAAGCTATCGCTCCTGTCGAAGAACTCTGAAGATTACGGGAAAATAGCCGCTAAAGCTAGTTCAACACCTTCAAGGTCATGGGGTAGGTGAAAACTTCACCGTTATTGGTTTTCACTGCTGCAAGAATGTGCACGACAATTAGGGCAACCCATACCGCGATAAAGACGAGCCAGGTAAATAGGCCTGCTATCCCCAAGGTCACAAATGTCAGTACCCAGGCGGCAATATTCACTAGCCAGAGGGTGAAACTGAAGTTAAAGGCACCGGCGGCAGCCCTGCGCACGAACCCGTACCCCGGCTTGTCCTTATAGATAACCCAGAAGATGAGAGGCCCCACAAAACTGGCAAAAGATGCGGTGAACACTAGCCCTAGTAGGCCCGAGAGGTGGGCGAACGTGGCCATGCTCTTAGCGTCTGCGGGGATAGGGTTGCCGTAGGCATCATAGGTGGGGGCATCAAAGCCGGGCTGCTGATAGGGCTGGTCTTGTTGCGCGTGTGAGGGGCCATTCTGACCCTGCTGATTGTAGTTACCGTAGGGGTTCTGGTTGTGTTCAGTCATATCCGCTCTCCTAAATACCAGTTATCTACCTTTCACTTTAGTCCGGGGCGGGTGAGGGCGCGAGAGGGTAGGTGTGTTCCCTGCAATTTCATACTCTGGGTGGAGAGTTAACCGCCCTGTTACGTCCTCACGGTGGACTGGGGTGTGCCGGGCAGTAGCATAGAGTCATGCGCGATTTACAGGCTCACATTATTGAAGAATTAGGCGTAAAGCCCTCCATCGACCCGGCTGAGGAGGTGCGCAAGCGCGTCCAGTTCCTGGTGGATTATCTGAAAGCCACCGGCACCCGCGGCTTTGTGCTGGGTATTTCCGGCGGCTTGGATTCCACCTTGGCTGGGCGTCTGTGCCAGCTAGCTGTGGACCAGCTAGAGCTAGAGGGTGTTGAGGCTGAATTTATTGCCGTCCGCCTACCTTATAAGGTGCAGGCCGATGAGGAGGACGCCCAGGCTGCCCTGCGTTTCATCATGCCCCAGCAGACTGTCACCTACAATATCGCAGAGGCGGTGGACGGTTTCGAATCAGCTTTTGAGACAGCAACCGGCCGCCCTATCGCTGACTTCAATAAGGGCAATGTGAAGGCTCGTGCCCGCATGATCGCCCAGTATGCCCTGGCTGGTGAGAAGAATCTGCTGGTGGTGGGCACCGACCACGGGGCAGAGGCTGTGACCGGTTTCTTCACCAAGTTCGGTGATGGCGGGGCGGACGTCACCCCCCTCTTTGGTTTGAACAAGCGCCAGAACCGGGCCCTGCTTAAGGTGTTGGGCGCTGATACCCACCTGTGGGAGAAGGTTCCTACTGCTGATTTGCTTGATGGTAAGCCGGGGCGTACCGACGAGGACGAGCTGGGGGTCACCTATGATCAGATTGATGATTATCTAGAGGGTAAAGAGATTGACCCGGTGGCCGCTGAGAATATTGAGGGGAAGTTTTTACGTTCCCGTCATAAGCGCACTACCCCGGTCACAATTTTTGATTCCTGGTACAAACGGTAAGCACTACCAGGTGCACTAGGGCGGCGATAGCTATTCCCAGGCCCAGGCCGCCTAGCACGTCGCTTGCCCAGTGCACCCCCACGTAGATGCGGGAGAACCCCACAATCATTGTAAGGACGCCGAGCCCTACCCCCCGGGCGCGGCGTCCGCCCTGTGTGAGGGCAGGGTAGGCGGTGAGGAAGAGGGCAGCGCAGAAGGCAGCGGTGCTGGTGGAGTGGCCTGAGGGGAAAGAGAAAGTTAGTTCCTCCACCAGGCGGTGGGTAAGGGAGGGGCGCGGGCGGTCCACAAGATTTTTGATGAGGGTGACGGCTAGCGGGGCAAGAATCATGGTTCCCCCTAGGGTCGCCAGGGGCCAGGGGTGCCGGTAGCGCCAGGTGAAGATTCCCAAGGCGATCAGTACATAAATTGTCATGGGCAGGGTATTGAAAGTCTGGGTGAGCGCCGAGAAAAAGGTATCGAGCGGTCCTGTGCGCCAGGTCAGTGAGGTCTGCCAGATGGCATCATCGACAGGGTTGGTGAGGGCTTGGGCGTTGACCAGCCACATCGACACAAACACCAGTAGACCCGCTAGGCCGGTGCGGGCTAGGTGGGGCTGTTGGGGGCTGTGGTTCACGGGTACCTCTCTTGACAGGAGCACCCTCTAGGATACCGGTTGGCCCGACTGGGCTTCCCAGCCTGTATCCGGGCCGGGCCAGTAAGCTGGTGCTATGTCTGATATCCCTAAAGAGTTTTACCTCGATAAGTCTGATCCGGCTGCCTGGGCAGCCTTTGGTGCCCTGAGTAAGCAGGCGGGTGAGTCAGCCCGCGCAGCGGGTCTTGATGACCAGCTCATCGAGCTGGTCTGCCTGCGCATCTCGCAGATTAACGGCTGCGCCTACTGCATGAAGGTGCACACAAAGCGAGCCATCAAGGCGGGGCTGAGCGAGAACCGCCGGGCCCTGGTGAGCGTCTGGGAGGAAAGCAGCGAATACAGCCTCACTGAAAAGGCGGCGCTCTTCCTGGCTGAAACCGTTACCAAGCTCCCCTGCCCCGAGGACCGCGACTTTGCCCGCACCTACGCCCGGGGTGTGCTCACTGACGAGCAGTACAGTGCCGTGCAGTGGCTAGCGATTTCTATGAACGCAGCTAACCGGATTTCGATTATGTCGCAGCACCCGGCCTAGCCACCCACCCGGGAATACCTGAACGGGAACACGGTTGAAGTAGGTAGACCCAACGAAAGGACTTCCCTATGAACGCAACCCTTGAGAACCCGCGTGTTGCTGAGCGCGACGAGGACGGCCGCGGCGCCTACGAAATCTTTGCCGACAG
>JAXFPK010000124.1:0-8676 GCA_034179845.1 Rothia sp. (in: high G+C Gram-positive bacteria) | reverse complement strand
GCCGACGTCACTATCATCGAAGATAAAGGTATCGGCGGCTCAGCCGTCCTCACCGACGTCGTACCCTCCAAAACCCTCATCGCCAGCGCGGACGCCCGCAACCGCTTCGGCAAAGCCCAAGAACTCGCCATCTCAGTAGGCGACGACGACAACCCACCCCCCATCTCCGTTGACCTGGCCAAGGTCAACCAGCGCCTCATCGACCTAGCCCACCAACAATCCCACGACATTAAACGCACCCTAGAACGCAGCGGTGTCAAAGTCATTGAGGGCCGCGGCAAGCTCATCGACCCCCACACCGTACAGGTAACCGACTCCACCGGCCTCACCTACGATTTGACCACCGAATTCATTATTCTGGCCGTGGGCACCCACCCCCGCGAGCTACCTACCGCCCAGCCCGATGGTAAACGCATCCTCAACTGGACCCAGCTCTACTCCCTAGAAGAACTCCCAGAAAATCTAATTGTGGTCGGCTCTGGCGTCACCGGCGCAGAATTCGCCTCCGCCTACAACGGCCTAGGCTCCCAAGTCACCCTGATTTCTTCTCGCGACCGGGTGCTCCCCGGTGAGGACGAGGACGCCGCCACCGTCCTTGAAAACGTCTTTGAGCGCCGCGGGGTGCGCGTCATGCCCCGCTCACGTGCTGATGCCGCCTGCTACAACGAGACCGGGGACGGCGTCATCGTCACCCTAGGGGACGGGCGTAAAGTCGCAGGCTCCCATGTGCTCATCGCTGTAGGCTCTATCCCCAACACCGACAACCTGGGCCTAGAAGAAGCTGGGGTCGAAGTCAGCGAGTCAGGGCACATTAATGTTGATCGTGTCTCGCGCACCAATATTCCCAATATTTACGCAGCCGGTGACTGCACCGGGGTCTACCCGCTCGCTTCTGTAGCGGCCATGCAGGGCCGGGTTGCTGTCTCCCACATGCTCGGTGATAGCGTCAAACCCCTGCGCACCCACCAGGTAGCAGCCAACATTTTCACCTCCCCAGAAATCGCAACAGTTGGTATTAGCCAAAGCGAAATCGAATCAGGTAAATACCAGGCCGATATGGTCATGTTGCCGCTGGCTACTAACCCCCGCGCCAAGATGATGGCAGTGGAGGACGGTTTCATCAAAATCTTTGCCCGCAAGCACTCAGGGACTGTTATCGGTGGCGTGGTGGTAGGGCCCCGCGCCTCAGAGCTGATCTTCCCCCTGTCCCTAGCTATTGATAAGAAGCTACACGTTGATGATATAGCCGAAACCTTCACGGTCTACCCCTCACTGACCGGCTCCATTTCAGAAGCGGCCCGCCAGCTACACATCATGCAGTAGCACACCTCATAGAAGAAGGGAGGGGTAGCGCTCGCTCAGTGCTGAGCGGGTGCTACCCCTCCCTTATGGGTGAAGGTTCATCTTCTCCTTATTTGATGCGGGCCATGGTGGTCAGGTCCACATCGCGGGTTTCATGGGTGATAGCCATGAAGAAGAGGGTCAGGACGCTGGTTGCGGCCAGGTAGAGACCAACGGCACCCACACCGCCGTTAGCATTCAGCCAGACCGCAGCGTAGGGGGTCAGGGCTGCACCCAGGATGGATGAGACGTTGTAGCTCATACCTGAGGCAGTGTAACGGACGTGGGTGGGGAAGAGCTCAGGCAAGTAGGCGCTCATGGAGCCGAAGGTGAGGCCCATCAGAATCATGCCGATTGCCATGAAGAGGACGATACGGCCGGTGTTGGCGTTCTCGCCGGTGCCTACAACCTGGGGGTCCATGAGGAAGCCGAAGGAGAGGCCGAAGACCAGAATTGCGGCGGTGATGACCAGCTGGGAAGAGCGGCGACCGTACTTATCTGCTAGCCAGCCGGAGACCGGGATCATGGCTGCCAAGAAGAGGATGGTGATGAGCTGGATGATAAGGAAGGAGCGGTAGGGGATACCCAGGCCGCCCTCTTCTGGCTTGCCGATACCGAAGGAGAGGATCCAGGCGGTCATTAGGTAGAAGAGTACGTAGTTAGCCAGCATGATGAAGGTGCCCTGAATCATGGGCCACCAGGCAATCTTGAAGGCTTCAGCCAGGGGGGCCTTGACCTTCTGGTTCTGGTTGAGGGCCTGCTTGAAGACAGGGGTTTCTTCCAGCTTGAAACGGACGTAGAGGCCCACCGCTACCATGACGATGGAGGCGATGAAGGGAACACGCCAGCCCCAGACCAAGAAGGTGTGGTCGATGGAGTCACCGGCTGCCAGGGAGGTAAAGCCCATGGCGACGGTCAGCAGTAGCATGAAGCCGTTGGCCAGAATGAAGCCGAACGGGGCGCCGAGCTGGGGCCACATGGCGGCGCGGCCGCGCTTGCCCTTTTCAGCGTATTCGGTGGCTAGTAGGGCTGCGCCAGACCATTCGCCGCCCAGGCCCAGGCCCTGGCAGAAACGTAGGATGGTCAGCATGGCAGGTGCCCACAGGCCGATCTGGTAGTAGGTGGGTAGTAGGCCGATGAAGAAGGTTGCGATACCCATGGTCAGCAGTGCACCGACCAGGGTTGCTTTACGGCCTACCTTGTCACCGAAGTGCCCGAAGACGACAGAGCCGATGGGGCGGGCGATAAAGGCTGCTGCGAAGGTTGCCATGGAGGCTAGGAGCTTGGCGGTTTCGTCCTCGCCGGTGAAGAAGAGGGCGGGGAAGACTGCTACAGCTGCGGTGGCGTAGATGTAGAAGTCGTAAAATTCAATGGTGGTGCCAATGAGTGAGGCCAAGATGACGCGGCTGCGGGGTACGGGCTTATGGGCCGTAGTAGGCGCTGGGGTTACAGCTGGTGTGCTCACAAGATCTCTTTCTAGAGGTATGCGTGACGTGTTGTATTGTTTTACTCTAAAACCGATGTCCCCTAGCTGAAACCCAGATTCCACTATGTGAGCAATAGTGGTGGGGTGTAGCGAATACCTGCACCCCACAAGGACTACTTGATAGTAGCGATCACCGCACCAGCTGAAACAGTATCGCCAGTCTTCAGCTTAAGACCAGTGACCTTACCCGCCTTATGGGCGGTAATGGGCTGCTCCATCTTCATGGCCTCAAGCACCACAATCAGATCACCTTCGGCAACCTTAGCGCCATCCTTAACAGCGACCTTGACGATAGTGCCCTGCATGGGGCTGGTCAGCTCATTACTGTTAGCAGAACCGGACGCACCGCCGCGGCTGGAACGAGACTTACGAGCCTTAGAGGCAGCAGCAGCCTTAGAAGCAGTACCACCCAGAGCCGGAAGGACTACCTCCATCCGCTTACCATTGACCTCAACAGTAATCTTCTGGCGCTCATCATCCCCCTCAGCCAGAGTAAGAGCACCATTATAGGAGGGTAGAGTGTTCTTGAACTCGGTTTCAATCCAACGGGTATGAACCGCAAAATCAGCCCCATCAGCGGGAGCAAAAGCTGGCTCATCAAGCACCGCACGGTGGAAATTAGCAACAGTAGGCATACCCTCAATCACCAGCTCATCCAAGGCACGGCGAGCCCGCTGCAAGGCCTGCTCACGGGTGGCACCAGTGACAATGAGCTTAGCAATCATAGAGTCAAAGTTGCCGCTGACAGTATCGCCTGCAATAACACCTGAATCCCAGCGGACGCCCGGGCCTGCCGGTACTACCAGCTTGTCGATGGTGCCAGGGGAAGGCATGAAGCTGCGCCCGGCGTCCTCACCATTAATACGGAACTCAAAAGAATGACCGCGCACCACAGGGTCAGTGGCCTCAATGGTCTCACCACGGGCAATGCGGAACTGCTCACGCACCAGGTCAATACCGGTCACCTCTTCAGAAACCGGGTGCTCAACCTGCAAACGAGTATTAACTTCAAGGAAAGAGATAGTACCGTCAGTACCTACCAGGAACTCACAGGTACCAGCGCCCTGGTAGCCTGCCTCCCGCAAAATAGCCTTAGACGCCTCATACAGACGCTCATTCTGCTCATCAGTCAGGTAAGGGGCAGGGGCCTCTTCGACCAGTTTCTGGTTGCGGCGCTGTAAGGAGCAGTCACGGGTAGACACTACCACCACGTTACCGTGGGCATCAGCCAGGCACTGGGTTTCAACATGGCGGGGCGAATCAAGGAAACGCTCAATGAAGCACTCGCCGCGGCCAAAGGCTGCAATAGCCTCACGGACAGCTGACTCGTAGAGCTCACCAATACCCTCACGTTCGCGGGCAACCTTAATGCCGCGCCCACCGCCACCAAAAGCAGCCTTAATAGCAACAGGTAAGCCGTACTCGTCAGCAAAAGCCTCAACCTCAGCAACGCTCTTGACAGGGTCCTTAGTGCCCGGAACCAGAGGGGCACCCACCTTCTCAGCGATATGACGGGCAGCTACCTTATCACCCAGACGGTTAATAGACTGAGGGGAAGGGCCAATCCAAGTAAGACCGGCATCAATGACCTGCTGAGCAAACTGGGCATTCTCAGAAAGGAAACCATAACCGGGATGCACAGCATCGGCACCAGAACGCTGAGCGACCTCAAGCAGCTTATCCATAACCAGGTAAGACTCAGCGGCGGTGGCGCCACCGAGGGCATAAGACTCATCAGCGAGCACCACATGCTGGGCTTCACGGTCAGGCTCTGCGTAGACAGCAACCGTGGAAATTCCCTCATCCTGGGCGGCACGAATCACACGCACGGCAATCTCACCGCGGTTGGCAATCAGTACCTTGCTGACGGGGCCGGTGTGACGACCTTTCACCGGGGTAAAAGTCTGGGCCAGGTCATTGTGTGCAGTCACTGTAAAAGCTCCTCGGGTTGATGCGCCGATGCCGGCAAGCACGCATTGCTGTGAGACGCCGAAAAACGGCGCCTCACAATATCGTATCTTGAAATTTATCGCGAAGTTTTCCAAATGGTGTTGATTGAAACACCAAAGTCAGCCAGCATTCTGCGCAGAGCATGAATAGAGAGGCCCACCACCGTATGGTACTCGCCCTCAATACCCTTAATAAAAGCCGCACCAAAGCCATCAATGGTGAAAGACCCCGCCACCCACAGGGGCTCCCCCGTAGCCACATAGGCACGGGCCTCCTCCTGGCTGAAGGTATCAAAATGCACGGTAGCTGTACGCAGCTCGCCAGCCTCTCCACAGTCAGCGCCCTGACCTGCTGTCCCGACCCGAGTATCAACCAGCCAATGGCCCGTGTGCAGCCGCCCGCTGCGTCCGCTCATTGCGGTAATCCGTTCCAGAGCTTTCTCAGCACTACCGGGCTTACCGTAGGCGGCACCATCGAGCTCAAACACAGAGTCACACCCCAACACCAGGGCACCAGCAGCCTCAGGGAGGGCAGCCACAGCCTGGGCCTTGGCTTTAGCCAATAACTGGGCGGTCTGGGCCGGGGTAATGTCACCCAGCCCCGCCTTATCGGCAGCCTGCTGGGCTTGGCGCAGAGCAGCCTGCTCATCAACATCGCTGACAATTACGGTGAAGCGGACGCCAGCGTCCTCCAAAAGTTTCTTACGGGCAGGGGAAGAGGAGGCAAGGACGAGCCGCACCGGCTGATCACTCGGCGCAGCTGTGGTTTCAGTGAGGTTTTGCATGGGTAACAGTCTAACGGGGTCTAGTAGGTCTACAGCCTAAAGCCTTGGCGCCAGGTGAAATGTGCAAAGCGGTATAGAGCCTGTGGTATCACCTTGGTATTGTTGAGATATGGCTCTTAGCCTACGACTTCCTGAAGATTTAGACCACCAGCTTGCAGATTTAGCAGAGCGTGAGCATTCATCTAAACACTCCCTCATTGTTGAAAGCGTCCGTCGCCTGCTGGAGGAAAGAGATCACCGCGCAATGGTAGAAGAGGGACTTGCATATGCCCTTGAACATGATGCGAAAACCTTGGAACGACTAGCCGACTCATAAATGCAACGAAAGAGACAGTAGGGCCTGGGTGCGCATCCCCACGGATTAAACAAACGAAAGATAACTTGTGACGTATTCTGACATCCGACTCTGCTCTCTTAAAGAGGTGAGTGACATGGTGGGCCGCCCGCTGGCTCAGGTGCAGATACTGGACCGGGCTCATGCCTTGGGGCGTGCATACACCACCGGCGCTAAGTCACGTTATTACCCCTATGAGCGAGTGGCTGAGCTCGCTTCTGCTCCACGCTGGGATAAGCCGGGCTTCATTCAACGGCTAGCTGAGCTAGGTGTTCGGGGTCAAAAAGTTGTTATTTTGCGGCAAATCGATGCCCAACCTACTGGAAGCCCGGCAGGGCGTACCTGGTATGGGTTTGATATGGCAGCTGAAATGTCTGAAGACACTACCGTTCGAGCAGGCCAAACAGATGCTTCACGGATGGCCTGGAAGGTTAGCTCTTCTAACCTGTCTTTGATTCGTTCTCTAGCCCCAGGGCAGACCCTTCCTCTTGTTATTACTGTGGGCGGGCTAGTGGTTGCCGGGCGAGAAATTATAGGTGTGGATGAGGCTATCACCGCTGAGATGGGTGACCTTGTGGCATTTGAGGTTCAGGACGCTGGCCCCTGGCTGGAAGCAGTGAGGTTTAGTTGGCTTAACTCTGGGCCTGGTCAGCCAATTCTCTGGTGGGATCTACCCCAAGGGTAGGCCTAGGGGACTCGAATCATTGAGCCGTCCCAGAGGGTTAGCGTATGGGAGACGGATTCTATATCGATGGTGAGCTTCCAATCTGCGTAGGTACTGCCTGGGCTGAGTCTGGCTTGCTGGTGGCAGTGCGGATTCTGGATAAGGACTTCTAACTCTTGTGGTGTTGGAGAAAACGGAATAAGCCAGGTGGTGTTGATGCCGAGTGCTTCTAGGTCGCTGTAGGAATTGCATCTGATAGGGGCGAGCGTAACGGTTTGCGCGGTGAGCGCCAGGACGACGTAGAAGCCGGTTTGGGCGAAAGGGTCGAGCTGCCCTTTGGGAATGGGGCAGCGGTTCCTTGTCTTGGGGCGCAGGTTGAAGTGGTAAAAAATCTGGCCGACAGTGATTCCCAGGTCTGTGGGTCCAGTGGGCTGCTCAGAGGAAGGGTTCATGACACACCTTTTTCTAACTGGTTGATTTAACTAGATAAGAGTATAGTGTGGGTAGTGTGAGGTGTCACCACGCCTGTGGGGCTAGGTGATAGCTGGAAAATCTTTAATTAAAGTGCAAAATTTTGAAAGAAATTTTTTGAACTTTGTTAAATAATATACGTTAGGAGAAGAGATTTTTATGTACAATGTGGATCTTATTAAGGAATATTTTTGTAATGAAGATATTTTCTTTCAAGGATATGTTGAGGCATGGTCGGAAAGCAGATGGGGTCGGATTCAAGAAGGTAGAGTTCAAGAAAGTGATATAACTGCACTGTTGTTAGCGACAAATGGATCCCTAGAGGATCGAATTATTGAGTTTTTTATATATGAAGCTGGCTTGTTGCTTGAGAGTGGATGTTTCTATAGACTCCGTTCCTCTCAGGATCCCTTGATTAAAAAGTTTCGGCGGCGCGATGAGGCTGGGAATTTGGTAAAAAATGTTCCTGATATTTTCGTGACTAAAGAAAGTGCTTCGGGTGATGAGGTGACTCTAGTTGTTGCGGTTGAGCTTAAAAAGAATGCCCAGGTAAATTACATAAACTGCCCAACGGGAAAGCATTTGCGTTATAGTAATCAGATTGTTTGCTATGCTGAGGGATGTTGTTTTTCAGATGAATTAAAAGACATTGTTCGATATATTTGGCTTTCCCCGAAGCGAAAAAAGAGGAGTCATCGAGGGGTTAATGGCGAAAATCAGATGATGGGTTGGGGTTTTGATGAACAATTTTCGCATGAATTTTTTGAGTTTCAGCAAAATGTTTTTTCATCATTATGGCGTCATGCCAATCTCGAAAACTTATGTGAAGAATTAGATGAATCAATTGAAGGGGTGATTTTGTCAAAAATTATTAAGGACTGGATATCCTGATAATTGCTTGTAGCTAGCTTGGGATAGCAAAGGCTCCGCCTTCCTTCTGCGGACTGTGCCAAACCAGTCTAGGAAAGGCGGAGCCTAAGAAAGCTTATTCATAAGGGAGCGTGAGCCTGTGGAACCCCTTATGAATAAGCCTCAAGCTATCAGGGGCAGATTTTAGAAGAGCCCCATCGGCTTATCTGAGTAGCTGACCAGCATGTTCTTGGTCTGCTGGTAGTGAGCCAGCATCATCAGGTGGGTCTCGCGGCCGATGCCTGACTTCTTGTAGCCACCGAAAGCGACGTGGGCCGGGTAATTATGGTAGTTGTTGATCCAGACACGGCCAGCCTGAATAGTGCGGCCTGCCCGGTAGGCGGTGTTCTGGTCGCGCGTCCAGACGCCCGCACCCAGACCGTAGTCGGTGTCATTGGCAATGCGCATGGCCTCATCAAAATCAGTGAAAGAGGTGGTAGCCAGAACCGGGCCAAAAATCTCTTCCTGGAAGATACGCATGTCGTTGCTACCGGCAAAAACGGTAGGCTGAATGTACCAGCCGTCCGCCAGATCGCCGCCCAGCTCACAGGCCTCACCGCCCACGAGAACATTCGCGCCCTCGTCCTTACCAATCTTCAGATAGGCAGGCCAGGCCCTGGTAGCCCTGATTGTCGCCAAGCGCGAGGGTATTCTGAACGAGGAACTCTATAAGGCTCCCCGCACTGAGGGCGGCTTTGTAGCTGAGGACGTCTACGTCCGTCTTGGCGAGGCACCCC
>JAXFPK010000121.1:0-8519 GCA_034179845.1 Rothia sp. (in: high G+C Gram-positive bacteria) | reverse complement strand
GGGGCGCCCCCCCCCCCCGCCCCCCTTGTATTTTGCCCGCGGGGGGGGGCCCCCCCCCCCCGGCCGGCCCCCCCCACCTGGGCTTTACCCCGGCCAGACCAGGTCAGGGGAGTGAGGGGTTAAGCACACAGCCTCCTGTTGCTTGCCCGACCGGGCTCCACAGCGTAAACTTGTGAGCTGGTGTTGTTTCCACAAGCAAGCGTTAGCGTGGACTCAACTCGGCAGGTCACCACCGGTGGCGAGGCCAAACCACTTCACAGAGCGAAAACCTGAAGCCGCCCAACCTCCGTGTTGAGCAGTGCCGGGCCACCACCTTGCGGTGAACCCGGCTCCAAGATTTCAGTCAAACACCCTGTGAACCCTTAAAAATGACGTCAAGATAGAATTGAGTTCCCAAGTGGCATACGCAATTGTTCGCGCTGGCGGCCGCCAGGAAAAGGTCTCTGTTGGAGATCTGGTTACCCTTGACCGCGTCGCTGGCGAGCCCGGCAGCACCATCGAGCTGCCCGTGCTGATGCTGGTTGACGGCGACAAGGTCACCGTTGATGCAAAGTCCCTGGCTTCAGCCAAGGTCACCGCAGAAAAGATCGAAGACCTCCGCGGTCCCAAGATCGTTATTCAGAAGTACAAGAACAAGACCGGTTACAAGAAGCGTCAGGGCTTCCGCGCCGAACTGACCACCGTTAAGATCACCGCGATCAACGCATAAGTTCAGCTTAGACTGGTTTTATCCCAACATTCTTTGACCTAAGGTAGGCATCAATGGCACATAAGAAGGGCGCAAGCTCCACCCGTAACGGCCGTGACTCAAACCCCCAGTACCTCGGTGTTAAGCGCTACGGCGGCGAGACCGTCAACGCAGGCGAAATCCTCGTTCGTCAGCGCGGCACCCACTTCCACCCCGGCAACAACGTAGGCCGCGGTGGCGACGACACCCTGTTCGCTCTGGCAGCAGGTAAGGTCGAATTCGGTACCCGCAAGGGCCGCAAGGTTGTTAACATCCTTGCAGCCGCTGAGTAAGGTTTTATCACCTCACATCAGTTAGAAGGGCGATTACGGGGCAACTCGTAGTCGCCCTTTTGCGCACCATACTGATCATAAGCCGTCTACGGGGCACCTGGCCACAGGCTGGTGACGGGGCGACCCTGTAGACTAGATAATCAAACCAAACCTTTAGCTTGAAGGAGCTTGCACTCGTGGCAGAATTTGTAGATCGCGTGGTCCTACACGTAACTGGTGGGCACGGTGGGCACGGCTGTGTCTCTGTTCGTCGTGAGAAATTTAAGCCCCTGGGTGGCCCCAACGGCGGTAACGGCGGTAAGGGCGGTGACGTCATTTTGCGCGTTGACCCTCAGACTACCACCTTGCTGGAATACCACCACAGCCCCCACCAGAGCGCCCCTAACGGCGATATCGGCCGAGGGGACATGTCCCACGGCTTTAACGGTCAAGACCTGATTCTGCCTGTCCCTCAAGGCACCGTGGTTAAAGACCGTGATGGTAACGTGCTAGCTGATTTGGTGCGTATCGGTGATGAATTCCTTGCAGCTGAAGGCGGCATCGGCGGTAAGGGCAACGCTGCCCTGGCCTCCACTAAACGTAAGGCACCGGGTTTTGCTTTGCTAGGTATTCCCGGTTCCACCCGCGATATTGTCCTAGAACTCAAGTCCATCGCAGATATCGCCCTGGTGGGCTACCCTTCAGCCGGTAAGTCTTCCCTGATTGCAGCTATCTCAGCAGCCCGCCCCAAGATTGCTGACTACCCCTTTACCACCTTGATCCCTAACTTGGGTGTGGTGCAGGCTGGCGATATCCGCTACACCGTTGCAGACGTGCCCGGTCTGATTGAAGGTGCCTCTGATGGCAAGGGTCTGGGCCACCGCTTCTTGCGTCACGTGGAGCGTTCTAGTGCCCTGGTTCATGTGATTGACTGTGCGACCTTGGAACCGAACCGCGACCCCATCAGCGACTTCGATGTTATTCGCGGCGAACTTGAAAACTACGAGGTTGACCCCACCGCAGGCGTCACCGTTCCCCTGAACGAGCGCCCCCAGATTATTGTGCTCAACAAGATTGATGTGCCTGAAGCCCGAGAACTGGCTGAGTTTGTGCGCCCCATGTTTGAAGAGCGCGGCTACCGGGTTTTTGAGATCTCAACCGCCTCCCATGAGGGTCTCAAGCAGCTAACCTTTGCCATGGCAGAGCTGGTAGAGGCAGACCGTAAGGCCCGCAAGAAGAGCAAGGACGCCCCGGCTGAAGATACTACCGTGGTCAAGCCTAAGGGCTTCCGCTCCAAGAAGCGCCAGGAATTCATTATCCGTAAGGAAGAACGCAACCTTGAGCCGCTCTTCCGCGTCATTGGTGAGAAGCCTGAACGCTGGATTAAGCAGACCGACTTTAATAATGATGAAGCTGTTGGTTACCTGGCTGACCGCCTTAACCGGCTGGGCGTTGAAGATGAGCTCTTCAAGGCTGGTGCTGTCGCGGGGGACGCTGTGGTGATTGGTGAAGAAGCAGATGCTGTGGTCTTTGACTGGGAGCCCACTATGGTTGGTGGTGCTGAGCTGCTGTCTTCTCCTCGCGGTACCGATGCCCGCCTGGAGGAGCTCATTCGCCCCACTCGTGCCCAGCGTAAGGCTGAGTTCCATGAGCGTATGGACGCCAAGGCTGAGGCTCGTGCTGAGCTTGAAGCTGAGCGTGTGGCCGGTATCTGGACTGAATCTGTTGATGAGGCCCGTCAGGCCAAGGCTAAGGCGGCTAAGACTCAGAAGCGTGCTAAAGGAGAAGAATAATTGGATCTGAAGGGCGCCTTTCAGGCCAGCGCCGAATCACGCGGTAAGCACCGCCGCAGCCCTATCGTTGAGCGTTCCGATATGCCCCGGGCTAAACGTATCGTCGTTAAGGTTGGTTCTTCGTCCCTGACTTCTATTGAGAACTCCTTAGATGAATTAGCTATTGCCACCATCTCTGATGTGCTGGCTAAGAAGAAGAAAGAGCACCCCTCCATTGAGTTGGTCTTTGTTTCTTCTGGTGCTATTGCTGCTGGCTTGGCCCCTTTGGGTCTGTCGCGCCGCCCTAAGGATTTGGCAACCCAGCAGGCAGCAGCGTCCGTTGGTCAGTCCTTGTTGATGAGCCGCTACACCGATATTTTTAGCCGTTATGGGGTCACTGTCTCCCAGGTCTTGCTCACGGCTGAGGATTTGATGGCTCGTGATCGCTACCAGAATGCCCACCGTCAGCTTGAGCGTCTGCTGGACTTGGGTGTTATGCCTATTATCAATGAGAACGATGCGGTAGCAACCCGTGAGATTCGTTTTGGCGATAATGACCGTATTGCGGCTTTGGTGGCCCACACTGTCAAAGCGGATGCTTTGCTTTTGTTGTCGGACGTTGATGCTCTCTACACCTGTCACCCCGACCTGGGCGGGGAGCGGGTCAGTAGTGTGCGTGATGCTACTGATTTGGCAGGTTTGTCGATCGGCTCGGTCGGCGCTGCCGGTGTTGGCTCTGGTGGTATGGCCACTAAGGTTAAGGCTGCCCAGGTGGCGGCGGCCTCCGGTATCCCGGCGCTGGTTACGAGCGCAACGAATGCTCGTGCAGCTTTTGCTGGGGCGGACGTAGGCACCTGGTTTTATGCCACCGGCGAGCGCCGCCCGGTGCAGACTCTCTGGTTGGAGCATCTGGCTGATATTGAGGGCGCGATTGTGGTTGATGCTGGTGCTGCTGCTGCTTTGCGTCGGCGTCGTTCCTTGCTGGCTGCTGGTGTGCTGGGTGTTCAGGGGTCCTTTGAGGGTGGTAGCCCGGTGGCGATTGTTGATGAGTCTGGCCAGGTGCTGGCCCACGCTTTGAGTTCTTATACTGCTGGTGAGACTGCCCAGATGGTGGGTTTGCATACTGAGCAGATTCAAAAAGCGATGGGGGAGACCTATGACGGCACGGTGGCTCATGCCGATAATATTGCCCTGGTCAGCCCGCCTCTGTAAGTAATAATCGGGCCGTCATGGAGGGTGGCCGGTAGGATTGTTTCAACCTTATTTGACTCTTATGTAAAGGAGAAGCTCATGAGTGAACAGTTACAGGTGAATGATGATGTGATGCAGCAGATAACCGACATGGCGGTTGATGCTCGTATTGCTTCCCGCCGTCTGGCGAAGGCTGATACTCGGTGGAAGAACCGGGCGCTGCTGGCTGTTGCTGATTCTTTGGTTCAGCATGCGGCTGTGATTATTGAGCAGAATGCTCAGGATCTTGAGCGTGAGCGAGCTGCCGGTATGAGCGAGGCTATGCTGGATCGTCTGCGTTTGACCGAGCGGCGAGTAGATGAACTTGCCGAGGCCTTGCGTGAGCTGGTTGCTCTACCTGACCCGGTGGGGGAGCTGGTGCGCGGTTCTACCTTGCCTAATGGTCTGCGTTTGCAGCAGGTGCGAGTACCTTTGGGTGTGGTTGGTGCGATCTATGAGGCCCGCCCGAATGTGACGGTTGATATTGCTGGTTTGGCTATTAAGGCCGGTAGTGCTGTGATGCTGCGTGGTGGTTCGGCTGCTGCTAAGAGTAACCAGGTGATTGTGCGTATTATTCGCGATGCTCTGCACGCTACTGGGTTGCCGATTGATTCGGTGCAGTCGGTCGACGAGTTTGGTCGTGAGGGTGCTGCCGCCTTGATGCTGGCTCGTGGTCACATTGATGTGCTGATTCCTCGCGGTGGTCATAGCCTGATTCAGTCGGTGGTGCAGAACGCTAAGGTGCCGGTGATTGAGACTGGTGAGGGTAACTGCCATATTTTCCTTGATAGGTCTGCTGACCCTGAGAAGTCTGCTGATATTTTGGTGAATGCTAAGACTCAGCGGCCGGGTACTTGCAACACGGTGGAAACTCTCTTGCTGGCTGAGGGCGCAGAAGCTGCCCCAGTCGTCCTTGCGGCGCTGGCAGAGGCCGGGGTGACCTTGCACGTGGATGAGGCTACTCGCGGAATTTTGCCTGAGGGTGTAGATGCGGTAGATGCAACCGACGATGACTGGGCTACTGAGTATGGCTCCTTGGATTTGGCTGTGAAGACTGTGCCAGATATTCGGGCAGCTATTGCCCATATCCGTGAGTTCTCCACCGGCCACTCTGAGGCGATATTGACCAACGATATTGGTCATGCGGAGAAGTTCATTCGCGATATTGATTCAGCGGCGGTGTATGTGAATGCTTCTACCCGTTTTACGGACGGCGGCCAGTTCGGTTTGGGTGCTGAGGTGGGTATTTCAACCCAGAAGTTGCACGCCCGTGGCCCCATGGGGTTAGAGCAGCTCACCACTACGAAGTGGATTGTGCGCGGGGACTGGCACAGCCGCGACTAATACCAGAAATATGGGGCCTGCTACCGGGTAAAGCTCTGCTCTAAGAGCTACCACCCGGTAGCATGGTAGCTAAGACACCAGCCCCCCCTTTGCCCCTCCTGGTGCGGTTACACACCGCCCGGTCTTGAAAGGTACACACATGTTTGTTCTTGCCTCAGAAGAAGGTAGCCATCAGCTTGAACTGCTGGGCATGCCCACCTACTGGTTCGCCATTATCGGTTTCATTATCTTTGGCCTGCTTTTGCTGATTACCATCTCTTTTTCAGGCCGTGGCGTGGTACGCCCAGATCATGCAGCTGACCACCTCTCTCACGAGGAAACTGAGGCTCTGCGCGATTATCAGCGCAAGCACAAGCACTAAATTTTTCTTCACCACTCTTCGGCGCGGTGCCCCTTCCACTCCCGTCCACCGGGGTAGCGGGCCCGCGCCGAAGCCGTAGACACCAGAGCAAGCAGGAAACCCCGTGATTCGTCCCGCCCAAGAGATCCGCCGTGAGCTTGGAATCCCTGAACCCGACCATGCCACCACCCGTGTAGGCGTTATGGGCGGCACCTTCGACCCTATTCACCATGGGCACCTGGTGGCAGCTAGTGAAGTTGCTGCCGTGCTGAGTCTCGATGAGGTAATTTTTGTACCCACCGGCGACCCCTGGCAGAAAGCTGATAAGCAGGTAACTGCCCCTGAGCACCGCTACCTCATGACCGTGATCGCCACCGCCTCTAACCCCCGCTTTACTGTGAGCCGGGTCGATATTGACCGGCAGGGCCCTACTTTCACTATTGATACTCTCACCGATTTGCGGGCAGAGCGGCCCGATGATGAGCTTTTCTTTATCACCGGTGCGGACGCCATGAGCCAAATTACCACCTGGAAAGAGGCCCATAAGATGTGGGACCTTGCAACCTTTGTGGCGGTCACCCGCCCCGGCCATGAGCTGAGAGTCCCAGAAGAGGCACAGGGGCGCGTGCGCGTCATTGAAATCCCGGCTATGGCTATCTCATCAACCGACATCCGTGACCGGGCCTGCAAAGACCTGCCTGTCTGGTACCTGGTGCCCGATGGGGTGGTGCAGTACATCAACAAATACAGTCTTTATACCGAATCTACCCCCAGCAGCGTGGGCGGCGGGTATGTGGCTGGTTTGCCCCGCATAAAATAAAATCTGCTGTCATTGCCGCAGAGAACCCCTGCAATCGAGTGACTTGGTAGCATTAACCACAAGAACAGGCATCAGACTCAAGGAAACACTGTGAGTACACACAAGGATCAGGCTCAAGGCGGTCGGAACGACAAGATACCTGCCTACCTTACCGAAAGCTACATCATTGAGGACGGGCTAGAGATTCCGCCCCCCGTCCGCCCTATGGGCCCGCGCCGCTTGACGCGTTACTACCAAGAGGCTGCTGACTATCTGCGCGCCCTAGAAAGGGGGGACGAGAACCTCCCTGAGGTGCCCATGTTTATGGGGGATATCGAGGGGGCAGATAGGGGCCAGGACGCCGCCCGTTCCCTGATGAATCTTTCACAGATGGGAAGTATCAGCACAGATGAGGGCGATGACCTTGATGTGGAATTTGATGAAACCCGCGCCACCGTCATTGAAGACCCCCTGGCTCATATCGATGCGCAGGTGCTGGAGCCTGAACGCCCTGTAGCAGAGGCCAGTGAGCAGATAGATTTTGCTACTGCCACCAGCGAAATCACCAGTGAAAGCGACTTCGTGAGCATCGATGAGCTAGAGCTGGAAGAAGAGCAGCTACCTGAGGAAGAAGCCTCCAACGAAGAGGTGCTCGAAGATGAGGAAGTGCTCGAAGATGATTACTCGCAGGTAGAAGAACCTGAGGATGTGCTGCACCTCCCAGAGCTACCTGCACCCGTGCGCGCTGTTGATGCCCAGGGTCTTGACCTTACCGAAATAGACAGCGCCGGTGTGACTGAACCGGCCGATACCACCCTAGCCAGTGACGGTGCCCTTGAGGTAGACTCTGAGAGTTCTGAAGAAACTGCCCAGGCACCAGAAGAGTATATCTCCCAGCCTGAGGCAGAAGAGAAGGAAGAGCTCACCGAGCCTACACCTGAGAGCACTCTGGTAGAGAGCAACGGCCCTGGCGGTGAAGAAGATGCACAGCGCGTCAACTTCGCAGGTGCCGTTAGGCAAATAGATGAGTCCTCACCCGGTGCTCTTGCCGATATGGAAGAAGAAGCCGCAGCTACCTATCACTCAGCCCCGTCATCAGCTAAGAGCCCTAACGGTGCTGTAATAGCTGTTCTCGGTCTGCTGTTTTTGGCGCTGGTGCTCTATGGCGTGTGGTTCCTCATCTTCAGATAAAGTTTTAGTTGAATAAGACCCCAAAAGGTTTGGGGAATGATTTGCTCGGAAAGGGCGAAATGACTGCAGCTGCAGAGTCTATTGAAGCGTTGAAGGTAGCCGCACGCGCGGCCGACGATATGCAGGGTACTAACCTGCTGGCCGTTGATGCTTCTGACATTATGGGTTTGATTGATGGCTTCTTAGTTGTCTCTGCCCACAACGAACGCCTGGTTAACGCGATTGTTGACGAGGTAGAAGATAAGCTCCGTGAAGAGCTGAGCCTCAAGCCCCTACGCCGTGAAGGTCGGGCTGAGGGCCGCTGGGTCCTGCTGGACTTCGGCGATATTGTGGTGCATGTGCAGCACGAAGAAGACCGTGCTTTCTATGCCCTAGATCGCCTCTGGGGCGATGCACCCCGCATTGACCTGGGCCTAGAGAGTGAAGTGGATAGTGTCGATACTGAGGGCGCTGAAGCTGACTTTGAAATCATCACCCCTGAGGCGGATTTGATGAACCAGCGCGAAGACTAAATTCTTCTGCAAGGACGCCTCACCTATCTTTTCTGCGTACGGGGAGTTGGGTGGGGCGTCCTTTGGTTTAAGCGGGTAAATGACCCATACAGTGTATGTGATGCAGTTCATGGGTGCTGGTGGGGGTTTGATTTGCATGAGCCTTGTAGGTGCCATAAGATAGAACAGTCGCCGCGAGAGCGGCCAACAATTGAATAAGGGGCTATGGCGCAGTTGGTAGCGCGTCTGCATGGCATGCAGAAGGTCAGGGGTTCGAATCCCCTTAGCTCCACGGGGGTATGGCGCAGTTGGTAGCGCGTCTGCATGGCATGCAGAAGGTCAGGGGTTCGAAT
>JAXFPK010000122.1:0-13627 GCA_034179845.1 Rothia sp. (in: high G+C Gram-positive bacteria) | reverse complement strand
TTTCAGGCTGTTTTCTATAGACTGTTCTAGCGGCCTGAGGGCTTTCTCAAGTGCTTTTTCAACGGTGTTGAGGGTCCGTGAGATGGTGGGCTGGGAGGTGTTGAAGATTTCTGCGAGGAGTTCTTCGGTGAGGTTGTGTCGATGATAAAGCAAGGTCACTTTCAGCGCCTGGGCTAGGGTGAGCGCTGGCGGCCTTCCGCCTGGTTTTGCCCAGGTGATATGAGAGGTGAGGGCTGTCAGTAGCGTGGTGAATTGCTGAGGTGTGAGTCCTGTTGTACGCTGGTGGAGCAACGGTTCTTCCGGTGGTTTGAGGTTATTTGTAGTGATTTAATCCTCTTATTTTTGCCGCTGGTGGGGCCGTTGTCTAGTTGGTGGGGTGTGGGTGTGTTCCTACTTTTGAATAAGCCTCAATGTCCCTGTTTAGGGAAAACCAGGAACATTGTTACATGTTCTTTCTGAGAATTATTCCGACTCCCCTTTCCCTTATGAACATCTAGCATCGTCACTAGAATGTTGTGCTGATAATCTAGCTTTTCTTTGGAACCTCATCGATAGATCACAGAATGAAGTGAATTCTTTTGTTCCGATTTGGGCTTTGGGTTCGATGTCTCGTGGTGTGCTCGTCTCAGCTTGTCGCATCCTATTTGTGTTGCTTCCTGACCCCTTAGAAGAGCAGAAGCATAATCTATCCAAGATTCATTACACAATCAGCAAGAACAGCTCAAAAGCGTAGGATACGAAAAGTCTATGTTGAGATAGTGAGCGGCATAAAATCTAAACGACCCCAACTAGCAGATGCTCTAGAGTACGCGCACGAAGGTGACACACTCATCGTCACACGGTTAGATCGTCTAGGTCGAAGGACCCTCGATAAGCTCAAAACTCTTCAATCAATTGACGAAAAAGGCGGGCGAGTACAAGGCCTAGATTTCGATCTAGACACTAAAATACCAGCAGAAAAACTCGTCACCTCCGTGATAGCCTCCCTGGCTCAATGGGAGCGAGAACTCTGCTGATAGAGCGCACTAAAGAAGTTCTGGCTCATGCCCGCTCACAAGGGCGCTATAGTGCCAGATCTGCAGCTCTCACGTCTGAGCAGAAAAAGGCGGTGCGCTCCGCTCTTAACGATGGAACGAGCACTAACGCGGTCGCAAAATCGTTGGTTTCTGAAAGTGTAAGTTGATACTTCAACCCATTTTTAACAGTAAATTTTAGATACCAGTTAAAAAACCATCTCTCTTACTATCGCAGGAACCTCTGAGCACCACGTAGCCCTCCGGACCCTACTAGTTCCGATTCAATCCAAACTGCCGCGACAAAAGCGCCCGCTTAAAATACGTCTCCGCTTGGTCCACCTCTAGCTGCGGCGTCTGCGGCCCAAAAACGCGTAAAAGACTGAACTGATAACTCTGCGCATAATCCGCATCAGTAACCTGCAACTCACGCAAAGTAACATTACCCCCGTGACCGTCTGCCGCGTAAGTCCTCCACCTTCCCAGAATCCTCTCGCTACCATCGGCTTTACCCACATAGTGCTTCCCGGTAACCGTATCTGTAATGAGATAGATCCCTTGCACAGCTTCCAGCGCAGCCCGCCACTTAACATACAGAGAATCTTCCGACACCACCTGTTGAAGCTCAGCATAGCTGAGCACAACATTGTCGTATCCAGGGAAATCCTTCACCTCACGCGGAGCTATTTCAGCTACCGCAAGGTTCTGAGCATACCTTCCCAGTTTTGCCCAATTAATATAATCTTTAGTCCACTTAATCAGTAGCCGACCCTGATAAGTAGCGAAAACCTGACTTACATAAAGATCAAAATAGCGATGATCTGCGGTACGTTCGGCAAGAACCTCACCGTTATTTTCATAGACGGCATATAAGCGGCATTTTCCTCCTGTTTCTGCTAAGAATACAAACCAATATGTGGGCGGGTCCTGGGGAAATTTACGGGCGTGAACAGCTTGC
This sequence comes from Rothia sp. (in: high G+C Gram-positive bacteria), assembly GCA_034179845.1. GTDB lineage: Bacteria > Actinomycetota > Actinomycetes > Actinomycetales > Micrococcaceae > Rothia. The sequence goes on along the minus strand of JAXFPK010000122.1, from coordinate 11,656 downwards.
TCACGCGTATATCTCAGTATGGACTCATCGGTGGACTCAGTAAGGGAGGAAAGGTTTGCAGCGCCTTGGGAATGTCTGATAAAAAGAACCTCCTCCAGAGGGATATCAGTTAGATCAAGGAGGGTTCTGAGGGTGAGCTGGGGATCACGGGGGTTCTTATGCATGATTTCTAATATATAGATTTCACGGGCTCTTAAAGTGAGAAGGCAAGCGCCTTAAAACGGTCCACACCCAAGTTATATAGTGAATAAAGATATGTGTTGGGCTGAGTTTCGAATCTGACAATCGGAGACAGAAGCACCACCCAAACACACCATAGTTACCGGACACGACGTAAAGTCTAAAACACGAGCCTTACCCCTATCATCTGGGGCACTAAGAAACAAGAGACGACCAACAATGCCTACTCCAAAAACAGTTCAACTCTTCCTTCTGAATGGAACACCCACCGGTCCCATCAAATGTTCACTCTCCAACTGGACAGGAAGAGTCTTTCTCGTCCCCCGCACAAACCTCAAGCCCCTCTCAAAACAGCGGCCTGACCTCAGCCACAACGGTGTCTATCTCCTCTTCGGGTCTGAAGAGTCCACTGACCGAGAAATGGTCTACGTCGGGCAAGCACGCTCTCGAGCTAACGGCAACGGAATCGCCGGACGAATCGATGAACACAGTACCGACAGGCTGAGCTATTTCACTCATGCCATTATCATCACGACCACTGATGACTCATTTGGACCCACTGAAATTAGCTACCTAGAAAATAACCTCTGGAAAGCTGCGCTGGAGGCTGAACGATACAAAATCGCTAACAACAACACGCCCTCACCGGGGAACGTCACCGAAGAAAAACAGGCGGAACTGGATGAATTCATTGAATACACCAAAATCGCCGTTGGTTCCTTAGGATATAAGGTCTTCCAACCACTAGACGAAACCCCTACACCACCTTTGAGAGACGACATCTCAAATACCGTTGAGAAAGAAAATACCTCTACCTTGTTTTTCAAGGGCCAAAACTTTCACGCACGAGGCAGGCAGACCGCTGATGGTTTTGTAATCTTGAAAGACTCTACAATTCGTGCGGAATCGGCCCCAAGTTGCCCTCCCAGCCGAGAAAGTTATGTGGAGAAATTCGCTGATTCTCTCGAAGACTTTCGGCTAACCAAGGACATATTATTTAGGAGTCCTAGCACAGCTGCAGTATTTGTCTCCGGCAGAAGCAGCAATGGTTTAAAGGAATGGAAGAGTTTTGAAGGAGTCTCTCTGAAGGATTTAGAACTGTAAAGACTCTGTATGCCTATCTGCTGTATAAGAGGTGTCTTGGCGAGATCCCCTCGCGAGCTCTTTCCAGAATAAATACAGGGTAGCTACATTGAGGCTTATTCATAAGGGGGTCCACACCCCAACCCCCACCAAGAGACAACGGCCCCACCAGACAGTAAACATGAGGATAAATCGCCAAAAATATTCTCAAGCCACACCAGGAAAGACCGTTGAACCACCAGCGTACAACCGGCCTCACCGCCACGCAGTTGGCCATACTCATCACAGCCCTCAACACCCACCTCACCTGGATCAAACCAGCCGAGAAACCTCGCAGACTCACCCTGGCCCAAGCCCTAAAAATCACCCTCATCAGCTACAGACACAACCTCACCCTAGAAGCCCTCGCCCACCTCTTTGAGGTCTCACAACCAACCATTTCAAGGGCCATCAGCACCACCGAAAGAGCCTTAGAGAAAGTCCTTACCTCTCTGACTCGACCTCTGAAAGAGAGCCTGAAAGTACCTGGCTCCCTCGTGGTAGATGGCACCCTCATCCTCACCTGGAACTGGCGTTCACAAGGTAAAATAAACTTCTCAGGTAAGCACAAACGAGCAGGCTTCAACCACCAAGTCATCTGCACCCTCGACGGCAAACTCCTGGCCATCACCGACCCGCTACCGGGTGCCAGACATGATGCCCATACCTTCAAAGCTCACGGGTTAGATCAACTGCTAGATGTTTCGACTCTGGCTGATAAGGGTTGTGTTGGCTTGAACCTAGCTACCCCTACCAAACGCAGGTCGGGGCAGCGGCTTAGTCGGGAGCAGAAGAATAACCGGGTGCTCAATCGGTTGCGGTCGGTGGTGGAGCGGGGGAAAAGCTCAGGTGAAAAGCTGGCGGGTTCTGCATACTGGGTTCAGGCGGCCGTTGAGCTCGTATGGGCAGGTGTTTTCGGTGGTGCGGGGGTTGCTGTTTTTGGTGGCTGGTGGGACCTTATGAATAGCCCTCTATATATGTAAATATTTTCAACGCACCGCTGATACCGGATACGGATACTTCGAATACATAAGAACCATGCGGCAGCTAGCCAGGACCAAACTCACAAGCTTGATAGGCTTATACCCGTGACCCACGCACTTTTTTACACCCCAGAAGCCGACCCTGGCGTCCTCGCACCTTTAACGGAGGCAGACAAGACCCAGCGCCCCTACCCCGGCACCTTCATCGCCTTTGAAGGCGGGGACGGCTCAGGCAAAACCACCCAAATCGCCCTCCTGGCCGAGGCCCTAACCGAACGTGGCTACTCGGTGTTGGTCACCCGCGAACCCGGCGGCACCGAGATCGGCGAAAAACTCCGCGCCCTCGTACTAGAACAGGGCAACGGAGAGATAGACCCACACACCGAAGCCCTCATCTTTGCAGCCTCCCGCGCCGCCCACGCCCACCAAAAAATACGGCCCGCCCTCCAAGCAGGGCAGATAGTGCTCTGCGACCGCTACATCGACTCATCAGCCGCCTACCAAGGAGCTGGGCGAGGCCTAGGCATTGAAAACGTCGTAAACCTCAGCCGCTGGGCTACCTGCAACCTGCTACCTGACACCACCATTCTGCTCGACGTGCCCCTGGCCGAAGGACGCTCCCGCACAGGTGCCCGAGGCACAGCCGACCGCATGGAATCAGCAGACGACACCTTCCACCGCACCTTGCAAGCCACCTTCCTACAGCTAGCCCAAGAAGCCCCCCAACGGTACACCCTCATCAACGGTGCCCGCCCCATCAACGAGGTACACCAGGACGTACTAGCAACAGCCCTAGAGAGCATCTCATGAGCGTCTTTGACACCCTCACCGGCCAGATCGAGGTGCGCGCCCAGCTCACCCGCGCCGCCGCCGAAGAAAAACCCACCCACGCCTGGCTCTTCACCGGCCCACCGGGGGCAGGCAAAACCCAAGCAGCCCTAGCCTTCGCCGCAGCCCTACTCTGCGACCAGCCAGACCCAGCAGCCCGCGGCTGCGGGAACTGCCGCTCCTGCCAGACAGTGCTCAGCGGCTCCCACGCTGATTTTCTACACTTCACCACCGAAAAAACCACCATCACCATCGAAGAAGCCCGCGACTTCGTGGTCAAAGCCCAAGACCGCCCCTCTGTTGGGCGCTGGCGCGTCATGCTCATTGAGGACGCTGACCGTATGCCAGAACGAACCTCCAATGTGCTCCTCAAAGCCATTGAAGAACCCCCGCCCTACACCATCTGGCTACTGACCGCCCCCTCACCTGCCGACGTCCTGGTCACTATCCGCTCCCGCTGCCGCCCGGTTAAGCTCCGCCTACCCTCAGTTACGGACGTCGCCGCCCGGCTACTAGCGGAGGCACAAGCCACCGGCACCCACCTAGAGTCCCAGCAGGCAGAGTTCGTCGCCCGCCTAGCCCAGGGCAACCTGGAGGTAGCCCATAAGCTAGCTACCGATGCTCAAGCTCGCAAACGCCGCAGCACCGTGGTACAAATGCCCATTACCCTGCGCTCTATCGCCGCAGCGATGGAAGCAGCCGACGATCTCATCACCATTGCTGAGGCAGAAGCTGAAGCTGACGCAGAGGCCCGCAACGAGGCAGAACGCACCGCCCTACTCACAGCCCTAGGGTATGAGGATGGCGAGAAGCTCTCCCCCACCCACCGGGCACAGATACGCCAGCTCGAGGAGGACCAGAAGCGCCGGGCCAAGCGTATTCAGACCGACACCCTGGACCGGTTCTTAGCGGATATCCAAACCATCTTCCGTGATGTGCTGACCGTGCAGCTCTCTACCGGGGCAGACATCATCAACGCACACCTAGCAGACGATATTTATGCCTATGCTGAGCGCACCACACCAGAAGGCACCCTAGCGCACCTTGATACGGTGGCAACTACCCGGCGCCGTATGCGCACCAACGCCGGTGCCCGCCTGGCCTTTGAAGCCATGATGACCAGTTTCGTAGCCTAAGATTCGCAGCCTAGCCCTGTGCTGTGGGCTCTTCCCACAGCACAGGTTGGCCAGCGGCTAAAGATGCCGGAACATCAATGACCCGCTGGTTGCCTGAGCCTCGAAAAGCCAGCGAAGAGCAAAATTGTGACTGGATAAAGGGCCCATCAACCAGCACATCGCACAGGGCCAGGAGTTTCCCCTGATCCTTATTACCAGCCTCAATAGAGGCGAGGAGCTGCTCCCAGGTGAAGCCGCTCCACACCCAGATAGTTTTACCGGTAAGTTCTTTGCGCACACGCTGAGCTAGAGGCAGGCAGACCCCGGTATTCAAGAAGGGTTCACCCCCCAGCAGGGACAGACCAGCAATATAGCTCTTGCTCAGATCAGCTAGGATTCTCTCCTCTAGCTCTGCTGTATACGGTTGGCCGTAGGCGAAAGACTGGGCGGCCTTGTTATAGCAGCCGGTACAGACAAAAGGGCAGCCTGAGACGTAGAGGGAGCAGCGCACTCCCGGCCCGTCCGTAAACCCGTCTGGCTTGTAGTCCGCTATATATTTGCGGCTAAATTTAGCGGCATTCCAGGCGCCAGGGGTCGGTGGTAGGTGGGCAGGGCCATCTGCTTGCTGGTGGTGAGAAGTCGTCATGAGGCGGACGGGGTGCTCATGTGCTTGACTCGAGAAATGATTTCTTCGTGTCGCCCGCGCACCATAGGACGTTTAACAGGGTTACCCAGGTAGCCGCAGGTTCTCTTGACCACATCGCAGGTTTCTGGGTTGGTGTTGCCGCACTGGGGGCAGGTAAAGCCCTGGGCAGTGGGGTCAAAGTCCCCCTCAAAGTTGCACTCGTAGCAGCGGTCGATGGGGGTGTTAGTTCCCAGGTAGCCTACCCGCTCGTACGCATAGTCCCAGACAGCTTCTAGGGCTTGGAGGTTATGGCTGAGTTTGGGGTACTCACAGTAGTGAATGAACCCGCCAGAGGCGTAGAGGGGGTAGTCCTTTTCAAAGTCCAGTTTGGCGAAGGGACTAATTTTTTTGCGCACATCGTAGTGGAAAGAGTTAGTGTAGTAGCCCTTATCTGTCACATCATCTATCAGCCCAAAACGCTGCGCATCTAGGCGAGCGAAACGGTCAGTCAGAGACTCAGAAGGGGTGGAGTAGACCGAGTACCAGGGGCCCTGGGACTGGTTCCAGCTGGTGCAGGCCTCTTTGAGACGGCGCACAATATCTAGGGTAAAGCTCTTAGCTTCAGGCTGGTTCTCCCACTGCCCCCCGTAGAAGAGGGCCGCCACCTCATAGAGGCCAATGTACCCCAAGGAGACTGTTGCCCGGCCAGAATCAAAGAAGGGGGCAACAGATTGCCCGCGTTCTGCCCGCAACCCAAAGGCACCGTGCTGGTACAGGATAGGGGCGTTCTCAGGTAGGGCCTCGTAGCAGCGGGCTACCCGGTAGGCCAGGGCTTGATGGGCTAGTTCTAGCCGTTGCTCAAAGAGCTGCCAGAAGGCGTCCTGCCCCTGCTGGTAGGTTTCTAGGGCGATGCGGGGCAGGTTGAGGGTCACGACCCCTAGGTTCATGCGGCCAGCAGGTGAGGTGCTACTCTCCTGGTCTTCTGCGGTGGGGTTCTGCCAGTCTTGCAAGAAGGAGCGGCAGCCCATGGGCACCTTGTAGGAGCCGGTGATCTCTACCAGTTTCTCGTAGTTAATAACATCGGGGTACATGCGCCGGGTTGAGCATTCAAGGGCTAACTGTTTGATGTCATAGTTAGGGTCACTGGGCTCTAGATTGACCCCGCGGCGCAACCCAAAAACAAGCTTGGGGAAGATAGCGGTGCGCCCCTCAGAACCGATACCGGCAAGGCGTACCTTCAAAATGGCCTGCTGAATCTCTCGCTCCCAGCGGCCAGTGCCCAGCCCAAAACCTAAAGTGACAAAGGGGGTCTGCCCGTTTGAGGAGTAGAGGGTATTGACCTCGTACTCCAGGGACTGCATAGCGTCATAGATGTCTTTGATAGTTTTTGCGCTGGCGTAGTCTGCGTGCAGGTCAGGTGCAACCCAGCGGCGGGCGTCCGCCAGGTGTTTTTCGTAGTTGAGGACGGCGTAGGGTGCCAGTACCTGGTCGGTGCGGTCAACGGAGCAGCCCCCGTACTGGGAGCTGGCTACATTGGCGATAATCTGTGAGATTTGGGCGGTGGCTGTCTGAATAGATTTGGGGGACTCCACCTGGGCGTTGCCGATGGTGAAGCCGCCTGCGAGCATGCCCTCAATATCGATGAGGCAGCAGTTAGTCATGGGGGTGTAGGGTGAGTAGTCCAAATCATGGAAGTGGATGTCCCCCTTGCGGTGGGCTTCTGCCACCTGGGCAGGTAGAAGGTGTTCAAGGGCGAAGTCCTTGGCCACGGCCCCGGCGGTGAGGTCGCGCTGGGTGTTAAAGACGGTGGCGTCCTTGTTGGCGTTCTCGTGGAGGGCTTCTGGTGCGCCTTCTTGTAGGGCGGTCAGAGCGGAGGGTGCAACCGCAGGACGCTGGTGCTTAGGGTGCTGTGTGGGGCTAGCTTCAGCGGGGGCAAGGCTCATATCAATCAACAACATCTTGTGGTCTATTCTTCTAGGGACACAAGATATAGTAGTTGGCCTATGGTGCCCGGTTTTAGGCACACAGTGTCTACCAGAGGCAGAGCCATACGCCACCCAGCCCTTAAATACAGGGGAAACAGCCCCCTAAAACCTCTAGCTGTGAGACCCAATACAATGGCAGAACACGGCGAGCTGGCGAAGCTGACTAATCCCACCAGCACCTACTACCGCCCCCCCTTGCACCAAAATGCCCGCCTACCTCTCGCAGAGAAGCAAACGGGCATCATCACACCGACAAGGCGAGGTGAAACTAGCTACAACACTAGTTACGGAAACCGTGCACCGGGGAGGGGATGCGCCCGCCACGGGCCACAAACACCTCAGCTGATTCAGGGTGAGCAGGCATGACGGGGGCACGACCCAGCAGGCCACCGAACTCCACCATCTCGCCAACTTCCAGGCCAATAGCCGGAATCACACGCACAGCAGTGGTCTTGTGGTTCATCACGCCAATAGCGGCCTCATCGGCAATCATGGCCGCAAGAGTAGCAGCCGATGTATCACCGGGAACAGCAACCATATCTAGACCCACAGAGCAGATAGCGGTCATAGCTTCCAGCTTATCGAGAGTAATCTTGCCAGCAGCAGCAGCCTCAATCATGCCGATATCCTCAGAAATCGGGATGAAGGAACCAGAGAGACCACCCACATGCGAGCAGGCCATGAGCCCACCCTTCTTCACTGCGTCATTGAGCAGAGCAAGCGCAGCCACAGTGCCGTGAGTACCAACGGACTCCAGGCCCATCTCTTCTAGTACATGAGCTACAGAGTCACCCACCTCAGCGGTAGGGGCCAGAGAGAGGTCAACAATGCCGAACTCTACACCCAGGCGCTCAGCAGCTAGGGCACCTACCAGCTGACCCATACGGGTAATCTTGAAGGCTGCCTTCTTAATAGCCTCAGCACAAGCGTCAAAAGATTCACCGCGAACCTTCTCCAGGGCACGCTTGACCACTCCAGGGCCAGAGACACCCACCGAGATCACGGTATCTGCCTCTTGCACCCCGTGGAAGGCGCCAGCCATGAAGGGGTTATCCGATACGGCGTTAGCAAAGACCACCAGCTTGGAGCAGCCAAAGCCGTGAGCCTCAGCAGAACCTTCAGCGGTTTCGCGGATAACCTCGCCCATGGTACGCACAGCGGTCATGTTGATACCGGCACGGGAAGAACCAATATTAACCGACCCACAGACCACATCAGTGGTGTTGAGGGCGCGCGGGATAGAGCGCATCAGCTTCTCATCAGCGGGGGTGATGCCCTTATCGACCAGGGCGGTGAAGCCACCAATGAAGTTGACACCCACAGCCTTAGCGGCAGCATCCAAGGTCTTAGCGAATTCTACGTAGTCTTCATCAGAAGAAGCACCTGCTACCAGGGCAATCGGAGTAACCGAAATACGTTTATGAATAATGGGGATACCGAGCTCAGCCTCGATACCTTCAGCCACCTCAACCAGGCGGGCGGCGCGGGAGGTAATCTTGTCGTAAATCTTCTGACGGGCTACTGCGCCATCAGAATCGGCGCAGTCCAGCAGAGAAATACCCATAGTGACCGTGCGGATATCGAGCTTATCCTCATCGATCATTTGCAGGGTCTCAAGGACGTTCCCTGAACGGTCGCTAAACATAGTCGGTAACTCCTAGAGGGTGTGCATGGCCTGGAAGATAGCGTCAGATTGGATACGAATCTGTACACGCTGCTCTTCTTCAACAGGCTTCATAGCCTCTTGCAGGTCAGTGATGGACTGGGCAGAATCATCGAAGCTACCCTGCAAAATCATGGTGAAATAGCCCTGCATGAGGGTCTGTGAAAGGTTCTCGATGTTGACCTTGCGCTCAGCAAGTTTAGCGGTCACACCAGCAATAATGCCTTCGTGGTCAAGGCCGGTGACGGTCAGAATAATTTTCATGGGCTTCCTTGTGGGATATTGTTGGCTCTTCCTAGACGGGGCAGAGCACTCTTGTTCGTCCCTATCTACTTTACTCAGTTCTAGCCGTTAAGGTGACCTGAACGAGGCACTAACGCTGGGAGGCGATATAAAGTTCACCGGCACCGGTAACAGTTACCTCAGTAGGCTCACCTACATACATAACCGACCGAGTGCCAGTGAGGGTAAAAGTCTTGACCTCATCACTGACCACCACAGTACCGCCAGTGCACAGGGCCGTTGCCACGCCAGAAAGAGGCAGGGCGATGCGCTCGCCTTCTTCAACCACCAGGCGGGTCACAGATAGACGCTCATCCCACATGGAATATTCCAGGGCTTTATCGCTGGTGGGAGTAGGACGCTGAATAGTGGGGGCAGCTTGGCTCTCCCCCAGGATCTTGATGAGCTCTTCCTCATCGATGTGCTTGGGAGTCAGCCCGGCGCGCATGACGTTATCTGAGGGGTTCATCAGCTCGATGGCAGTACCCGAAACGTAGGCGTGCACCTGCCCATCAGGGGTGTAAGCAGAATCGCCAGGGGCCAGGTAGATGAGGTTCATGACCAGGGCAACCAGCAGGCCACGGTCACCGGGGTACTTGCTGTCAATCAAAGTTACTAGCTCGGCCACACCAGCTGCGGTTGATTCGCTACCGGGAACGTCCCCGTTCTTAGCAGCCCAGGCCCGCGCGGACGCAACAGTCTGCTCTACAGCCGCGGCGGCGGCGTCCTGGGGCATACGGATAATAAGGGTCAGCAGTTCCTTGGCTGTTGCAGCTGAGTCTAGGGCACCGGCCAGCCAGGGTAGAGAGAAGTGCTCGGCAATAGCGCGTAGTTCTGCAAAATCCCGCACACCGGTCAGAATACGCATCTCAGAAAGGGCGATAACGGTTTCGGGTTTAGAGAACCGGTCCTTGTAATTACGGGCCGGGTCATCCAGGGCGATACCGCGAGAATTTTCAGCCTCAAAACCTGCCTGGGCCTGCTCATCGGTGGGGTGCACCTGAATGGACAGGGGCGATTCAATGGCAAGAATCTTAAAAAGGAAGGGGAAGATATCGCTGCTACGCTGCGGGTTAAGGAAGCGGGAGGGCTGCTCCTTAACCAGGAAATCCAGGGGGAAAGCTCCGCCATCTACACGCGCCATAGAAGGGGCAGATGAATGTGCGCCCACCCATAGTTCGGCCTCTGGCTGGTCTGTAGGGGCAGCTACACCGCGCATACGCGCAAGCGTCTCATAAGAGCCCCAAGCATAATTCTGGATTGGATTATCTAAAGAAAAAAGTTCACCCATAAGCACCATCAAACCATGTTCTTTCCCCGTCAGCGCCTAGTTTGTGGCATTAAAACCTGGTGTTTATCGCCATAAATCACATAAGGAATCTGTCTGAGTACTGTCTAAACATGTCAGAGGGCAACTAGACTTATTTTTCGTGAATACTATTGATTTAACCGCATCTTTTAAGGCTTACGATGTTCGCGGCATTGTGGGCGAAACCATCACCGCTGAGACCGTCCGCGCCACCGGCGCAGCTTTCGTGGACGTCCTTAACCTAGCTGGTCAGGACGTGCTGGTCGGCGCTGACATGCGCCCCTCAGGCCCCGAATTCATGGAAGCTTTCGCTGAGGGTGCTACCGCCCGTGGCGCTAACGTCATCAATATCGGTCTGATCTCTACTGACGAGCTTTACTTCGCCTGTGGTGTTGAGAACGCTGCCGGTGTCACCTTCACCGCTTCTCACAACCCTGCCGAGTACAACGGCATGAAGATGTCTAAGGCAGGGGCTGTTCCCCTGTCCTCAGAGTCCGGCCTGTTCGATATTCGCGACCTAGCCCAGAAGTACCTGAACGAGGGCGAAATCCCCGCCCTTGAAACCACCGGCACTGTTTCTGAAAAGGATGTGCTCAAGGACTACGCCCAGTACCTGCGCAAGCTGGTTGATCTCTCTGGCATCCGCCCCCTGAAGGTCGTGGTGGACGCCGGTAACGGCATGGGCGGCATGACCACCCCCGCAGTGCTAGGCGATGCTATTCTGCCCGGCCTGCCCCTGGAGATTATTCCCCTCTACTTCGAACTGGACGGCACCTTCCCCAACCACCCGGCTAACCCCCTAGAACCGGCTAACCTGGTTGATTTGCAGAAGGCTGTTCTTGAGCACGGCGCAGATATTGGCCTGGCTTTTGACGGTGATGCTGACCGCTGCTTCGTTATCGACGAGAAGGGCGAACCGGTTACTCCCTCCGCTATTACCGCCCTGGTAGCTGAGCGTGAGATTGCCCGCGCCAAGGCTGAGGGTAACGATCAGCCCGTTATCATCTACAACCTGATTACCTCTAAGGCCGTGCCTGAGCTGGTTGAGAAGCTGGGCGGCCGCGCCATTAAGACCCGCGTGGGCCACTCCTTCATTAAGGCTGTGATGGCTGAAGAGTCCGGTGTCTTCGGTGGCGAGCATTCAGCTCACTACTACTTCAAGGACTTCTTCAACGCAGACACCGGTATGCTGGCCGCTATGCACGTACTGGCTGCCCTAGGTGAGGGCCAGCAGCCCCTCTCTGAGCTGGCTGCTGTCTACTCCCCCTACGTCCCTTCAGGCGAGATTAACTCTGAGCTAGAAGACAAGGCCGGTGCTATCGCCCGCGTTGCCGATTTCTTCGGCGACACCGTTGAGGTCTCCACCATGGACGGCACCACCTTCGAGCACAAGACCGAGGGCTGGTGGGCTAACCTGCGCCCCTCCAACACTGAGCCCTTCCTGCGCCTGAACCTTGAGGCCCCCGACCAGGCCACCATGGAGCGTGTGCGCGATCAAATCCTCAAGATTGTGCGTGAGGCCTAGAGCTAACCGCCAGCTACTAAGGCACAGGACGCCCGCCCC
>JAXFPK010000116.1:0-2639 GCA_034179845.1 Rothia sp. (in: high G+C Gram-positive bacteria) | reverse complement strand
ATCCCGCCTCGTGTGAGGCGGGATTTTCGCTGTGGCAGATGAGGGATTTGAACCCCCGTAGGCAATGCCAGCTGATTTACAGTCAGCCCCCTTTGGCCGCTCGGGTAATCTGCCGTATTCAATTTCTTGAATGTGTTCGTTTGAGCGAACAGTAGAATACTCTACACACTTTCCTACAGCTTGCCAACTTGAGAACAGCTTTTGTTGCTAAGACCACTTAAAGGTCTGGTTAAAGCATGGGGCCGACGCCCTGAGTTTAAGGACGTCGGCCGTAGCTTAGATTATGTAGAAGGAGAACTTACCGCTAGAGCTTCTTGCTCTAACAGAAGTGATATTTCAAGATTTTCTAGATATGCGTAGGCCTGTTGAGGGGTGCACATGCCTCCGCGGATTTCGCGGGCAAGGTTTTCTTTCACGCCCTCAAATCTAGCGACCAGTCCTGCATCATGCAGGTTCTGACCCAGCTCACCAGCAAAATCTCGGATGTGGTGAGCCTGGGGTGAATCATCACCCTCTGTATGTTCAGCGCTGGCGGCCACAAAGCCGTCCGTCGCTAAATCTGCAAGGAGAGCCTCATAGGCTCGTTGCATGGTCTCGTCAGTTACAGCTAGTACCTGTTGCGCTGCCGGAGTGGTTCCTGAGTCGGGCTGTAGGCCGACTGCAGCGTGGGCAGCTGATTTCTTCTCAGCCATACCTTCATCCTTCCAAACCAAAATGAACTTTAGCTGAGAAAGGAGTCACAGTTTCATAACGATTGCGATAACCTGCATAGCCCCTATAAAACAAGGTACCGTTGTAGATAAGGCCCACTCCCCCACCCCGGGGCTCAGGGCGAGAGTCACATATCTACACGTAGAAGAGGTAACCACCCGTGGCAAGCGATTCATCATTCGACGTTGTCTCAAAAGTCGACAAGCAAGAAGTATCCAACGCCCTCAACCAGGCTCAAAAGGAAGTAGCCCAGCGCTACGACTTCCGTGGTGTCGGCGCCGACATCGATTTCTCCGGCGAGAAAATCCTCATCAAGGCCAACTCTGAAGAGCGCGCACTAGCAGTGCTCGACGTTTTCCAGTCAAAGCTGGTCAAGCGCGGCATCTCCCTCAAATCCCTGGATTCAGGGGACCCCTACGCCTCAGGCAAGGAGTACCGCATCGAGTCCTCCATCAAGGAGGGCATCGCCCAGGACCAGGCCAAAAAAATCTCCAAGCTCATTCGCGAAGAAGGCCCCAAGTCCGTCAAGGCCACCATCCAAGGTGATGAGCTGCGCGTTACCTCCAAATCTCGCGATGACCTGCAGGACGTTATCGCCCTGCTCAAAGGCGCTGACCTTGAGGTTGACCTACAGTTCGTCAACTACCGTTAGGCAGTTAGCCGGTTGCAGGCGTCCGCCCAATCAATAAAAGATGCTCCCCACAGGTTGATTCTGTGGGGAGCATTTCTTTCAGCTACACAAATTTGTACGGTCAACTTTCGGTCATTGTGACCTAAACTTTATAGCTGGCCGCTCTGCCGAGCCATATTTTCCAACCGGGCAATACGATCAGCCATAGGCGGGTGAGTAGCCATCAGATTCTTCATCGACCCGCCACCACGAAAAGGGTTAGCAATCATCATCGACGCAGCCCCAGCAGTCTGCCGATTCTCAGGGTTCATAGGGTAACGAGAGACCCCATTTTCTAGCTTGTGCAAGGCAGACGCCAGCGCCAAAGGGTCACCGGTGAGACGGGCACCGTCCTCATCAGCATCATACTCACGGGTACGACTAATAGCCATCTGCATGACCGCTGAAGCAAGAGGCGCAAGGAAAGCAATGAGCAGGGTAAAGATGAGGCCCCCACCCCGATTCTCGTCACGATTACCACCGAACATAGCACCAAAAGTAGCGAACTGGGCGATAGTGCCGATAACAGAGGCAATAGCAGCCGCAATAGAACCGGTGAGAATATCACGGTTATAAACATGCATGAGCTCATGGCCAATCACACCTCGCATCTCACGCTCATCAAGCAGCTGCAAAATACCCTCAGTACAACAGACCGCAGCGTTCTGAGGGTTACGGCCAGTTGCGAAAGCATTGGGGGTCATAGTCGGAGCTACATAGAGCCTGGGCATGGGCTGATTAGCCTGAGCAGAAAGCTCCTCAACAATAGCGTAAAGCCCCGGAACCTGCTCCCGGGTGACGGGGTAGGCCCTCATAGAACGAATAGCGAGCTTATCGGAATTCCAGTAGGTGTACGCTACTGTGCCCACACCAATCAAACCAAAAATCAGGATGAAAATGGAGCTGCGGGTGAAGTAGGCAAGCCCCGCCCCAATAAGGAGAAGAAAACCAACCATTGACCCAAGCAGCAAGACCGTTTTGAGCCCATTGTTATGACTGTGCATGGACGATTCCTTTCAGTGCGAATTCTTCTTGTTGATTTTAGGTGACCAAGGTGTAAGGACGCTGGCATATAGCTGGGTAGCCTAATACAGCAGATGCCTACCGGCGCGGGTAAGGCCGGTAGGCATCACTGATTAGAAACAGATCACTCTTTGGACCTTACCTATTTCAAAGTGCGCTTCGATAAGGGACTTCGCGTAAGGCGACTTGATGATGCGCTGCGGCAGATAGGTTAGAAAACCGGAGGCACGGGTAG
>JAXFPK010000103.1:0-16957 GCA_034179845.1 Rothia sp. (in: high G+C Gram-positive bacteria) | reverse complement strand
TGGGTAGCAGGTTCGAGCCCTGCAACGGTGCGGAGCAAGTCGTAGGCTTCGCCGATGACCTGCATGTCAGCGTATTCGATACCGTTGTGCACCATCTTGACGAAGTGGCCGGCACCGCCGGTTGAGATCCAGGCGCAGCAGGGGTCACCGTTGGGTGCCTTGGCTGAAATTTTTTCGAGCAGGGGACCGAGAGATTCGTAGGACTTAGCTGAACCACCGGGCATGATAGAAGGGCCGTTCAGGGCGCCTTCTTCACCGCCAGAGACACCGATACCAACAAAGTGCAGACCCTTTTCAGCAAGGGCACGCTCACGGCGGATGGTGTCAGGGAAGTGAGAGTTACCGCCATCAATGATGACATCCCCTTCATCGAGCAGAGGTTCGAGTTGAGCGATCACAGCATCAACGGGGGCACCTGCCTTGACCATAATCAGGATGCGGCGGGGAGCTTCAAGGGAGTCGACCAGTTCCTGCAGGGTTTCGGTGCGCACGAAGTCGCCTTCATTGCCATGAGCTTCAAGCAGGGCGTCAGTTTTTTCAACGGAGCGGTTGTGCAGGGCAACAGTGTAGCCATTGCGGGCCAGGTTGCGGGCCAGGTTCGCACCCATGACGGCCAGGCCGGTTACACCAATTTGTGCCTTACGAGCAGTATTGTTTTCAGTCATACCTTTAAGACTACGCTGACCGGCTCAATTTGTGCTTCAGCAGCGGGTGAGATGAAGCAAACTCTCACATTCTGGGAGCCTGTTGCCGTTCCCTCACGGTCTTTGTCAAAAGGCGCAGGTGGCTCCCCCATAGGGGCGGGCCCGCTAGGGCGGATCAGAAAGTGCGAGAGGAGCGCGGCCTGATGCCGCGCTCCTTCCCAGGTGAGGGTATACCGCTTATCCTCGTGCGGTGTGAGTAATTGTTGAGACGGTAGCAGAAGAACCCTCATAAGTGTAGGTGGCAAGGTAGCCTGAGTAGAGGCCGCTTATTCCATCTACGCCCATGGAGCCATCTTCCGCAGTAAAACGGCCGGCGATATTGGTGGAGATATCTGTCTGCTCAACGGCCTGTGAGACAGCGGGAGAACTAGCTATAAAGTAGGTAGGCCCTGAGTTATAGGTTGCGGTGTAGATCAGGAAGTCGGCGGATGATGCTGTGGTTCCATCAGCCAGAAGTACAGTGGCCTGGTCAGAGGGTTTCATGGGGGCCCATACGGTCGCACCTACCCCGTAGTGAATATTCACTTCATCAATCGTGTAGGCCTTATTGCGGGGAATAAGCAGATAGTAGGTGAGTTCGGTAAGAAGGGCAGTAGTATCGGTGCCATCTATCTGATAGAGACGGAAGCCGGTTGAGCCACCCTCCATAAGGGTCTGGATGGTTTGGCCGGTGAAGTTCACCAGGTCTGTTGATCCAGCACTCTCGAAACTATAGAAGTCGTTTGATCCTTGGGCTACAAGGGTAGTGGAGGGCGATGCGGCGTAGGCAGGAATCGCAGCAGTTGCAAGGACGGCAGGTGCAGCCCAAGTAGCGCCCTGAAGCAGAGTACGACGTGAAGTAGTCACAGTAGGTTTCCCCTCTAATGTGTTTGGGTGTGCAGAGTAAAACTGAGCTATCAGTTTATCTAGAATGTACGCGTTGACAGGGGAAAACTGCGCCTAGATAGTACCCACATATGCGCCCACACTCCTCCATATATGTGCCCACATCTAGGGATAAAGTCGAGAAATAAAAAAGTCCCGCACCGAAGTGCGGGACTTATCTGTGGGTCCTACCGGGATCGAACCGATGACATCCACGGTGTAAACGTGGCGCTCTACCAGCTGAGCTAAAGACCCTTATGTCTCTTCCGCGTTATCTCTCGCGGCGACATGTAATACTCTACGCAAGCTAAAACCCTCGCGCAAATCGAAAACCGCCCATAAGGCACAAAAAGAGTCAATTTTCTGCCTATTTTTCACAGACAGGGTTCAGAAAATACCTATTTGACATGGGGTTATATTTTTCTTAAAAAATTATTAAATTTTTTTCTACCACCAACCTTTCATCAGCAGAGCCTACGAAAAAGGGCCCCCGTCCACCACGACGAAAGACCCTCATCTTCATTTCCCCTGCTTCATAACCAAGCGTGAAGCAGCCCAGTCTTGAGCTAGAGACTCAGTTGTAGTCACATGTAAACCAGCAAGTGGAGCAGCTTCTTGAATTTCGGCCGGAGGAACATAACCCTCTCGACCAGACTTGGGGGTCATCAGCCAAACCACACCGCCCTCATCTAGAGTTGCCAGAACGTCCATAAGCCCGTCAACCAAATCACCATCTTCGGCACGCCACCACAGCAAGATACCATCGACGACTTCTTGATCATCTTCATCTAGCAGCTCTGTGCCCAGAAAATCCTCCAGGTCATCACGCAAATCGAAGTCAACGTCCTCATCGTAGCCAAACTCCTGCAATAGGCTGCCAGCAGGCAGGCCCAACTTCAGGCCAACAGTCTCTTTAGTAGCACCGGTGGCGCTCACGTATGTCCTCCAAGAATCAACAGCAAAAGTAACAGGCCGTCATAATTCAGACCCAGCCCGCCTCCATTCATTAGACACAGCCAAGTGCACAGAGGCGTTCTTAGTTCCTACTGAACACGCTTCAAGGCCCCAAATCAACAGAACACGGCCAAAATAGGTCAGCTATTTTCACCTTTATAAAAAGAAGAGACAAGTGACGGCTAACTCACACTACTTAATTCTTCAAACCACATCCATAAAACGGGTAATTTGTGACAACATAGAAGGGAAGTTGTCTTAGCGGCTACCTCCGGTAGCGTAAGGCATACATCCAAGGTTCGCCGGGCGCATCCGCTGCCGCAGGTGAACATAACCCCCTACAACAAAGAGAGGTTGACTAGTGGGACCCTCAGAAACGAACGACTTCGTTTTAAGTGCACTAACCAACAGCTTCACCGACAACGATCCTGAAGAAACCAATGAGTGGATTGAGTCTTTCGACGACCTAGTTGAGGCTCACGGCACCGAACGCGCACAGTTCATCGTACGATCACTCATGCAGCGTGCAGGTCAGAAGTCAATCACCGTACCCATGGTGACCACCACTGACTACATCAACACCATCCCTGTCGACCAGGAACCCGAATACCCCGGTGATGAGCAGCTTGAACGCCGCTACCGCGCAATGCTGCGCTGGAATGCAGCCGTCATGGTTCACCGTGCACAGAAAGCTACCCTAGGCGTTGGTGGCCACATTTCCTCCTACGCTGGTGTAGCGACCCTCTACGAAGTAGGTTTCAACCACTTCTTCCGTGGCCGCAACCACCCCGGTGGTGGAGACCAGGTCTTCTTCCAGGGCCACTCCTCACCCGGTAACTACGCACGTGCCTTCCTCGAAGGTCGCATTACCGAAGAGCAGCTCGACGGCTTCCGTCAGGAAAAGACCAAGCAGGGTAACCACCTGCCCTCTTACCCCCACCCCCGCAACCTGCCTGACTTCTGGCAGTTCCCCACCGTTTCTATGGGTCTTGGCCCCTTGAACGCAATCCACCAGGCACAGTTCAACAAGTACCTGCACAACCGCGGCATCAAGGACACCTCCGACCAGAACGTCTGGGCCTTCCTGGGCGACGGTGAAATGGACGAGCCCGAGTCACGCGGTGCTCTGCAGCTAGCTGCCAACGACAAGCTCGACAACCTGACCTTCGTCGTCAACTGTAACCTACAGCGTCTGGACGGCCCCGTTCGTGGTAACGGCAAGATCGTTCAGGAACTTGAAGCCTTCTTCCGCGGCGCAGGCTGGAACGTCATCAAGGTCCTCTGGGGCCGCGAATGGGACTCCCTGCTCGAAAAGGACAAGTCAGGCGAACTCGTCCGCATCATGAACGAGACCCTCGACGGTGACTACCAGACCTACAAGGCTGAGTCCGGCGGCTTCGTCCGCGAGCACTTCTTTGGCCAGACCCCTGAGACCAAGGAACTCGTTGCAGACATGAGCGACGACGAGATCTGGGCTCTGAAGCGCGGTGCACATGACTACCAGAAGGTCTACTCAGCTTTCAAGGCAGCTGTAGAGCACAAGGGTCAGCCCACCGTTATTCTTGCTCAGTCTGTTAAGGGCTACGGCTTGGGCCCCTCCTTCGAGGCTCGTAACGCTACCCACCAGATGAAGAAGATGACGATGGAAGACTTGAAGAACTTCCGCGACCACCTTCGCATCCCCATCTCTGACGAAGAGCTGGAGAAGGACCTCTACAACCCGCCTTACTACCACCCCGGTAAGGACTCAGAAGAGTACAAGTACCTCATGGCTCGCCGTGAGGAACTGGGCGGTTTCGTCCCCTCACGCAAGAACGCTCAGCCCAAGATCACCCTGCCTTCTGACAAGGCATACAAGGGTGCACTCAAGGGCACCGGCAAGCAGATGGCTGCTACCACCATGGCCTTCGTACGTCTGCTCAAGGACCTCATGCGTGAGAAGGACTTCGGCCACCGTATCGTGCCCATCATCCCCGATGAGGCTCGTACCTTCGGTATGGACTCCTACTTCCCCACCGCAAAGATTTACAACCCCAACGGCCAGAACTACCTGCCCGTTGACCGTGAACTGATGCTGGCCTACAAGGAATCACCTGAGGGCAAGATTATCCACGTAGGTATTAACGAAGCCGGTGCTACATCTGCCTTCACCGCTGTCGGTTCCTCCTACGACACCCACGGCGAGCCGATGATTCCGGTTTACGTCTTCTACTCAATGTTTGGTTTCCAGCGCACCGGCGATGCCTTCTGGGCAGCAGCTGACCAGCTGTGCCGCGGTTTCATCATGGGTGCAACTGCTGGCCGTACCACCCTTACCGGTGAAGGTCTGCAGCACGCCGATGGCCACTCACCTGTTCTGGCCGGTACTAACCCCGCAGTAATCCACTACGACCCTGCCTACGGTTACGAAATCGGTCACATCGTCAAGCGCGGTATCGAGCACATGTACGGTGATAAGGACGAAGACCACAACGTCATGTACTACATCACCGTTTACAACGAGCCCATTCAGCACCCCACTGAACCCGAGAATCTCGATGTTGACGGCCTGCTTGGTGGTATCTACCGCCTGCAGGAGGCAAAGAACGATGGCCCCCGCGCCCAGCTTCTTGCCTCAGGTGTTGCCGTTCCCTGGGCAGTCAAGGCACAGCAGCTCCTGGCCGAGGACTGGGGCGTCTCAGCAGACGTCTGGTCAGTTACCTCATGGACCAGCCTGCGCCGCGATGGTCTTGCCGCCGAGCGTGAACTGCTGAAGAGCCCTTCAGCTACCCCCCGCACCCCCTTCGTTGCCCAGCAGCTTGAGGGTGCAACCGGCCCCATTGTTGCCGTGTCTGACTACCAGACCGACCTGATGGACGGTATCCGCCAGTTCGTTCCCAACGAATTTGCATCCCTGGGTACTGACGGCTTCGGCTTCTCAGACACCCGCGCCGGTGCTCGCCGCTTCTTCAAGATCGACGCCGAGTCCATCGTCGTCCGCACCCTGCAGATGCTAGCTAAGCGTGGCGAAGTCCCCGCTGACGCACCTGCTAAGGCCTTCGAGAAGTACGACCTGGACAACCTCAACGCAGGTTCTTCAGGCACCTCCGGTGGCGACGCCTAAGCCTCTGTGCTAATCGTTCACTCCTGTGAGTGAGCTACGGTGGCCCCCACGGTATATACCGTGGGGGCCACCGCCACAATATCCCCATTTCTAGGTGTGAGATTTCTTGGCTTTTGATATTGAGAGCTGTACTGGCACGGCTAACGCCCTGACAGGAGTAGGATAGTTATTTAAACAAAGTACTAAGAACTTTCAAGTTCTAGATTTCAAACTCTACTTTCAAGGCGGTTACGCGTGATAGCACTGGTGTGCCCCGGCCAGGGGTCGCAGAAGCCCGGGTTCCTCTCCAACTGGTTAGACGTAAACGGGGTACGCCCCCACCTCGAACAGCTCTCAGAAGCTGTGGAGCTTGACCTGATTCATTACGGCACCGAAGCCGATGAAGAAACCATCAAAGACACCGCTATTGCCCAACCCCTCATCGTGGCCGCTGGGCTAGTAACCGGCCGCCTGGCCCAACAAGCCCTCACAGGGCACAACCTCATCTTTGCCGGCCACTCAGTAGGCGAAATTACCGCCTCAGCCCTAGCCGGCGTCCTGAGCGAAGAAGAGGCCATGCGCTTTATCAAGGTGCGTGCAACTGGCATGGCTCAGGCTGCTGCTTCTTCCCCCACCGGCATGGCTGCTGTACTCGGCGGAGTTGAAGATGAGGTCCGCACCGCCATTGCCGAGGCGCACCTGACTGCTGCAAACTCCAACGGTGGCGGGCAGATTGTTGCTGCTGGCTCCCTAGAGGCGCTAGCAGCCTTCGCTGAGAACCCGCCCGCCAAGACCCGCGTCATTCCGCTGAAGGTAGCAGGTGCCTTCCACACCGACTACATGGCAGCAGCCCAAAAACCCCTGGCAGATTTTGCTGCTGGCCTCTCCCCCGCAGAACCCACTGCAGAACTGCTCTCTAACTACGACGGTCAGCCCATTATCTCAGGTGCAGCAGCCCTTGAATCATTGGTAGCTCAAGTGACCCGCCCCGTCCGCTGGGATCTGTGCATGGCAACCCTCTCCGAGCGTGAAGTAACCCGTCTAGTTGAGGTTGCCCCCGCGGGCACCCTAGTTGGCCTGGCAAAGCGCGCAATGCGTGGCACTCCCACCTCAGCTATCAACACCCCCGAAGACCTAACCGCCCTAGCCCAAGCCCTGCAGGCCTAAAATTCTCCCGAAAGGACCTCTCTATGCCTACCCTCAAACAGGTTGAGATGAACCGTTACTCCCGTATCTTGGGCTACGGCGCCTGCCGCCCCGACCTTATCGTCACTAACAACGATGTGGCCGGCCCCATCGACTCCTCAGATGAGTGGATCGTTCAGCGCACCGGCATTAAGACCCGCCACCGTGCATCAGAAAAGATTTCTGTGACAGATTTGGCCGTTGGCGCAGCCAAGGACGCCCTCGCCGCTGCAGGTGTACAGGGTGAAGAGCTGGACGCCATTATTGTTGCCACCATCTCCCACCCTTACGCCACTCCCTCCCTGGCAACCCTAGTAGCTGAAGCAGTCGGTTCTAAGGCTCCCGCCTACGATATTTCAGCAGCCTGCGCTGGCTTCTGCTATGGCATCGCCCAGGCCGACGCCCTAGTACGCTCAGGCACCGCCCAGAAAGTACTGGTCATGGGTGTTGAAAAGCTCTCAGACCTCATCGATAGCACCGAACGCACCATCTCCTTCCTGCTCGGCGACGGCGCTGGCGCAGCGGTAGTAGGTGTCTCCGATCAGCCCGGTATCGGCCCCACCATCTGGGGTTCAGACGGCGAACGCTGGAACGCAGTTGGCATGACCCACTCCATGCTCGATATTCGTAACCGTGACTTTGTGGCAAACCCGGTCCAAGAGGGCGAGAAAATCTGGCCGACCCTGCGCCAGGACGGCCAGACCGTCTTCCGCTGGGCTGTATGGGAGATGGCTAAGGTAGCACAGCAGGCTCTCGACGCTGCCGGTATCACCGCAGATGACCTGGGCGCCCTAGTGACCCACCAGGCGAATATGCGCATCATTGACCAGATGGTCAAGACCCTCAAACTCCCTGAGAGCGTTATGGTAGCCCGCGATATTGAATGCTCCGGTAACACCTCTGCAGCCTCCGTTCCCTTGGCTGCCCACCAGCTACTCCAGGACAACCCCGAACTATCTGGTAAGTTTGCCCTGCAGATTGGGTTCGGTGCGGGCCTAGCCTACGCGGCCCAGGTTGTAGCCCTTCCCTAATGTGCCTTAGGGAAGATACATGGGACGGGCATCCGCACCATAGCTTGGTTAATTGTTAGATTTATTTCAAAAATTAGGTGACGTCACAGTTTAGCTTTGTGCGGGCTAGGGGCTACACTCAATTTTGGAAGCTAAAGTGGGTACTGCCCACTTAACCCTTAACTGCTGCGCACACCTGCGCGGTGAGTTACTCCAGTGGCCACAGGCCACTCATACTAAGACGAAGGAGCCATCATGGCAGATCAGAACGAAATCCTCGCAGGTCTTGCAGAAATCGTGAACGAAGAGACCGGTGTAGAGGTTGAGGACGTCCAGCTCGAGAAGTCCTTCACCGAAGACCTGGACATCGACTCCATCTCAATGATGACCATTGTTGTAAACGCTGAGGAAAAGTTCGGCGTAACC
The DNA here is from genome assembly GCA_034179845.1 of Rothia sp. (in: high G+C Gram-positive bacteria). Taxonomy (GTDB): domain Bacteria; phylum Actinomycetota; class Actinomycetes; order Actinomycetales; family Micrococcaceae; genus Rothia. The sequence goes on along the minus strand of JAXFPK010000103.1, from coordinate 8,732 downwards.
ATCCCCGACGAAGAGGTCAAGAACCTGAAGACCGTCGGCGACGCTGTTACCTTCATCGCTAACGCCTAAGACGCGTTTACCAGGTTGGGCACGCTCGAATCGTGCCCAACCTGCTTTTTATTCTTACCCCCACTAACCCAAGACTGTATTCGAAGGAATCAAGCATGACGCGTAAAGTTGTGGTTACCGGCCTCGGCGCCACCACCCCCATCGGCGGGGATGTTCCGACGACCTGGAAAAATGCGCTTGCAGGTGTCTCAGGCATTACCACTATTGAAGAGCCCTGGATTGAGGAATTCGACCTGCCAGTTTCTATCGCTGGCCGTGCAGCTGTAGAGGCTGTTGAGTCAGGCCGACTCACCAAGGTCGAGGCCAAGCGCCTAGACCCCTCAGGGCAGTTGGCTCTAGTTGCCGCCCGTGAAGCCTGGGAAGATGCCGGGTTCAGTGGCCCCGATGCTGAGTCCGCCGAAGAATGCGACCCCATGCGAACCGCAGTTGCTTTTGGTACCGGTATTGGTGGCGTGTGGACCCTGCTCGATGCCTGGGACACCCTGCGCGAAAAAGGCCCACGCCGTATGCTACCTATGACGGTGCCCATGCTCATGCCCAACTCCAACGCAGCTGCTGTATCGATGAACCTAAAGGCCCGTGGCTCTGCTCAGACCGTCGTCTCAGCCTGCGCCTCATCTACCGAAGCTCTTGAGCTAGGTTTGATGCTGATTCGTTCAGGTAAGGCTGATGTGGTCATTGTCGGTGGCTCTGAGGCTGCCATTCACCCCATGACGATTGGTGCTTTTGCAAAGATGCAGGCCCTGTCAACCCGCAACGACGACCCTGCCGGGGCTTCTCGCCCCTACGACACGGGCCGCGATGGTTTCGTCATGGGTGAAGGCGGTGCTGCCCTGATTCTTGAATCTGAGGAGCACGCTCTGGCACGTGGCGCACGTATCTACGCTGAGCTGGCCGGTACCGGTGTCTCAGCGGACGCCTACCACATCACCGCTCCTGACCCTGCGGCCCTGGGCGCTACCCGAGCACTACAGGAAGCACTAGTCGATGGCGGTATTTCCCCTGAGCAGGTTGTGCATGTGAACGCGCATGCAACCTCTACCCCTGTAGGTGATATTCCTGAGTCCTTGGCTTTGCGTGAGGTCTTTGGCGAACACACCGATAAGGTAGCTGTTTCTGCGACCAAGTCCATGACCGGCCACCTGCTTGGTGGCGCCGGTGCCCTTGAGGCTGTTCTGACTGTTCTTGCGGTTTACCACCGTAAGGCTCCTTGCACTATCAACCTTGAGGAAAAAGACCCTCAGATTGATTTGGACGTTGTCACTGAGGCACGCGACCTCCCTGCTGGTGAGATTGTTGCTGTCTCCAACTCCTTTGGCTTTGGTGGTCACAACGCTGTAGCGGCCTTCCGTAGCGTCAACAACTAAAAGAGGGGCGGCCTAGTGCCCGCTCTTAGCTGGTCAGGGGCCCTCCTGTATGAACTTCGGTTCAGACAGGAGGGCCCCTTTTCTATGCCCTGGTGTCCAGATTTTATGCCCCGGTGTTCAGAAGGGAATGCTTCTCAGAAGGTAGCAGGCTCTCAGCCTTAGGCCCGAAGCCTGACGGTAGCGCTGGCAGAGCTAGCCTTGGGGCGCAAGACCTCAAGTTCTTCGTCCCAAGGCTGGCCCACAGCCACAGAGAACTGCCGGTAAAGCTCGTCAAAGTTACCGGCTGCCTGCTCAAAGGCGTAGCGTATGCGGTCTTCGGTCACAGTAAAATTGCCCTGTAAATCTACCGGTAGAGTGCAGATGCCCAGCTGGGGGGTGTGCATAATACGCAGGGCATCTGAGGTGGCGGTGCGGCGCTCGGTAACTTCAAAGTAGCTGGCTGAAAACTGCCGGAGGGTCGAAGCGATCAGGGCTGCCCCGCCGCTACTACCCTGCCAGCTGATATCTGCACGATGGTAGCCCGGTTTGTGGGGCTGATTCTGCCAGGTGGGGGTAAGCCGGTGAGCTGTGAGGTTTTCAAGAGCCCAGGTGACGTGGCTGGTGAGGGCCGATGGTACAGCTAGCAGAAAGATTGAACCGCCGGTAGGTGTGCCGGTGGTTTCTGGGGGCAGTGGAAGGGGCTGGCCGGTCTTTTCTGCTGGTGAAAACATGGTCTTCCCATCCTATACCTTTAGCCTTACCTTTAGGCCCGCGGGTGGGCCCTACGATAGGCCTGAGCAAGACGGTCTACCGACACATGGGTGTAAACCTGGGTGGTCGCTAAGGAGCTATGCCCAAGAAACTCTTGCACGGCTCTAATATCTGCCCCTCCATCGACCATGTGGGTTGCTGCCGTATGGCGAAAGACGTGGGCGCCGGTAGCTTCGGTGTCGTCAAGAGTCCCTAGCAAGGTAGTGAGGTCCTGGCGGATTTGTCGAGGGTTGGCGCGTTTACCTTGGGGGCCGATGAAGAGAGCATTTTGGCCAGAATCCCCGGCCCCGATAGCTGGGTTTGCTTCGGGAAGCCACTGGGGGCGTCCTGCCACAACCCAGCGGTTGAGGGCTTGCATAGCTTGAGCCCCAAACGGCACAACCCGCTCCTTATTTCCTTTACCCAGCACGCGCAGGGTCCGTTGGTTCCGGTCGATGCTGGTAAGGTCAAGCCCGGTGAGCTCTGAAATACGCAACCCGCTAGCATACAAGAGCTCCACGACCGCCTGTAACCGTAAAAGCCGGGCGTCTCGTGGGGCCTGGCCCAGTGCGGCGCTAAGAGTAGCTGTTAGCCCCTGCATCTGGGCTTGGCTCAGGACGGCAGGCAGGTGCTTGCTTTTCTTGGGCGTAGTCAGTTTGAGGGCGGGGTTAGCCTCTATGAGTTCTTCTTCCTCTGCCCAGGTGAAGAAGGTACGCAAGGACGAGGTGCGCCGGGCCATGGAGCTGCGGGCTGCTTGTTTGCGGTGATGGTGCGCTAGCCAGTCTCTAATGATATCTAGAGTGATATGAGAGAGATGGGTGATGCCGTACCTACGGGCGTAGGCGAAAAAATCTGATAGGTCAGAACGGTAGGCCCGAATAGTTTGAGGGGAACGATGAAGCTCGTAGGTGAGGTACCGTTCAAAAGCTTCAAGGGCACGCACAAATTCTCGATCTTCATCAACCGTTGAAGCCCCAATTTTGAGGGTGATGGGTAACTGGTCGGCAGGTTGCACCGTTCTGCTCCTTCCTGCGATGGCAGAGATCAGGTTTTCATTCTATCCTTGCTTCTCTGCCATAGGTGTTTTAGCTTTTCGCCAGCCCGCCCCGCTCTGCTCTGCTAGGCTCAGTCGGTCAAGCTGAGATAAAGTGACCATGACTATTCGGGCAGGTAGCGCAAGGTCGGCGCTGAGGTGTTCAAGGGCAGCCGGGTTGCCTAAGGGGAGTATGTCCCAGACCCGCCGCTGGGTTTCGGTCAGGGAGTCTAAGAGTTCTTGCTGGGCAGAGGGGGCTGAGAAGAGACTGGTTTGTTCTGGTATAAGTTTCGATGTTCTATCTGCAAGTATCTGACGTGTGTCGGTGACCAGCTGGGCGAGGCCGTCACGGATGAGCCGGTGGCACCCTTCTGAGGTGGGTGAAAAGATGGGGCCAGGAACAGCATAAACTGGGCGGCCCAGTTCCAAGGCATGGTGGGCTGTGTTGAGAGCACCACTGCGCCAGCGAGCTTCAACCACCACACTAGCTCCGGTTAAGGCGGCGATTAGTCGATTGCGTTGAAGAAACCTATAACGGGTAGGGTTCTGCCCCAAAGGAACCTCGCTGAGCAAGAGGCCCCGTTCAATGATCTGGTGCAGTAGCCGTTCATTCGGTTTAGGGTAAAGACGGTCCAGGCCTCCGGCCATGAGTGCTACCGTGGGCAAGGGGCCGCTTGCTGTTGCCAGGGCTGCCCGGTGGGCGGTGGCGTCCACCCCAAAGGCTCCGCCAGAAACTACTGTGTAGCCTTGGTTTGCCAGTTCACCGGCCAGGTGGCTGGTTGCTGAGTTGCCGTAGGAGCTGACATCTCGTGACCCTACTACCGCGTAGCTCCTTTCGGTGCTCAGGTGACTCAGCAGGTGGCGTTCTCCCCTGCCCCACAGGCCCACCGGTGTTTTTTCTGCCAGGTCGTTCAGGGCCTGCGGCCAGTCTGGGTCTTCAGGGATGCAGAGCCAACTGTTGCTGGCTCTAGCTAGGGCCATATCTTGTTCGGCGCTGATACCTAATCGTCTGTTCTTCCAGCGTTGAGTGCGTTCACTAATGGCAGCGGTGAGGGCCGGAGCCGCAGAGAGATCGTGCGCCCCAGCTTGGTCAAGGTGCTCTGCTAAGAGGTCGGGGGTGAGGGCCTGGCGGCCGGTCAGGTAATCTGCGGCAAGCACCGGGCCTACTAGCTGAATGAGGGTATAGGTTGCGGTGTCTTCTGGGTCGGTGATGCGCAGAATCTCTGTGCGCGCTCTACGAACCTGCTGGTAGGGGTCTTGGGTTATCATGGCTGGTTACTTTCACTGGCGTGGTTGCGGAAGTAAAGGGCAAGGTCAAGGTGGTCTTGGCTGGGGCTGGTTGCCCCATCCAGGTCGGCTAAGGTCCAGGCTGTGCGGAGTACCCTGTCGTAGCCGCGTGCGGTTAGGGTGCCGTGGTCAAGGGCCGTCGAAAGAGATGAGGTGAGTTGGGGTGCGAGTCTCAGAGGCCCCCGCAGAATTGTGCCGTTAGTCTCTGCGTTGGTGCTCGCCCCTAAGGGTTTCAATCGTTCTGCTTGGGCTTGCCTGGCCTGGCTGACCCGCTGGCGAATCTCATCTGAGCATTCGTTATTTCCGCTGTTTGCAAGGTCAACGGCAGTTACTTTGGGTACGCTGATATGAAGGTCAATACGGTCAAGGAGTGGGCCTGATAACCGGCTGAAATAGGTTCGTCGTTCCCGGCTGGTGCAGGTGCACTCTAACCCCCGGCCTACGTTATAGCCGCAGGGGCAAGGGTTGGCAGCTAAAACGAGCTGAAACCTGGCCGGGTAGCGGGCTGATGCAGCTGAGCGGCTAATGGTCACTTCGCCGTTTTCTAGGGGCTGACGCAGGGAGTCAAGTACACTGCGTTTGAACTCTGGTGCTTCATCAAGGAAAAGCACTCCCCTATGTGCTTTAGAGATACACCCCGGCTTAGGCATGCCCACGCCCCCACCCATAATGGCTGGGGCGCTTGCGGTATGGTGGGGTGCTTCGAAAGGTGGCCTAGTGATGAGCTCAGTTAGAGGTTCACCCATCTGGCAGAGCGAATGCACGGCGGTGACATCTAAAGCATCGTGGGGCGAAAGATGAGGAAGAATGCCGGGTAGACGTTCAGCGAGCATGGTCTTGCCAGAACCGGGCGGGCCTGTGAGGAGCAGATGGTGGCCCCCAGCGGCCGCGATTTCAAGGGCTAGTCGCCCCTCAGCTTGCCCGGCGACATCCGCCATATCTGCGCTGTGCCCTGGGGTTCTCTGCACTGGGTCAGCCATCTGGGCGCCGGTGAGGGCAGGTCTTTTAAGTTGTGTGGGATCTGCACACCCTAAGGCTTCAAACACCTCAGCTAGGCACCTTACCCCGGTAATTTCTACCCCGTCGATCAGGGCAGCTTCTTGGGCGTTACCAGCAGGGACAACGACTCGTTGGTGCCCAGCATCCCGGGCTGCCTTGACGGCAGGCAGTACACCAGAGACCGGTCGTACACTCCCATCGAGGCCCACCTCACCCAGAAAAACAGTGCGCCCTGAAGGCCCTAACTGGCCAGCAGCCTGCTGGGCTGCAACAAGCATAGCCACATCAAATACCGAGCCGCGTTTAGGCAAGGTTGGCGGGGTGAGATTAATGGTGAGCTTTTGGGGAGGTAAGGGCAGGCCAGAGTTCTTAGCCGCAGACCGCACCCGGTCTTTAGCCTCATTCAAAGAGCTATCAGGCAAACCAAGCAAAACAAAACCAGGTAGGGCCGCTGAAATATCAGCTTCTACCTCTACCAGATAACCAGTCACACCTACCAGGGCAACAGAATAGGTTCGGGCAAAAGCCACAGTTACACCACCGCCTGACGGTGCTCATACACAAACCTCGTGGGGCTGCCACACAGGGCAATGGCATCTACCCTCATGCTAGAATAAGGAACCTGGTGTTCTGCCAGCCAAGCATAGGCAAGCTGCCGTAACTTCTGACTTTTGCGGGCAGTAATCGCCTCAAACGGGTGCCCATAACCTGTGCCGGCGCGAGTTTTAACCTCAATAAAGACGATGGCCTGGTGGTTATCACGCATCACCAGGTCAAGTTCACCTCTAAGCGGTGGCTGGCCTGCTAAGGGGGAAGGGCGCCAGTTACGGGCCAGCAAACTATAGCCCTGTTGTTCTAACAGGGCCAGAGCAGTATCTTCACCCCATCTGCCAAGGTCTTTCGGTGGCATAGAAGCACGCGATGGGCTGGGTGGGAGCTGAGAGTACATGGCTTCCTCCTGGTAGTCCTGGGTCTAGCTCCATCATGGTGCTCTCTTCCCGCCAACCCCAGCTCCTGCCCCCTTGTGGAAAGTACTAATCCCAGCACTTCACCAGGTCAGAGGCCCTTTTTATACCAGCACGGTCGGCCTACTGGTGCACCTATGACGCAAGATAACGCCCGGTCAGGCCTTTATCCTCAGCTAGCTGCACCGGGCGTCCGCTCATATCATCATCCCTCTACACAAAAAGCCCGCCTGCTTCCCCGTGTAGGAAGTAGGCGGGCTGACAGACCATTTTTTAGGCAGAACCAGGGTCAAAGTCGCTCATAGTCGGCACCACAAAGTCCTCTGCAGCAGTGCGTTCTTCAACATTCACATCACGCACAGAATAAACCTTCACGTTCTTCACGAAACGAGACTGCCGGAAAATATCCCACACCCACACATCCTGCATCTCAACCTCAAAATATAAGGAACCATCAGCAGTTCGCGGGACCACCTGCACCTGGTTAGCCAGATAGAAACGACGATCGGTCTCAACGATATAGGTAAAAAGCTCAGCTACATTCTTATACTCCTCATACAAAGCAAGCTGGGCACCTGATTCATAGCTCTCAAGATCTTCTTGGCTCATCCTTCTTCTTTCTCTCGTTCGACCATAGCCTGCTGGATCTGCTCGCCGGTAGCAGGCAGCGACCAGCTCAACCGGTGCACAGGGGTAGGGCCTTTAGCGTCAATAGCTGTGCGATGGGCTGGTGAACCATACCCCTTATTCTTAGCCCACCCGTAGCCCGGGTAGCGAGAATCCAGCTCATCCATCAAAGTATCGCGCTCAACCTTAGCTACCACTGAAGCAGCAGCAATCGACGCACACCGATAATCCCCCTTAATTTCCATCTGAACAGGCCCAAACCAGCCGCCTGGCTCCCCTGCCTGGCCGGCCCACGCTTCAGCAACCAAGCCCTGGTAGAGGGAAGTTGCCGCATCCCCATCACTGAAAAGGTCGGGTTCAGGGGCAGAAAGCCAGTTATGCTTACCATCCAAAAGGACGGCATCAGGGTAGGCCCCCGCCGCAGCAACCTGGGCAAGAGCCCGCTGCCCTGCTAAACGCAGAGCGGTTGTAATGCCCAAAGCATCAATCACAGCAGGGCTAGCATGGCCCACCGCAGTTACAGCCCACTGCCTCACCTGAGGGGCCATCGCCACCCGTTTTTTCTCGGAAAGAGCCTTAGAATCAATAAGACCCTCGATAGTGAGCTGAGCGCTGGAATCTATGACGGCAACACCCACGGTCACTGGCCCGGCAAGTGGCCCGCGGCCCACCTCGTCCATGCCAGCAACTAGGGTTTTACCCGCCGCAAACATTCTTGCTTCAACGCTTAGGTCAGCAGAAACCGGTTCTTTAACGGGCACGGTCTTACTCGGTGGCAGGGACGGAGGCAAAGACGTCATTATCTCCGCCAACGAAAGTAAAGTTAGAGATCGGCCAGGCGACCACAAAGACCTCACCCACAACGTCAGCGTCGTTAATGAACTCAGTGTTGGTCTGAATGTGATAGCGCGAATCAGCAGAATTAGAGCGGTTATCGCCCATCACAAAGTAGGAGTTTTGGGGAACAATCACATCAAAAGGTAGCTCGGTGGGGCGCACGCCTGGTTTGAGGTAGGTCTCATCAATTTCTACACCGTTCACAGAGATACGGCCATCGACGGTGCCCACAAGGTGGTCACCGCCCACACCAATAACTCGCTTGACCAGGTAGTTTGATGAACCATCAGGCATGATTCCTACAAAGGCTAGGGCATCACGCACCGGGTTGGAGCTGCTGGAGACAGGCATCCAGCCCTGGGTGTCTTTAAAGACGACGATGTCGCCGCGCTCAGCTTCGGTAAAGAGGCCACCGGCTACGTTCACGAACACGCGGTCGTTAATCTGTAGGGTGTCTTCCATGGAGCTTGAGGGGATGTAGAAGCCTCGCACCACAAAAGTTTTGAGCAGAAAAGCGATAAGAATCGCGTAAAGGATAATGAGGGCGTACTCTTTGACCGCGCTGTTTTCGCGGCGGCGCTTGCCCCCACGGGGTTTGTCGGTAGCGGCAATGGCGGACCCCTGGGTTGAGGCCTCGATACTGTCTGAGTTCTGTTGCTCCATGAGCACGCACCCTTCTGCTGTGAACGTGTTTAGGGAATAGTCTAATAGTTTTACCTAGGAGCTTGGCCAAAGCGTTGGGCTGGCCAGGCAATAAAGACTGGGCTGCCGATAATTTTATCGGTGCGAATCATACCGCCACCGGGTGCCCCCAGCAGG
>JAXFPK010000112.1:0-18045 GCA_034179845.1 Rothia sp. (in: high G+C Gram-positive bacteria) | reverse complement strand
TGATGGAGTCTGTGCGGCTGAGGAGTCATAATCTACTGTTTGTGATGCTGCTGTGATGAGTTGGCGAAGATGTAACCAAAGCTTGACCAAGTTTTCAGCTTGTACCCAGCTCTTTAAGGCTTGCGCCTAAGGCTGGCTTGCCATACTTAAGTCATACGGTTCGACAGAGCCTCTGAAGCGACAAAACACCAAATTTGGTGGGTTGCTTTAGGACAAGAAGACTCTTGTGTGTATGTGTGTGTAATGATATAAATCAGCTCCCGCACCGATATTGGTGTTCGGGGGCTGATTTATTTTAAGTTCTATGGTGTAAGCGCCGGTGTCTCTTATCTGGCTTTGGCCCTGGGCGAGCCGGGCAGTAGCCTTGAAGCATGACTGAATTGACCGTCCGCCCCGCCACCGTGCACGATGTGCCCGCTATCCAGGGGCTGGTGCGCCCTCTCGCCCTTGAAGGGGTTTTGCTTGATAAAGAGGCTGTAGCCTATTACGAAGCTATCCAGGAATTCCTTATCGTTGAGGACGCCGCCGGGCAGGTGCTCGGTTGTGGGGCCCTGCACGTTATGTGGCAGAATATCGCAGAAATTAGGACGCTGGCGTCCGCCCCAGCAGCGCGGGGGCAGGGAGTGGGGCACACCCTGGTGACTGCCCTGGTGGAGCGTGCCCGGCGGCTTGGGGTGGCCAGCGTATTCTGCCTGACCTTTGAAGTGGATTTCTTTAAGCGGCAGGGCTTTAGGGTGATGGAGAATCAGGACCAGATTGATTCGGAGACTTTTATGGAGCTTCTACGGTCCCATGATGAGGGTGTGGCGGAGTTCCTTGATCTTGCCCGGGTTAAGCCTAATACGCTGGGCAATACCCGAATGATTCTAGAAATTGAGCGGCCCTGAAAGACAGTTAGAGGCTGATACGGTTGCCGTCTACAGGCTGGGCTAGGCCGTCCGCTAGGAGCCCTGAGAGGCAGCGTTCTATCTGCTCCTGTGGGGGAGTGAGTGCCTGTAGCTTAGCGACGGCAGGAACCAGCCCTTCGGGGAAGATGATATCTGCCCGCCCTGCACTGGTTAGAAGCTCCACTGGTACCGGCTCTTGGGCGGCCCGGAGCACACCCATCATGGCTCCTCGTAGCTGCCGGTCTGTACCGGCCCAGGCCTGGCCCTTGGGCACGTAGTCAGCGTCGGGGCGTCCTGCTGCAACCCAGGCGCAAGATTCCATGACCGGGCAGCTCTCACAGCGGGGAGTTCTCGCTGTGCAGATGAGGGCACCTAACTCCATGACCGAGACATTCCAGAGGCAGGACGCCGCCAGGTCAGCAGGCATGAGCTCTTCAGCCAGGCGGGTCTCGGCTGCTGTGAGGGCCTTGGAAGGCAGGGCTTTACCTGAGATGAGGCGGGCGTGCACCCGGCGGATATTTGTGTCAATGACTGTGGCTCTAGCTCCGAAGGCAAACACAGATATAGCCGCTGCGGTATATGAGCCCACACCGGGTAAAGCCAGCAGGTCCTCGTAGCTACCAGGCACCTGCCCATCGTGGCGCTCTACGATAGCTTGCGCTGCTGCATGAAGTCGAAGAGCCCGGCGGGGGTAGCCCAGTCGGCCCCAGGCGCGCACAGCCTCACCCGGTTCTTCAGCCGCTAAATCAGCGGGTGAGGGCCAGCGTTCTAGCCAGGTTTCCCAGACTGGCAGAACCCGCTTGACCGGGGTCTGCTGGAGCATAAACTCGCTGATCATCACCTCCCAGGGGATGTTGTTCCCGGTGCGCCAGGGCAGATCTCGGCGGTTCTCTAAGTACCACCCGTTAATTCTGGTGTGCAGGTTCTCGAGCTCTTGCGGAACGAGCTGGCTCAGCGGCAAAGTAAAAGACACCCCAACACTCTAAAACAGGTCTCTTCATGAGGGCGAATAGGGTGAGAAAGTTCCGCAGATGGCATAGAAAAAAGGTACTCTAGATGTATGTCTGAAAACGTTGATTCACAGGTGGAAGAAGTCTCGCCCGAGGTTTACCGCCGCCGCCGTATTGTTGCCCTGCTCGTTCTGGTCCTTGCCCTGCTTCTCATTATCGGCCTCATCAGCTGGTTAGCAGGTCGCGGTAATAACACTGATACCGCCACCGCCACCGCAAGTACCTCCGCTAGCGTTGAAGCTTTCAGCGACTTTAGTCAGCGTGCCACTGAATCAGCAGCCCCCTCAGAAAGCGCTCAGCCCAGTGAGTCTGCAAGCGCCAGCGAATCAGCAGAACCTAGCGCTGAGCCCACCCCCAGCGAGAGCACCCTAGCTACCGTTTCTGCTGAACCTACTGAATCAGCTGAACCCACTCCGTCCGCATCTGCCACAGAGCAGGCTCTTGTAACTGCCTGCACTGCCGCAGACCTCCAGGTGAACCTGACTGCTGACCGCACCAGCTACGCAGCAGGCCAGAACCCTGCCCTTGCGGTCACCTACACCAACACCTCAGGTAACCCCTGCATCGTGACCGGTGGCGCTAACAACGTAGACGTCAACATTACTTCCGGTCCCGCTCAGGTTTACAACTACGCCCAGTGCAACGCCAACCCCGTTGCTGATGCTGAGGTTGCAGCCGGAGCTACCAACACTACTGCCCTGACCTGGAACCGTTCACTGAATGCCCTAGGCTGCAACAGTGCAGCTACTATTAAGCCCGGCCACTACTGGGCAACTGCAACCGTCAACGGTGTGCCTTCAAAGCCCGTCCGTATTGTTGTTACCGGCTAGGAAGCTCTAACCTCCCAGACCGTTTTGACACGCCCCGGCCCGCAGTACATGCGTGCCGGGGCGGTGCCGTCCTGGGGCTTTGGTGCACTAAAATTGGTGGTGTGCTAACGGTTTATAGTGAATCCCTGCTGAAGACAATCGCCCAGATTGCTCCTGGTACTGAACTGCGTGAGGGCTTAGAGCGCATCCTGCGCGGCCGTACAGGTGCGCTGATTGTGTTGGGTAGCGATAAGACTGTAGGGCAGATATCATCGGGTGGATTTGTTATCAATACCGAATTCTCGGCCACTAGGGTGCGGGAGCTCGCTAAGATGGACGGCGCTATCGTCTGCGATAAGGACGCCTCCACCCTGCTAGCTGCCGGGGTTCAGCTCCTACCTGACCCGTCGATTGAAACCAACGAATCAGGCACCCGCCACCGCACCGCAGAGCGTGTTGCCCAACAAACCGGCTTCCCCGTGATCGCGGTCAGCGCCTCTATGTCCCTAATTTCTGTCTATACCGAGGGGATTCGCTACACGGTTGAAGATACCCAGTCTTTGATGAGCCGCGCTAACCAGGCTATCCGCACCCTTGACAGCTACACTGAGCGCCTAGAGCAGGTACTTCACCAGCTTTCTTATCTCGAACTTGAAGCTGGTGTAACCTTGCGTGATGTGGCGAGCACCTTACAGCGCATGGAGATGGTCCGTAGGATCACCGTCGAAGCAGGCCACTATGTGGTGGAGTTAGGGAGCGTGGGCCGTCTGGTTGCTCTTCAGCTTGAAGAACTCACCACCCGTAATCTGCCTGCTACCTGGCTGGTGCTGCGCGATTACCTACCAATAGATACCATGCCTGAAGAACTTCAAGCTGCTGTTGATGCGTTGACTCAGCTCGATGATAAGGAAATCGTTGACCCTCTAACTATTGCCCGCACCGTTGGCCTGGGGGAAGAGTTAGATGCCCCCTTGCACCCGCACGGGCACCGTCTTCTTGCCGGGATTAAATCTATGCCGGGTGCGGTTGCTGACCGTCTGGTTGATCGTTTCGACGGTTTGCAGTCGCTGATGGCAGCTAGCCTTGATGATTTGCGGGCTGTTGAAGGTATTGGTGAGCAGCGTGCTCGGGTGATTCGAGAGTCCCTCTCGCGTATGGCTGAAAGTTCGCTCCTAGGCCGATTTATGTAGCCTTCAGCTAGAGGCAAGTAGGGTGCGGTGCTTAAAGTGTCAGCCACCGGCCTTATGCTGTTGGTATGGCTACCCGTAAAACACCCCGCTCGCGCTCCGCTAACGCCTACCGCTGTACCGAATGCGGCTGGACCACCGCTAAATGGGTGGGCCGGTGCGGTGAATGCCAGTCCTGGGGCACTGTAGAAGAAGCAGTTGGCCCGGTTGCCGCTAAAACTACCGTGGCATCGAGTGTGCAAACCCCTGCCCAGCCCATTGGTCGGGTTGATTCCACGGTGGCGCAATATATGAGCACCTGCAACCCAGAATTTGATCGTGTCTTGGGGGGTGGCCTGGTGCCTGGTGCGGTCATTTTGATGGCCGGTGAACCCGGTGTCGGTAAGTCCACTCTACTTCTTGATGTGGCTGCCACCTTTGCCCGTGGTGAGTCTACGGGTGCAGCCCATAACGTCCTGTATGTGACCGGTGAAGAGTCAGCGGCCCAGGTGAAGCTCCGCGCTGACCGTATCGGGGCCCTTGCCGAGACTCTCTACCTCACCAGCGAAACTGACCTGGGCACCGCCCTGGCTCACATTGAGCAGGTTAACCCCGATTTGCTGATTGTGGACTCCGTACAAACCCTAGCCTCTTCTGAGGTTGAGGGTAGCGCCGGTGGCGTCACCCAGGTGAGAGAAGTTGCAGCCTCAATTATTGCCGCCGCTAAGCGTCGCAACATGTGCACGCTACTGGTGGGGCACGTGACCAAGGAAGGCACTATCGCAGGCCCCCGTCTGCTGGAACACCTGGTTGATGTGGTCTGCCAGTTTGAAGGTGATAAGCACACCCCTATCCGTATGCTGCGGGCTATCAAGAACCGCTTTGGCCCTACCGATGAGGTGGGCTGTTTCGATATGCATGAGGACGGCATCGCCCCGGTCACTGACCCCTCTGGGCTTTTTGTCTCCCGCACACCTCACCCGGTGTCGGGCACCTGCGTCACTGTCACCATGGAGGGGCGCCGCCCCCTGCTGGCAGAGGTGCAAACTCTTCTTGATACCAGCACCACCCCACAGCCTCGCCGGACCACCAGCGGGCTAGATAGCTCTCGTATCGCCATGCTACTAGCTGTTTTACAGAAGCGCGCAGGCTTTAACGTGGGCAAACTGGACTGCTACATCTCAACCGTTGGCGGGGCTAAAATTTCTGAACCGTCTGCTGACCTGGCCTGCGTCATCGCCCTGGCCTCGGCCGCCCAAGACAAGCCCTTACCCCGTAAACTGGCGGTCTTTGGCGAGGTCGGTCTAGCCGGTGAGGTGCGCGCTGTGCCTGGTATCCGCCGGCGTATTGCTGAGGTGGGGCGCCTGGGCTTTACCCATGTGATTGTGCCGGCCTCCCCGGCTGGTGTGGGTGAGGTGCCTGCCGGGGTGTCAGTGCGTGAAGTAGCTTCGCTAGGGGAGGCCCTAGCCCTACTCTTCCCGGGCCAGGGCTAGCTAGTCTTATCCTCGTTGAGTTTCTTCTCGATGATCTCCAGCTGGGCAGTGTTAAGAGCCTGCTGTTTTTTCACCCAGGCGGCACTCTCATTGTGAGGGTCCACTGACGCTGCCGGAACTGCGGGCATACTGCGCGGGTCCCTCACAGAGGACTGGCGAAGCTCCCGCAACGGGGCGCGATCCTTGGCACGGAGTACCGTGGTGAGCTGACGGGTATCGTCCCGGTGCTTCTGCTCAGCCTGCTGCCGGTGCGTCTCATGCTGCCCACTGGCCTTAAGGCCAGTATGTATGGGTAGGGCGGTGGTGGCAGGGGCGTGCTCGGTCATCGAATCACCCAAGGGAACCAACATGTCCACTGCCTGCTGGTGGGTCAGGCCAGACGCCTCCAAAAGGTCCACCACCAGGGGGCGGAGCATGAGTACTAGGGCTTCAGCCTCCAAGGTTCGCACACCCATCATGTGCGGCTCAAGACGTCCGGCCAGGTGCGCCAAATCCCGGCGTGCCTTGACCTTCTGCTCGGCGCGGACGTCCGCATCAGCAGCCGACATGCCCTCACCTAGCACCTGTACAGTATCCCCAATATTTTTCAGCGCCTCGGCGATAGAAGTAATAGCTGCCGGGGAAATCTGCACATTGTGAAGAGTGGAGGCCAAGCGGCGGTTGAGCACCCGGGTGTTGCGGATAGCGTAGTCAATCTTGGTTAAGGTCTGGGAGTAACGGTCCAACTCCTTCATGTGGGCCCGCCCCGTCCACGCTAGCTGGGCCATACCCTTCGAGGTAATAATGTCTTTCTCACAGACGTTATAGAGCGGCTGCAGGTGGCGGGCATCGTCCAGAGCCTGCCAGGCCTCTTTATCGTCATAATGCTCCATGGCCTGACCGGCAGCATGAAAGACCGCAGCAAAAGCCCCCATCAAATTTTTAGCATTTTCACGCGGGGTACGACGCGGGTCCTTCGGGAAGAAAAACATGAGCAAGAAAGCGCACAAACCACCCACAATGCCATCGAGACTACGGGCAAAAGCTCCATCAACATTTGGCGGCAATAACACCACCAGGCAAGACTGCAGGCCCATCTGAATTGTAAAAAGAATACCGTTATCCAAAAAACGAGCCAGCATAATAGACAAGAACATCACCAGCCCCGCCTGCCAAATACCCCGGCCCAAAATCAGCATCATGGTATCGCCCATCAAAATCCCCAAGGTCACACCGAAAGAAACCTCAAGGATACGGCGGGCGTGGGTCGCCCCCGTAATGTACCCTAGAGACACAATTGCAGCGGTCGCCGCAAAAATCGGTTCAGTATGCCCCAGCACCTTCTCCGCAAAAAGATAAGCACCAATACCCGAAACCACAATCTGAAGAGACTGAAAAAACCCATCCTTCATACGGCGCCAGCCCTTACGGCTACGCTCCTGGGCATATTTCTCTATGCTCTTAACCTGCTGACCAAAACCCATACCCACCATTCTAGCCCCGCCACTGGGGCCGCCCACCGGCGTTCTCACCCCTAAGTGTGTGCCCCCTGTTCACCCGCCGTTTACCCACTGCTAGCCCACCTGCTACCTAACCCCCCTAAAGTCAAAGACGTTAGACACCATTCCTCGCCTACTCGCTGTCTCACACGAGACAGGGGAGGGCACACAAACTCAAAGGAAATAACCTGTGAAGGCTAAGTCACTCGCTCGTTGGGGCGCACTTGTAGCTGTAGGCGCACTCGCATTCACCGCTTGCGGATCAGATAACGCAACCGGCACCGCCAACTCCTCAGGTGCAGGCAACAACATGGCTTCCCTGCCCTCCACCGCCCTCACTGGCATCGGCGCCTCATCGCAGCAGGCTGCTATCACTGCTTGGGAAACCGGCTTCGCTAACCTGGGCGGCACCGTACAGTACTCACCCGATGGCTCCGGTGCAGGCCGTGAAGCCCTCCTAGCAGGCGGCACCAAGTTCGCTGGCTCAGACCGCCCCCTCAAGGTCGAGGAATGGGAAAAGTCCAAGGCAGTCTGTGGCGACAGTGGCGCAATCAACATCCCCGTCTACATCTCACCTGTAGCTGTAGCATTCAACCTGCCCGGCATCTCATCACTGAACCTAGATGGCGAAACCATCGCCAAGGTCTTCAAGGGCGAAATCACTAACTGGAACGATGCAGCTATCGCCGCGCAGAACCCCGGCGTAGAACTGCCCGACACCAAAATCACCGTAGTACACCGCTCCGATGACTCAGGTACCACCCAGAACTTCACCGACTACCTGGCTGCCGCATCCAACGGCGCCTGGGACGTAGAAGCAGATGGCAACTGGCCCGCCCAGTACGCCGGTGAATCCAACAAGGGCACCTCAGGTGTTGTCTCCACCACCTCATCAACCGAAGGTGCCATCACCTACGCAGACGCCTCAGCCACCGGCAACCTGGGCAAGGTCAACGTCAAGGTTGGCGACTCCTACGTTGAACTCTCCCCCGAGGCCTCAGCTAAGACCGTCGAACTCTCAGAACGCGTAGGCAATATGAACGAGCACGATATGGCCATCAAGATTAACCGTACCCCCACTGAAGCCGACGCCTACCCCGTCGTCCTGGTCTCCTACCACATCGTCTGCTCCGGCTACTCATCAGAAGATGACGTCACCCTGGTCAAGGCCTACGAAAACTACGTAGTTTCAGAACAGGGTCAGAAAGACGCCGCTGAAGCAGCCCACTCAGCCCCCCTGACCAGCGCCCTGACCGCTGACGCTCAGAAGGCTATCGAATCCATCACCGTTACCAAGTAACACCTCGCTCATCAAGGTGCGGCCAGGTTACCCACCCGGTCGCACCTTGATACGCGTCAAAACGACAAAGGTTTCACATTCCCATGTCAACCACAGTAGAACCGCAGTCGGGCACCAGCAGCGTCCGCGCGAAAAACAAAGACCTCCCTCAGGTTGGTAACCCGGCAGCAGACAAAATCTTCTCCGGTGTCTCCCTGGGTGCTGGCGTCCTCATTCTCATTGTCCTGGCAGCTGTCGCAATCTTCCTGGTCGCCCAGGCCATGCCGGTCTTTACCACAGATTCAGCAGATCTTCCCAGCGGTAGCTTCATCCAGTACATTATTCCGCTGACCATCGGCACCCTGATTGCCTCCACCATCGCCCTACTCTTGGCAACGCCCATCGGCATTGGTGTAGCTCTCTTCATCTCCCACTACGCCCCCCGCAACCTGGCTAAGGGCATCGGCTACGTCATCGACCTGCTGGCCGCTATCCCCTCCGTCATCTTCGGTGCCTGGGGCGCATCAGTACTGGCACCCAAGATTGTGCCCTTCTATGAATGGCTGGCCACCTACCTCGGCTTCATCCCCATCTTTGAAGGCCCCGCCTCACAGACCGGTAAGACCATCTTGACCGCAGGTATCGTCCTGGGCATCATGATTCTGCCCATCATTACCTCCATGTGCCGCGAAATCTTCATCCAGACCCCCGTCTTGCAGGAAGAAGCAGCCCTGGGCCTGGGTGCCACCCGCTGGGAGATGATTCGTATGACCGTCTTCCCCTTCGCCCGCACCGGCATCATCTCAGCAGTCATGCTGGCTCTAGGCCGTGCCCTGGGTGAAACTATGGCAGTGACCTTGGTACTGGCCTCCGGCCCGCTCACTGCCTCTCTCATCCAGTCCGGTAACCAGACGTTCGCCTCAGAAATCGCCCTCAACTTCCCCGAAGCCTACGGCCTGCGCATGTCTGAACTTATCGCAGCTGGTCTGGTACTCTTCGTGATTACCCTCATTGTCAACATCATGGCCCGCATGATCGTGGCCCGCTACAAGGACTTCTCAGGAGCTAACTAATGTCTGTAGCTACCACCTCATCCCGCTTCGCCACCCGCCAGGCCCCCAAATGGCTACCCCTAGCCGTTGGCGCAGGAGCCCTGATTCTTGGTGCTGCTATGAGCGCACTCACTGGCTTCTCCATCGCCACCTTCGCCCTCTTTACAGGCCTCATCTTCGTTATCGCAGGCCCCCTAGCCGTTGCCTCCTTTGAAGGTAAACGCAAGGGTCAGGACGCCTTCGCCCGCTACCTGGTCTACGGCACCTTCCTGGTGGCCCTCATCCCCCTGGTCTCAGTGCTCTACACGGTACTAGCCAAGGGTATTCCCGGCCTATCAGGTAACTTCCTGGGCACCTCCATGAAGGGTGTCACCGGTGTGCACGATAATGCCGCAGCCGCAGGTGAAGGCCCCATCCTTGGCGGTATCTACCACGCCATCATCGGTACCCTAGAAATTACCCTGCTGGCCACCGTCATCTCGGTTCCTATCGGCCTGCTCACCGCCATCTACCTGGTGGAATACGGTCAGGGCAAGTGGCTCTCTAAGGCCATCACCTTCTTCGTAGACGTCATGACAGGTATCCCCTCCATTGTGGCTGGTCTCTTCGCAGCCTCCTTCTTCGCCCTAGTATCAGGAAACCCTATGACCCGTATGGGCCTGGTGGCAGCCGTCGCCCTGTCGGTCCTCATGATTCCTACCGTGGTGCGTAACGCCGAAGAGATGCTGCGTATCGTACCTAACGAGCTGCGCGAAGCCTCCTACGCCCTGGGTGTGCGTAAATGGCGCACCATCATGAAGGTTGTTATCCCCACCGCTATCTCGGGTATCGCCTCAGGTGTCACCCTGGCTATTGCCCGCGTCATCGGTGAGACTGCACCTATTCTGGTCACCGCAGGTTTTGTCACCTCCATCAACTGGAGTGCCTTCAACGGCTGGATGGCCACCCTGCCCACCTACATCTACTACCAGATTATGACGCCCACCAGCCCCACTGCCGCCTCCGTCTCAGAGACTCGCGCCTGGGCTGCTGCGTTGATCCTCATTATTATCGTGATGGTGCTCAACCTTATCGCCCGAACCGTCGCAAAGATCTTCGCTCCCAAGACCGGCCGATAAAACCCTACAGCGCACCAGCTAGCGCACCTACCGGCCACCAAGACTTTTAGAAAAAGGAAACTCCATGTCAAAGCGCATCGACGTTGAAAACCTGAACGTGTACTACGGCGACTTCCTCGCAGTAGAAGACATCTCCATGGAAATCGAACCCCGCACCGTCACCGCCTTCATCGGCCCCTCCGGTTGTGGTAAGTCAACCTTCCTGCGCACCCTTAACCGCATGCACGAGGTAATCCCTGGCGCCCGCGTTGAAGGTAAGGTCCTGCTCGATGGTGAAAACCTCTACGGTAAGGGTGTTGACCCTGTAGTCGTCCGCTCACAGATCGGTATGGTCTTCCAGCGCCCTAACCCCTTCCCCACCATGTCAATTCGTGAGAACGTGCTGGCTGGCGTCAAGCTCAACAACCGTAAAATCTCCCGAACCGAGGCAGATGAGCTGGTTGAGTCATCCCTGCGTGGCGCTAACCTCTGGAACGAGGTCAAGGACCGCCTGGACAAGCCGGGCTCCGGCCTCTCCGGTGGTCAGCAGCAGCGCCTGTGCATCGCTCGCTCTATTGCGGTCAAGCCCGATGTAATCCTCATGGACGAGCCCTGCTCCGCCCTTGACCCCATCTCAACCCTGGCTGTTGAAGACCTCATCAACGAGCTCAAAGAAAACTTCACCGTAGTTATCGTGACCCACAATATGCAGCAGGCAGCCCGCGTCTCAGACAAGACCGCCTTCTTCAACATTGCAGGTACTGGCAAGCCCGGCAAGCTCATTGAGTATGCCCCCACCCAGGAAATCTTCAACAACCCCAGCCAGAAGGCGACCGAAGACTACGTCTCAGGTCGCTTCGGCTAAACCGCTAGCTGCCCGCCTAGGCGGGCGCAACAACTTCCCTCACCCCGTATCTCTGCGGGGGAGGGAACACCATGGGAATGTGTGTGCCGCCCGGCCCCGTACTCCTTTCGCTGCTGGAAAGGACGGGGTCGGGCGGCTTTTGTTGAGACTGCTCTCAGCACCCGGAGCCTAAAGCTGGGCACCGCAGGCAGGTGGCCTCATAGGGGTTATTCGCCGCGCATCTTGCGGCGCACCCAACCGCGTAAGGTCGCGTTTTCTTCAGCCTCAATCAAAGAATCAGCTAGTTCGGCGTTGCGGCGTTCTAGCTCGTCGGCCCGGCTTTGGGCCTGGTCACGTTGGAGTAGCCGCTGGTAGTCCCATGAGAGGGCGCGGTCACTTTCTGCGCTGGCCTGGGCGGCGGCAAGAGAGATCTCGGCAATATCGTCGCGGACGAGCAGGTTGGTAATGTTCCATTCGCCAGTAAAGATGGTGGGGGTGCTTCCCAGTTCGCGGACGGCTGGGGCGGGCTTCCCTGCCCGGTGGAGGAGCAGGTGGGCGACGGCGTCCCACCAGCTGACGGAGAATTCGCGTAGCTGATTGGTTCGTGCTCGTAGGCTTTCAGAGAGTTCGTTGCGTAGCTGAATAACCTCGTGCAGGGCTGCTGCTGGGGCCTCAGAGTTGAGAAGAGCTAGGGGGATGGCGTAGTTTTCAGCCCCGTACTGTTCCATCATGCCGCGTATGCACATGTTGCTGTGAGCATCAGGTAGCAGGGCTATGAAGGGCACACCGGCGGAGAGAGAAAAAACGCCGGGGTGGTAGTGGGTGGAGAAGCCGATGAAGGCTTTGCTGTGCACCTGGGTGGCCATGTCCGCGTGGAGGACCGGTAGCTGGGTGGGGTTAGAGAACATGTGTGAGGCAATCTCGGCGTGGGTAGCCGCATCGCCCTGGTCTGTGAGGGAGCCTCCCAGGTGGGGTAGGAAGACGGTGTGTAGGCCGTAGTTGCGGTGCATGTCATCTAGGAGCTGCCCGATGACCCGGGCTTGCCCTGCGTTGAGGCCTGAGAAGGTGGCGCAAATGTAGCGCTCAGGTAGGTTGGTGGTGGGTTGCCCGAGTAGGGAGCGGCCTTGGGGCTGGTAGAAAGTGGCATCGTCCACCACGAGGTGGGATGTGATAGCCCGTTTAAGGGCCCAGGCGTGTGAGGAGCGTTCCCGCATGCCGATGAGCTGGGCGCAGCTGAGCATATCGTGCAGGATTTTTGTGTCGGCGTCGGTGAGCACCGGCCCTACTGACTGGCTAGAGATTATGAGGGGAATCCCGTGGGTTTTTGCTACTAGGGCGTAGGCGGCGCGTTCGTAGAGAAGGTGCCCGCTTGATGAGTTCATGGTGCCGCCGCCTGCCAAGACGATGCCGTCCATGTCTGCTACCTGACGGACGAAAGTGGTGATCTCTTCACTGGCGGGGTAGCCGACCAGGTGCTGTTTGACCTGATCTAGGAAGATTTCGCGTTCGGCGGGAGGGGCCGGGACGTTGAGAGTCTTGATGTACCCGGTGGCTGTGCCTATGGGGGCTTGGGAGTGCTCGATGGTGCGGGTTGCGATGAAGACTTCGTAGCCGCGGCGGGTGAGCTCGTCGGCGGTGGCGATACCCGTGGCTTCGTCGCCGGTGTGGTACGCAGATTTCCCTAGGTCTGCGAGCACGAGAATGCGAGGCATGATTAGCGGTTTCCTTTCACAAAGCGTTGTGCGCTACGGGGAGTGCGCCCGAGGCGCCGCTCATGTGGGGTGAGTAGCTGGGAGGGGTACGAGGGTTCCTCCTGTACAGTCTAGTCGCACATTGCTGGTGGTGGGAGCGCTATAGCAGGGGTGAGAGCGCCAGGAAGAGGGTTGCTGAGAGTACGAAGCAGATGGGCATGGTAATCAGCCAGGTCAAGATAATGCGCAGCACGATTTTGTAGCGTACCGCAGCGAAGCGCTGGTTGACTCCTGAGCCGAGCACGGCTGAGGCTGCGAGGTGAGAGGAGGAGACGGGGGTATTTAAGAAGAATTGGAGCAGCACCATGGCTAGGGCTGTTGAGCTTTGTGCTACTGCCCCGCGGAAAGGGTCAACTTTGACCATCTGGTGGGCGAAGGTATAGCCGATACGGGAACTTCCTCGGAGGGTGCCAAGACCTAGTACGAGGGCAAGGAAGACAGCTGAGACTATGTAGGTGGCAGGGCCTGCTTCTAGCCCGGCTGCGAGGAGCAGAACAGCGTAGATGACGATAACCCGCTGCCCGGTCTGGATGCCGTGAACCAGGGAGATAAGGGAGTTAGCTAGGGAGAGCACGCTACGGGAGAAGCGGTTGACGGTGGCAGGGTAGGAGCGCCGAAATAGGCCGTAGAAGGGGAAGACAGCTGCCCAGGCTACAAGGAAGAGGAGGATAGGTGCCAGGATAAGGGGCACGACGATGAAGGTGGCGAGGGGCTCTGAGAAGGGGTTGAAGGTTCCAAGGCCGGTGGTTTGAGCTGCCCATGCTGCCCCTGCTAGGCCCCCGATGAGGGCGTGGGTGGACGATGAGGGGATGCGGAACCACCAGGTGATAATGCTCCAGCTGATAGCTGTGATGAGGGCGGTAAAGATGAGCCCTAGGCCGGTCTGGTTTGGGGGTACGGTCAGCCAGTGGGTGGTGACTGACCCGAGCATGATACCGGTTGTCGCCATCCCGATGGTGTTGAAGAGGGCGCTGGTGCGGAGGGCTATTTTGGGGGTGAGGGCCCGGGTTTTAACGGGTATTGCGGTGGCGTTGGGGGCGTCGTGAAAGCCGGTGACGAAGGTGAAGGCAATCAGGGCTAGGCAGCTGAGGGTAAAGAGGGTGAGGGTCACTAGGATTCCTGCACGATGATGCGGCCAATTTCGGTGGCGACGGTGCGCATTGCTTCTGAGGCTTCTATGAGCTTGTGCACGAACCGGGTGGTTTGTAGGTAGCGGGTTTGCTTGTAGCGGTCTTGAATGTCTGCGTCGTATTCTTCGGCCATGCGCACCGCTTGTTTGGTGATGCGTATCAGGGTGATCCAGTAGTCGTCGAGGTCGCGGAGGGTGCTGAGTTTGGGGATGGTTTCGGTGGTGAGCAGGGCTTGGCGTTGGATGATGTCGAGCACGGTGGCTGCCTTGGGTGAGAACCGTACAATGTGGTAGAGGTGCAGGATGTTAGCTGCTGAGGTGAGTTTTTCTACCACGTTGTTGAGCGAGACGGCTAGGGTGTAGATGTCTTCGCGGGGGATGGGGGTTGAGAAGGAGCTGCGCACCGCGGTCATGGTGGTGTGTAGCATGTCGAGGCTTGTTGCTTCGTGGCTGAGGGCGCGTTCGAGGAGTTCGGGGTAGCGTTCTTCTGGGGCACCGACCATTTCTGAGAGTAGGGCGGCTGCCCCTGTGACCTGTTCTGAGAGTGCAGCGAGGGCGGTCAGTGAGGTGTTTTCGTGGGGGAACATGCGTTGGAGCATGGGCCAGCTCTCCTGTGTGTGGTCGATCGGTCAGGTGCTGATGTTATGGTACCGTGCCAAGGTTAACGAGCTGACGCCCCTGGCCTCTTCCGGGGTGGACGCAGAAGCCGGGCTACCTGCCTCGTGGAAAGGGAGGCGGCGCCCGGCGTCTAGCGGTATGAAGTTTAGCGATGTCAGGCTGGGAGCGCCTCTCGGCGGAAGGCCGCTCGAAGCGGCTAAAGATTTGGAGCCCGGGGCTACCTATTAGCAGCCTGACATCTTGGTATCCATCATTCTCTTCTTCGTCAGTGGTGTCAACCCCCATCGTTGACCCCAAGAATTTTGCTTGTCGGGCAGGTGGGTGCGCGGCTGCTAGTCCAGGGTTCCTGCCCGCCAGTTGAGGGCTGCTTCTTCGAGTTCCCGGGCGGTACCGGTTAGTTTGCGGGCTGCTGACCGCAGGCGGGTGGCCCGCACCGCCGCCTCATCGCGCACCTCGGCGGAGGGGGAGTAGGTGCTGGTGGCTTCATGAGGGGGCCCGCCGCGTGGTGAGACGGTCTGGCCGTGCCGCAGTTCTAGGGCGACGTCGTCCTGACCTAGTGCCAGCACCCGGCAGAAAGCCGCAAAGCGGTTGAGGGCAACATCAAAATCGCCGGTGTAGGCCCCAGCAAGGATGGCATCAACGGTGGCACAAATTTCGTTGGCTGTGGGTGGGGAGGGCACCCCGGCTAGGGCCTGGGCCAGGTAGCTAGAGTGCATGCCACGCTCATAGTAGTGGCTCATGAGCTGAGAGTTAGCGCGAATCACCCCGCGCAGGGCGTAGATACGCCAAAGAGCCCCAGCGATGGTGACCGCTGCGGCCCTCGACCAGAGCTCTGCTACTGCTTCGATACCGAACTCATCGGTGTAGTGAACTAGGCGTTTAGTGACTGAGGGGTCTTCGTTGGCGCGTCCGCGCGAGAGCAGGGCACGGGCGGACGCCTGGGCGGCAGTAGCTAGGTCTTCTGGGCTACCTGCCCCCTGGTAGCGTTCAAACTTTTCGGTGGAGAGGCGGACGGGGCGGTGAAAGCGGGTCTCAGAGGGCATGCCTACCAGTGTAGATCTGCTAGGGGAGAAAGGGGAAGACTATGTGGTCAGGGGTAAAACCCGGGTGCGGGTGACGATGCTGGTGAGTATGAGAGCTGAGATGGTGCCGGCAAGGGTTTGGCCTGCCAGTACGGCGACTTGGAGCTGGGCTGCGAGTAGGGGTGAGGCCCCACCCATGAGAGCCCCAACGAAGGTTCCAGGCAGGGTGACCAGACCGGTGGCACGAGTCTGGTCAAGGCCGGGGGTGAGGGCTTCTGTGATTGCGGCTTTGGTGATGTCACGAAAGGCTACTGGGGCTGTGGCCCCTAAGGCTAGCCAGCCTTCAATTTCGCCTTGCCGGGCGGTGGCAAGGGCGGTGAAATTGCGGGCTGTGAGGGTGGTGATAGCCATGGTGCCGCCGATGACGATACCGGCAACAGCCACCAGATTTTGGGTGGAGTAGGGCACTAGCCCCAGGAGGAAGATGAGAGCAACAGAGATCAGCGGCCCAGTGATGATGGCCAGGGTGGTGGCTACTAGCCCATGATGGAGCTGCCTACTGTGCTTACCTGAGGTGGCGGTTGCGGTGGTAAGCATGAGGGCGATAAAGAGCACCAGGGCCCAAGGGGCCGCCAGGATGCCTTGTAGCAGAAGAGCAATCACGGCAAGTTGCAGGCAGGCCCGCACGGTAGCGATGTAGGGTTGCCAGCGTAGTCGGATCTTGTGCGCAATCAGGAGGGCTGTGGTGAGGCCAAGGAAGAGCAGCAGGGCTGCGATGTAGCTGGCCAGGGGGTTGTGCAGAAGATCGCTCACACAGTTATTACAGCACGGTAGCGGCGCGGACGCCCGCCACGGCTCGGGTTTTTGCAGGTTTGGGCTGGGAGAGTGTATAGTGGGAGACGCTGAGTTTACTCAGTGGATGCGCCTTTAGCTCAGTTGGTAGAGCATCGGACTTTTAATCCGTGGGTCGTGGGTTCGAGCCCCACAGGGCGCACACAACAAGCCCCGCTGGTATAGCCTGCGGGGCTCTTTATTTACCTTGGGTCTTATAGCCTGTTAACTTCTAAAAATCTCCCCTCCCAGGGGTCACCTTTTGTGCAACTATTGCGCCATGAGGGCGAGCATCTTGATCAGTTCGATACTCTTGGTCAAGGATTTGGAATCCTGCCTGACTAAGAATCTCGGCCATAAAACTATCAGGCCAGTACCAGGCCGGGGTGACCGCGTGGTTAAAGATTCCTAGAGATTTTCCCCGAAAATACCCAAGCAGGAGGGTGCCGTCCTCAGAAAGAACCGACCAGATACCTTTTAGTTCCTGTAAGAGTTGTTCTGGTGCGCAATGTATGAGGGAGTACCAAGCAAGAACCCCGCGATATTCCTTTCCTGCTTCATCTGCAACTGTTCCCACCTCAAACTGCTCATGAGGATATTTTTCTGAGGCAATTTCAATAAAAAGGGGAGTGGGGTCAAGGCCCTTCACCTTTATACCTTGTGATGCAATAAAATTTGTCCAGTGCCCAGGCCCGCATCCAAGGTCAAGGATAATCCCCGCGACGGAACTGGCCCAAGAGCTAACCAGCTTTCGATCGGCCTCTTTCGTAGCTTTAATATGTCCTAACACCGTTGCATATTCTTGAGCACGCTCAGAATAAGCAGCGATAGTTTGTGCGTGGCCCTCACGAGTTGGCATCTGGATGATTCCCTAACCTCTCATCTACAGATGAATTCTGTCGAATCCACAAGGAAGTATTGTCTGAGATAAGAGATGCTAAAAAATAGATAGAAGCCAATAGACTCTGAACATATGCGAGATCATCCTCGTAGCTTCCCTTGATGATAGGTTCATGGTGAGAGAAACGATTACGGTTGATATAAACAAAGTTGAGATGGCGCTCAAATTCGACTCTGCTGACCTTGGTTGACAGGCAGCTAGCAAACTTTGGCCAGACCGTTGCTTGGTAGTACTTTGAGAATAAATACCTCCAGAAATCAAAAGGTAGTTCTGCGATAACCCGACCGGCGTCCAAAGGCCTTGTCCCGCGCCGCGTTGCGCGTTCGACCGCTTTAACCACGCTTTTCTGAGCTTGATAGCTCAGCGGTAGGGCAGAGTTCTGAAACCAGTATTTGCCGTATCTGTCATCTTGGCGGAGGGCTCTGTCTACTGCATTTCGCAGTAGGATTTCGAGGTGGCCGATGTCAACTAAGAGTTCCTTGGTGATATGAGCATTCCAGTGGTAGACCTGCTCCGGATTCCTATACATCCTGTACCTGTGAAGTCGAGGTTCTGAGAACCACACCTCTAACTCTTCGACTGATACCTTCTTGTTTCCCATGGTTCTTAGCATTATAGTTGAGAATGAAAACCCCGGAACGATCCCTGCTCTTGCATATCGCCGGGGTTACTGTTTTT
>JAXFPK010000076.1:0-6982 GCA_034179845.1 Rothia sp. (in: high G+C Gram-positive bacteria) | reverse complement strand
TGGTGCGCCCGAAGGGATTCGAACCCCCAACCTTCTGATCCGTAGTCAGATGCTCTATCCGTTGAGCTACAGGCGCATTATGCTTTGACCGGCTCTGTCAGCCCGTCGCGGCAACAGGTAATACATTACGCAGGTTTTGGCAGGTGTGCAAATCGAAAATGCGTGACCCTGCTCTCACGTGGCTCTTTACGGGTCTAAAAACCGCGAAAACTCGCGGAAAACTAGGGGTAAAAGAAGGGTAAAACTTTTTATTTCAGACCGTAGGGGAGGTTCTGTGGCTCTAAGCTAACTCAGCTGTGACGTAATAAATATTCCTCTATGAGGACAAACCGGAATAAGGTCTGTACTCTGGTGGTACACAATGATGTGACAGTGCACGACACGAAACGCGTTTATTCATTGCTATGGGTGGCGCGTTTTTCTGTTTTCTATATTCCTAGAGATGTCGCAGGTGCCATTTTGTCCCTGCGGCATAGTCAAAGTGCTGTAGCGATCAAACCAAGCTAATAAGGGGAAGCGTCAGATGACTGACATTTCGATTGACAACATAACTGCCCAGGCGCCTACTACTCACGCAGAACTGTTGCAGTGGGTTGCCGAGATTGCTCAGATGACTCAGCCTGAGCGTATCCACTGGGCCGATGGCTCACAGGAAGAATACGACCGCCTGGCCGGGGAACTCGTTGAAGCTGGTACTTTCCGTAAGCTCAGCGACCACGAATTCCCTAACTCTTATGTTGCCTTCTCTGACCCTGATGACGTAGCCCGCGTTGAAGAGCGCACTTTCATCTGCTCCGAGACCCAAGAAGGCGCTGGCCCCACCAACAACTGGCGTGACCCCGCCGAGATGAAGGCTACCCTCACCAAGCTCTTCACCGGTTCTATGCGTGGGCGCACCATGTACGTCATTCCTTTCGTCATGGGCTCACTCGATGCCACCAACCCCAAGTTCGGTGTTGAAATCACCGACTCTGCCTACGTAGTTGTCTCCATGCGCATTATGGCAACTATCGGCACCGATGTGCTCAAGAAGATGACCGAAACCAACGCCTTCTTCGTGAAGGCTCTGCACTCTGTTGGCGCACCCCTGGCCCCTGGCGACAAGGACGTCCCCTGGCCCTGCAACCCTGAAAAGTACATTGTGCAGTTCCCCGAGAACCGTGAAATCTGGTCTTACGGTTCTGGCTACGGCGGTAACGCCCTGCTGGGTAAGAAATGCTACGCCCTGCGTATCGCCTCTGCTATTGGCCACGATGAAGGCTGGATGGCTGAGCACATGCTGGTGCTGAAGATGACCAACCCCGAAGGTGAGAGCAAGTACATCTCCGCTGCTTTCCCCTCTGCCTGTGGTAAGACCAACTTCGCCATGATGGATCCCACCATTGACGGTTGGAAGGCCGAGATGATCGGTGACGACATCTCCTGGATTGAGTTCCGCGATGGCAAACCTTACGTTGTGAACCCTGAAGCTGGTCTGTTCGGTGTTGCACCTGGCACCGGCTGGTCTACCAACCCCAACGCCATGCGCGCCATTGCTAAGGGCAACACCATCTTCACTAACGTAGCTCTTACCGATGACAACTCTGTGTGGTGGGAAGGCAAGACCGATGAGGTTCCTGAGCACCTGATTGACTGGCAGGGTAATGACTGGACCCCTGAGTCTGGCCGCCCGGCAGCTCACCCCAACTCACGTTTCTGCACCCCCATCTCTCAGGCAGATATGCTGGCTGAAGAATACTACGCTCCTGATGGTGTGCCCCTGTCAGCCATCATCTTCGGTGGTCGCCGTAAGACCACTGTTCCCCTCGTCGCTGAGGCATCTAGCTGGGAGCAGGGCGTTTTCCGCGGTGTAACCCTCTCCTCTGAGACTACCGCCGCAGCTAAGGGCACCGTAGGCGTTATTCGCCGCGACCCCATGGCTATGTTGCCCTTCATCGGCTACAACGCTGGTGACTACATCCAGCACTGGATTGACCTGGGCAAGAAGCACGGTGAAGAGAACATGCCCAAGGTCTACTACGTCAACTGGTTCCGCCGCACCCCCGATGGCAGCTTCGCCTGGCCTGGCTTCGGTGAGAACTCCCGCGTCGTCAAGTGGATCTTTGACCGTATCGACGGCAAGGCTGAGGGCCAGCAGACCTTCTTGGGCGTTGTACCCACTAAGGACGACCTGGATACTACCGGCCTGGACATCACCGATGAAGAGCTCACCGCAGCTTTGTCTGTGAAGAAGGACGAATGGGCAGAAGAACTGCCCGGTATCGACGAATGGCTAGCTTTCTTGGGCGATAAGGTACCTGCTGAGATTCACGCCCAGCGTGATGCTCTGGCTGCTGAGCTGAGCTAGGGTGGTTAGCCCTGAGGGTTGCAACTACGTCTTGACCAAAGAATGTAAAAGCGGCCTAATCTAGGAGGTGCCCTGCGTGAAAATTGTTTCACACAGGGCACCTCCTTCTTGCCCGGATAGAATAGGGCGATTGCTCTAAAGAGTGGATGTAAAGCTGGCTTTATATTCTGTAGAATGCTTAAGAATGGCTGAATTTTATGGAGCCCTGCTGTGCTTCCCCCACAAAGCTCATCGACTGGCCACCGACCTACTACAGAGCTTTGTGCACGGCATCATGGGTATATCATTACTCGCATGTTGGAAGGAAAGAACAGAGTGGGAAATTTGCTGAGCGTTAAGAACCTCACCAAGAACCACGACCACCTTCGCGCGCTCAAAGGCGTTAATTTGGAGGTCGCTGCCGGTGAGATTATAGGTCTTCTGGGCGAAAATGGTGCAGGAAAATCAACCTTCCTGTCGATTCTGGGCGGCTGGGACCGCCCCGGTGGGGGAACTATCACCCTAGACGGTGAAAAGTACGCCCCCCACACTCCCGAAGAGGCTCTTGAAGCTGGTGTCGGTTCTATCCGGCAGAAGTTCAAGGTAGACCCCGAACTTACCGTTGCTCAGTCGATTTTTCGTTCTACCGAGCATGCAGGTGAAGATGAAGAGGCCTTGGTTGCCCGGGCCCAGGAGCTCATTTCAGATATTGGCTTGGCCGTAGACCCTCGCGCAAAGATGGGCGATTTGGTTCGTGCTGAGCAGGCCCTGGTTGAGGTTGCGCGTATGCAGGCTGAGAACACCCGCCTGGTGCTCATGGACGAAGTTGCTGCTACCTTTAACGACTATGAGATTTACCAGCTTCATGAGGTGACTCGTAAGCTGGCCGCTGAGGGCCGTGCGGTCATCTACATCACCCACCGTATTGATGAGATCCGCTCACTGGCTAACCGTGCGGTCATTCTTTCTGATGGCACTATCAGCACTGAGATTACTCCCGGTACCATGAGTGCAGAAGAAATCGCTTTTAAGATGTTCAACCGCGAAATTGAGATGGGCGGGCGCCCCGAAGAGTTCGCCGGTGAGAGCGCTAAGCTGGTCGTTGAGAATCTCACCAGCGCCCAGGGTTCTCTCAATAACGTCACTTTTTCAGTCGATCGCGGTGAAATTTTTGGTCTGACTGGTTTGCGCCGTTCAGGTATTAACGAGGTTGCAGCTGCCCTGGTGGGTGTAGACCCCACGGCTCAGTTTGGCGCCCTCAAGATTAATGGTGAGGACGTCACCATTAGCTCCCCTGAGGACTCTGTCGGTTACGGTATCGGCTACCTATCAGATAATGACGATGAGCTTGGCCTGGCCAATGAGCGTTCTATCGCTAAGACCCTCATGGAGAGCGCTGGCCTTAAGGAGCGCCCTCAGGGTTTCTTGCACGAAGTCTCTGCCTTGCGTGAGGTGGCTGAGCAGATTCAGAAGCTGCGTATCAAGACCACGAACATTCAGGGCGAAGTGGGCAAGCTATCTGGTGGTGATCAGCAGAAGGTTGCTTTGGCTCGCTGGATGACGACCGACTGTGAGATTTTGATTCTCAATCACCCCACCCGTGGTATCGATGTGGGCGCTAAGAGCGAGATTTATAAGATGCTGACGGAACTGACCGATAAGGGTACCTCTATTCTCCTGATTGGTTCAGATATGTCTGAGCTTATTGGTATCTGTAACCGTATTGCTGTGATGCGTTCTGGTGAGCTGGTGTCGATTCAGCAGAATAAGGTTGCGACTGAAGATAGCTTGATGGGTGAGGCTCTAGGCGAAGAAGTGGTCTAGCCGCCCCCCTAGCGGGGCGCTTATTGTAAGAGGCTCATGCAGAGAACCCCCGGTAGCCCATAGGCTACCGGGGGTTCTTTGGCTATTTCTAGGTTTTAGGCGCTGCCTGTAGCAGTGTTTTACAGGGTGATGCGGCTTGAGATAGCGTTCAGCTTGTGACGGGCCAGGGCCAGGTTAGCAGTGTTGCGGTCCAGTACCAGGTACACGAAGAGGCCGGTGGTGTCTGAAGCGTTCAGAACGTTGATGAGGTGGTACTGGGAAGAGAGGGTAATCATGACGTCTTCGATGTTGCCGGTAAGGCCCAGGTCGTTCATGGTCTTGAGCTTGGCGCGCACTACGTTGGAGTTACCTGCTGCGGCAACGGTTAGGTCGAAGCCGGGGGTACCGCCGGAGGCTAGGGCCATGCCTGAGGAGATGTCAACGAGAGCTGCACCGGTTGCGCCTTCAATGGACAGGAGTTCCTGGATGGAGTTATCAAGCTGTGACAAGATAGTTCCTTATGTCTAGTTCTACACCGGCGCACTAGAGGAAGGCCGGTGAAGAGACGGTGAGTGCGGTCAGTGTGCCCCTTGTCGTCAGATCGTGTGTGATGACTGGGTGTGTGCCCGCGTGTGTTTACAGTATTAATACTACTCGTACCTAACCCCTAACTGCTACAAGTGAGCGGGCAGGTGTGCCGTATGGAACTAGGTGCTCGGTGGTTCATTCTGCCTGTCATTATGGTAAAGACGATGCAACATTACGCCCCTCAAGCGAACAAAAGTTGAATCGTGAACCTTTTTGGCTGTACCGTGAGAAGGAAGAAGCTTCACTCGTTCTCACACTAATCAAGGAGTTGGCCCGTGCGTCTTACCGCATTCTCTGACGTGTCGTTACGCGTCCTGATGCTGTTATCGGGTCTCAAGGGTGAGCAGATTTCTACCCAGAAAATTGCTGAGGGGGTAGGTACCCCCTATAACCATGTGGCTAAGTCTGTGGCTTTCTTAGCTAATTTGGGGCTGGTGGAGTCTACTCGCGGCCGTACCGGTGGTGTGCGCCTTTCAGAGGCTGGTGCCCGTGCTACTGTGGGGCAGGTTCTGCGCGCTTCTGAGGGCGTTATCCCCATGGTGGAATGTGAGGAAGGGGAAAATAAATGCCCCATGAGCCATAGTTGTTCCTTGAAAAAGATTCTGGCTAATGCCCGTGAAGAATTCTTTAAAATCCTTGACCCTGTGGTGATTTCTAAGCTGCCGAGTGAGCCGCAGATGGGGCCGGTTTTTCTAGAACTGGGGCTGGGCCCTTTGGCTCAGACCAAGAAACTGCCCCAGGCATCCTTCCGCTAATGGGTTTTGCTGTCCCGTCCCTGTGCGAAAGGTCGGGAACGAGGCTTTCCACAAAACCAGCATTTTGCATGCTAAATTGATGGTGGTTTAACAACACTCTGTCACTAAGGAAAAGCCGTGCTTTCAGCAAAGTCCCGCCCCATCATCGAAGCAACATTGCCCGTTATCGCCGAACGTATCAACGACATCACTCCCGACTTCTACCAGCGTATGTTCGCTGCCCGCCCTGACTTGCTTGACGGCATGTTCTCTCGTTCCTCTCAGCTTGAAGGTACCCAGCCTAAGGCTTTGGCCGGGTCGATTGCTGTCTTTGCTTCCTATATTTTGGCTAACCCCGATAAGTATCCCGATGAGGTACTCTCCCGCGTCGCCCACAAGCACGCCTCACTGGGCCTGCGCGAAGAAGAATACCCCACCGTCTACAAGTACCTCTTCGAGGCTATCGCCGCTAACCTGGGTGATATTCTGACTCCTGAAATCGCAGAAGCCTGGACCGAGGTCTACTGGCTTATGGCCGACGCCCTTATCAAACTCGAAAAGGGCCTCTACGCCTCCCAGGCCAACGACCTTATGTTCGCCCCCTTCCGCCTGGTCGAGCGCAAGGAAACGGGCGAAAACGTGCTCGACCTTACCTTTGAGCCCGCCAACGCCGTTGCCATGACCGACGCCATTGCCGGCCAGTACGTTTCTATCGTCACCAAGGCTAAGGACGGCCTGCGTCAGGCCCGCCAGTTCACCCTGCTACCTGCCGAGAAGAACCAGCGCCGCGTTGCCATTAAGCTCGACACCGCCGGTGAAATGACTCCCATCCTGCATGAGCTCGAGATCGGCGCTATCGTTGAGGTCTCCAACCCCTACGGCGACGTTACTCTGGGTAGTTTCGGCGACGACGAGTCCCAGCCCCTTTACCTCTTCTCCGCCGGTATCGGCGTCACTCCTATGATTGCCTTCCTGTCCGAACTGGCAGCAACCGGCTCCAATCGTGAGGTCGTTGTTGTACACGCCGACCGTTCCTTTACTACCTGGCCCTTGCGCGATGAGATGACCGCTTACGTTGAGATGCTCGAAAACGGCCGCCTAGTCTCCTTCATCGAGGCCGCTGGCGAGGGCAACTTCGAGGGCCGCGTTAACGTGGCTGAACTGAACGTGCCCGCTAACGCTTCTGTCTACCTGTGCGGCCCCCTGGGCTTCATGCAGGGCGTCCGCTCCCAGCTGATCGAAGCTGGCCTGCCCGGTACGAACATTCGGTACGAGATCTTCGGCCCCGACCAGTGGATGCTGCACGACCAGGCCCGTGACTCCTAAGCTGACCTAAAGGTAGATAGAAAAGGACGCCCGCCCCACCTTCCTTGCCGTATGGCAGGAAAGCGGGGCGGGCGTCCTGTGCCTTAGTAGCTGGCGGTTAGCTCTAGGCCTCACGCACAATCTTGAGGATTTGATCGCGCACACGCTCCATGGTGGCCTGGTCGGGGGCCTCAAGGTTCAGGCGCAGGAAGGGCTCAGTGTTGGA
>JAXFPK010000024.1:0-3120 GCA_034179845.1 Rothia sp. (in: high G+C Gram-positive bacteria) | reverse complement strand
AGCAGAACAGTCAGCCCTCATGATGCAAGAATCAGATAATTCCCTGGCAGAAACCCTGGGCCGTAATCTCTCTGTGCTCACCGGCGGCGACGGCTCCACCCAAGGAGCTATCACCGCTGTGCGTGAGGCCCTGGCTCAGGCGGGCTTACCCACCAACTACACCCAGGTCGATCTCAGTGGCCTGTCTATGAATAACAAGGTCAGCAATGAGCTACTGACCGGTATCGCCCTACGAGCGGTCAAGGGAAGCTCAGGCGAACGCCTGGCCTTACAGGGTCTGCCCGTGGCGGGCTACAGTGGCACTCTGGGGCTGGCTAATCGTTTCAATGACGCTGATGAGCTCAGCGGGCGCGGAGTGGTTCGCGCAAAAACCGGGACCCTCAACTCGGTGCTTTCACTGACCGGCTACACCGTCACGGACTCGGGCCGGGTACTGGTTTTTTCGGTCATCATGAATGACCTTGAAGATACCAATGCCGCCAAAAACACTATGGATCGGTTCGCCGCTCAACTGAGTCAGCAGTAGATTCAACCATCGCTGTCAGAGGAAAATTTTTGGTGCTGTCCTTTAAGGACTTAACAGATTTCTTAAAAGTTTTTACTGGTGCAAAACCCTTCTGGAGATGGTTTTGCTCCACTGCTGATTCATCCCGCAGCGGGAGCCTACTGCCTATCTGGCAGCATCGAATCAAGGTAAAAGAAAGCCCTCACACGCTTAGAAGCATGCAAGGGAGCATTTCTCGATAAATACACCAGAGTCTCTTAGATACCAGCATGAAAGCTGGTGGCTCGGTTTCTGCCTCTTAGCCTACCAGAACCTAAATTAGATTCCTGTAACATCACTCTCAGCGCACACAGAGACGGAGCACACCCATTCATGTTCAGCTTTGAAAACTACATGGCAGCCGAACGCTTCGCACCCTACAAAAGCACCCGCCCTACTGCTGCACAACAGCGAGAACTCTATCTCTGGAACAGCCAACTGTCCCAAGAGATGAATAAAGCTATCGGCCACGCAGAAATTTTTATCCGCGAAGCCATCGACCAACAACTACGCACCTGGAACCTCAAACAGCCCCAACGCCCCGGCTCTACCCACAATCAAACAGGTGCCCCACTACACCGCCGCGATCCCCGCCGCCGCCCAAGTGGAGGGTCCGAAGAATGGCTTAAACACCCCTCTCAGAAACTCGCAAACCTCATCTTCTCAAAACGAGGCAATAGGCTAATTTCCGAATACGACACCGCCTTCTTCAGAGCCAAACAAGACCTCAACGCTAGAGTTCTCTCCCATCCCAGGCACGGTGCTGCAATTACACATGATGATGTCCTTGCTCATATCACTTTAGGCACCTGGAAACATTTGCTACCTGATGGGCGTTTGAACACGAGTGATCCTCTTAACCGTGACCAGGTTCGTACTAAAAACTCACAATTAGACCTCTGGAATCAGGCTTTGTCTTTAGCTTTCCCCTATGAGTCGAACCCGTATGTGATTTCTTATCGATTAACACAGATGCATGTGGCACGGAATCGTGTAGCTCATCATGAAAGTCTATTGAATATGGGAGTACCTGAGATTCATAGAGCTACGGTGCGGTTAGTGGCAGCTATTGACCCTCAGCTAGGTAGTTGGCTGGCGAATGAATCGCAAGTTATTGAGTGCTGGAGGCAAAAGCCCTAACGGGGGTAAAGATGCAACTGCGGTAGATTTTTCGTTGCGATTGTCATTAGGCCGTTCTCTTCGGTGTATTTCAGGAGTGCAGCTTTCCCGGTGATAGGCAGCGCCCCTCTTCTTGGTGTACCGGTGCTGTCATAGGGTGAGCGGCACGCGAATCGCCCCAGCGACGGGCGCAGCCCGCCCTTGACAGCAACCAGTACACCAAGAGAAATCATGAAGCTGCTACCGGGAAAGACAAACACCCCCACACCAGGCCAAACCCCGAACCTAGCGCTCCAGTCCCGGCCCCCGACCACGCTCATAATCCCACCCACGAGGTGAAGAAACATAACTAGCCTCTGCCCGCCGAGCAGACACAGCCTTCGCCACACGAGCAGAATGAGCTAATCGCTCCTGAGCCTGCCTTGACCACATTTGAGCCGGAAGCCTCCAATCAGTAAGCTGACCCAACACCTGCACAGCCTCCTGCTGCTGCTTCTTAGTCTGAGCACTGATCTGCTGATAATCAGGCTCATGAATAACCCCCTGCTAATCAATCACAGCAGAACTCACCCCCAGCCAGTACAGGAGCTTGCCCCAGCACCTCTTGAGCCTGCGCCCAACGCTGCTGAGCCTGCTCATAGCCCTCCTTAGCCTGAGCCAACTGTGCATCAGCCTGCTGCACTTGCGCCGTTGAAGGCTCCTGGGCCGTGATTTCATCAAGGGCGCGTTCAGCCTGACGCAGCGGACTGATCTCAGACGACTTCTTCGAGTCCGTCATTCAGAGCAACGCCGTCCCAGTTGAAACTGAAACCTGGCGCAAACTGCTCAGCAAATTCAAGTCACCCCTGGCGCTGGATATTTACCTCTGGCTCTCCAGTCGTCTGCCCAAGCTCCAGGCCCTGGTGTATATCAACTGGGAACAGCTTCAGGCTCAGTTTGGCTCTCAAACGCAGAACCTAGATAAATTCCGAGAGGTCTTCCGTCCGGCCTTTGTCACTGCAATGAGCTGCATGCCTAACGCTAACGTCGCTGAAGAAGGCCAAGGCAAGCAAAATGGCTTTAAAGGCCTCCTCTTGCATCCCTCGAAGCGCTCCATCATACAAAAATAACCTCACCCGTAGCACATAGCCGGCCCCGTAGAGACGGAAAAATCCGTTTCTACGGGGCCTTATTTTGCTTGAAAGAATCTGAGGTTCCTTATTTTATTAGGGAACTAGATCAGCTATTGAGGTTTTCGTCCAAGTAGCCATCCAACACTCACGAGCACGCCTACTGTTACAAACGGTACTCCCAAGAGCCAGCCAACTACCCGTTGGTCAGCTCCCAAACTGTGAAACAATAGCCAGCTGATAATACCTAGACCCCAATACAGTAGAATCGTGGGAAGCCCAATATTGTTTTGAATTCTTTCTAACATACTGTTCAACCTATCTGGCTAGATAAATATTTCGGCTTTA
>JAXFPK010000095.1:0-2338 GCA_034179845.1 Rothia sp. (in: high G+C Gram-positive bacteria) | reverse complement strand
GCTGTTAAAATTCGTCTGAAGCGTTTCGGTAAAATCCGCGATCCCCGCTACCGTGTTGTAGTAGCTGACTCACGTACCAAGCGTGACGGTAAGGCTATCGAGGAAATCGGCATTTACCACCCGACCGAGAACCCCTCACGTATCGAGATCAACTCAGAGCGTGCCCAGTACTGGCTGTCAGTTGGCGCCCAGCCCACCGAGCAGGTAGCTGCTCTGCTGAAGCTGACCGGCGACCTGGCTGCTGCCAAGGGCGAAAAGGCTGAGTCAACCGTTAAGCCCGTTGACGCCAAGCCCGAGTTCGTTGTTCCCGAAAAGGGTTCGGTCATCCTCCCCGAGGCAATCACCCCCAAGGGTGAGGACAAGGCTGAAGAAGCTCCCGCAGAAGAGGCTGCTGAAGAAGCAGCTTCTGAGGAAGCAGCTGAGTAATCATGTTGGCTGACGCTCTCGAACACCTCGTTCGGGGTATCGTCGACAACCCAGATGACGTCCAGGTGCGCGCCAAAACCGGCCGCCGGGGCGAAACCCTGGAGGTTCGCGTGAACCCTGATGACCTTGGACGGGTGATTGGCCGCTCCGGCCGCACCGCCAAGTCCATCCGCACCGTGGTCAACGCCATCAACGACGGCGACCATGTACGCGTAGACGTCATCGACACCGACCGACGACGCTAACTGAATACTTATCAAGAAGCCCCTACCGCTTAAGAGCTGTAGGGGCTTTCTCGCACCTAGCCACCGGCCGTCCGTAAAACCCGGTAAAGTTAGACCCAAACCCCACAACACCTCACCCTCAAGGAGATACGCGTGCAGGTACAGGTCGCCCGCATTGGCAAACCCCACGGCATCCGCGGCGAAGTCACCGTCCAGCTCTTCACCGACGCCCCCGAAGACCGCTTCGCCCCCGGGGCTGTGCTCGACATTGAAAACTTCAACCCCGCAAGCCCCGCAGGGGCCATCGCCCCCGCCGGCACTCTCACCGTCAAAAAAGCCCGCTGGAACAAAAAAATCCTGGTCGTAGCCTTCCAAGAAGTCACCAACCGCAACCAGGCCGAAGACCTGCGAGACACCCGCCTCACCTTTGACTCTGCTAGCGAAGCAGAAACCGACGGTGACGATGAAGGCTACTACGAGCACGAACTGCTTGACCTACCCGTCTACCTGGCTGCCGACATCAAAGACGGCTACCTGCCTGAAGAGCCCATCGCAACCGTCACCGGCCTACAGACCATGCCCACCCAAGACCTGCTCATCCTAGAAAAAACAGCAGACGGTGAAGAAATCATGGTGCCCTTCGTTGAAGAAATCATCCCCGCCATCGATACCGAGGAGGGCTACATTATCATCAACCCGCCCGCCGGCCTGCTCGAACTCAACAGCGATGAAGACGATGAAGCCGAGACCGAGAGCGAGCAGGGCTAAACCCCATGCGCTTTGATGTCATCACCATCTTCCCCGAATACCTGACCCCGCTAGAACTCTCCCTCATGGGCAAAGCCCGCGCATCAGGCAAGGTCGACCTACACCTGACCAACCTGCGTGACTTCGCCTTTGACCGCCACAAAACAGTAGACGATACCCCCTACGGCGGGGGAGCGGGCATGGTCATGAAACCCGAACCCTGGGGCCTGGCCCTAGACCAGGCACTGGCTAACTCACCGGCGTCCGCACGGGCGGACGGGGGCAAGCCCCTGCTGATTGTGCCCTCACCCGCCGGCGCCGTCTTTAACCAGCAGATGGCCTACGACCTGGCCGAAGAAGAACACATCGTCTTCGCCCCGGCCCGCTACGAAGGCATCGATGAGCGCGTGCTTGACTGGGCCGAAACCGAATTTAGGGTGCTACCGGTATCCATCGGCGACTATGTGCTCTACGGGGGTGAGGTGGCCGTGATGGTCATGATTGAGGCCATTACCCGCCTGATACCCGGCGCGATGGGCAACCCAGAGTCCCTGGCTGAGGAGTCCCACACCGGTGGGCTACTGGAATACCCGGTCTACACTAAACCTGCCACATGGCGAAACCAGGAGGTGCCGCCCGTCCTGCTCTCAGGTAACCACGGGGCCATTGCCCGCTGGCGGCGTGATGAGCAAATTAAACGCACCTTTGCCCGCCGCCCCGATATGGTCAAGGCTTACCCCGCTGAAAACTGGGATAAGAAGGATCGTAAGCTCCTACAGGAACTGCACACCGAGCAGAAAGCTGCCCGCCAGGCGGCAGCTCAGGGCGAACCGGCACAGTAGCGCACCTAAAGTAGGTAAGCTCACATTTAAGTTCAGGACGCCCGCCGCAGCGCCCCTGGTGCAGGCGGGTTTTCTGTGGGATAATTTTTCTTTGTGTTC
>JAXFPK010000093.1:0-4847 GCA_034179845.1 Rothia sp. (in: high G+C Gram-positive bacteria) | reverse complement strand
CACGATAAAGCTAGTTGCCAGCGCGCACCCCGCCGGTGCCTGCCAGACCCGGTCAAGGCGCCCCTTACCGGCATTCTGCTGATCAGTTGAAATCAACGACAGTTCACCATAAGAGCGGCGCGCCAGCACATCACCCACTAGAACCTGCCTCGCGCGTTCATTGGTTGACCCCACTGACGGCAATACCTCTACCCGGTCAAAACCCTGAATCTGTACCAGGTCGTGCCGCAATCCGGTCATACCCGCATCCTTTCATCACAATCGCGTTACTGACCAGTATTGCACGTGCCGCCCCCACCCGATGGGGCAAGAGTGAGATACTGAAAGCGCCCACCGCAACCTTTGAAAGGATTCATATGACTGTCTACGCAGTGAACTACTCCTACGGCCCCGCTGATCTACAGGCCCAGCACCGCCCAGCCCACCGAGAATACCTGGCTCAGCTCCACGCCGAAGGTAAACTTCACGCGGCTGGCGCCTACCTCGATGGCGACCCCGCCGGTGCCCTGCTTATCTTCGTCGCCGAAGACCGTGATGACCTTGACCGCATCATCGCCGCCGACCCCATGAGTACTGGTGGGGTGCTCACCGGTTACAGCGCACGCGAATGGAATGCGGTCATCGGTAAGGTTGGCCAGTAGGATCAAAAGTCAACAGGCTCAAAGCGGGGGTGGAACGAGGTTCCCTCCCCGCTTTCTCATGTGTATTTCCTCCGGGATTCAAACGATTCTCGTGGTTTTCTGACCCGTCTGCTAGCGAAAAGTCATGCTCATCTTCTCGAGAAAAATACACAAAAACCTAGGAATTGTTGAGGGGCGGGGGGCGAGTCCGTCTATAGTTGAGTGAATGGCCCTCATCCCAGGTCGTCCCAGATTCCCTACTGCCGCGCGAAGAGACCGTATTATGAGCGAGAACCCCACCGTTAACGCCCCCGATTTGACCACCACCGCTGGTAAGATTGCCGACTTTTACGCCCGCCGCGAGCAAACCCTCGCCCCCACCGGCCAGGGCCCCATCGACCGCCAGCACGAGCGCGGCAAGCAGACCGCCCGCAAGCGCATCGACATGCTCCTTGATGAGGGGTCTTTCGTTGAGTTTGATGCCCTAGCTAAGCACCGCACCACGGCCTTTGGTATGGAGAAGAAGAAGCCGGTAGGTGATGGCCTGGTTTCTGGTTATGGCACCATTGATGACCGTCTCGTTGCGGTCTACTCCCAGGATTTCACCGTCTATGGTGGTTCTCTCTCGCAGGTTAATGGTGAGAAGATTGTGAAGGTGCAGAAGTTTGCCCTGCAAAATGGTTGCCCCATTATCGGTATTAATGACGGTGGTGGCGCCCGCATCCAGGAGGGTGTGGCTTCCTTGGCCATGTTTGCTGATATTTTCCGCATGAATGTGCGCGCCTCTGGTGTTATCCCGCAGATTTCAGTGATTATGGGCCCCTGTGCCGGTGGTGCAGCCTACTCCCCTGCTCTGACTGACTATATTGTTATGGTTGATAAGACCAGTCACATGTTTATTACCGGCCCGGATGTTATTAAGACTGTCACCGGTGAGCAGGTTGATATGGAGAGCCTCGGTGGTGCCCGCCAGCATAACGCGGTCACTGGCACATCTACTTACCTGGCTGAGGATGAAGAGGACGCTTTTGATTTCGTCCGTGAGCTTGTTGAGTTCTTGCCCTCGAACAACCTCACCGAGACTTTCCCGCTGGATCATGACCAGGATTCTGAGATTACTGTTGAGGATCTGGACCTTGATACCTTGATACCGGATTCAGCTAACCAGCCCTATGATATGCGGGCGGTTATTGAGGCGGTTGTCGATGACGGGCATTTCTTTGAGATGCAGGCCCTTTATGCCCCTAATGTCATGATTGGTTATGCCCGGGTTGAGGGTAAGACTGTGGGTATTGTGGCTAATCAGCCGATTCAGTTTGCTGGGACCCTTGATATTAACGCCTCGGAGAAGGCCGCCCGTTTTGTGCGTAACTGTGATGCTTTCAATATCCCGATTCTGACCTTTGTTGATGTGCCTGGCTTCCTACCGGGTACTGACCAGGAGTTTAACGGCATTATCCGCCGCGGCGCCAAGCTACTTTATGCTTACGCTGAGGCTACCGTGCCGTTAGTTACTGTGATTACCCGCAAGGCCTATGGCGGTGCCTACATTGTGATGGGTTCTAAGAAGCTAGGTGCCGATATTAACCTGGCTTGGCCGACCGCCCAGATTGGTGTGATGGGTGCCCAGGGTGCGGTCAATATTCTCTACCGCCGAGAGCTAGCTGCCATAGCCGAAGAGGGCGGTGACGTTGAGGCTAAGACCGCTGAGCTTATTGCCAAGTACGAAGAGGAGCTGCTCAACCCTTATCAGGCTGCTGAGCTGGGCTACATTGACGAGGTGATTGCTCCTTCTGAGACTCGTGTGCGTATTATTTCTTCTCTGCGGGCTCTGCGCGATAAGCGTGCGGCAACTCCCGCTAAAAAGCACGGCAATATTCCGCTCTAAGGGGTCGATAGATTATGCCAACTCCCAATCCGCTCTCTCTGCTGGGTTTCGGTAAGAAGCCGGTGCCTGCGTCCGCGCCCGGTGATGCCCAGGGGCAGGACGCTGGTGATGAGCAGGTGCCCGCCCCCGCTTTTTCGGTGGTGCGGGGTAACCCCACTGATGAAGAGTTAGCTGCACTGGCCAGCCTTATAGTGGCTTTGCAGGCTCAGGCTGATTCTCAGCAGGAGACTGCCTCGGAGATGTGGCAGCGCCGCCTGAACAATACCCAGCGTCTGGGTATGCGGCTGCGCCCGGGCCCTGGTTCTTGGAAGCGGG
Source organism: Rothia sp. (in: high G+C Gram-positive bacteria) (assembly GCA_034179845.1). Taxonomy (GTDB): domain Bacteria; phylum Actinomycetota; class Actinomycetes; order Actinomycetales; family Micrococcaceae; genus Rothia. The sequence continues at coordinate 2,024 of JAXFPK010000093.1, read as the reverse complement.
CCCGGCCCCAGTAGTTGGCCTCTCCTTCCCCCCCCGCCCTGTTTTGTGGGTCACGTGGCCTAGAATAGGGGCATGACGCTACACCCAGATTTACCCCAGATTTTCAAGGCCGACCGTGCACAAACTGCGGTCGATCAGATTGCTAACGACTACTACGAGAAGATCCTAGAACTCGACCCGGCTTCTGCCACTATCGAGGGCCGTAAGGGCCGGGAGACTGAGTACCCTGACTACTCTCCTGCCGGTACTCAGGCCGAGATTGATTTGGCCCGTCAGACTTTAGCGGCTCTTGATGGGGTCGAGCCAGCTGATGAGACTGACCGGGTCACTATCGATGCTATGCGTGAGCGTCTGGGCCTGAAACTTGAGATGCACCAGGCAGGTTTGGGCGGTTGGGAACTCAACAATATTGCCTCCCCCGTTCAGAGTATCCGGGCCGTCTTTGACCTGATGAGCCGCGAAACAGCCCAGGACTGGGCGCATATTGCGGGCCGTCTAGGTAAGGTCGCGGCAGCGGTTCGTGGCTATATTCAGACCTTAGAAGCTGCCCGAGCCACAGGTAGGGTAGCGGCGGTACGCCAGGTAGATATTGTTATTGAGCAGGTTACCGCCTACATTGCCCAGGGCGGCTTCTTCGACACCCTGGCAGGTGAGGTTGCGGAGGCAGCCCCTGAGCAGGCTGACCTTGCAGCCCAGGGCGCGGCGTCCGCTCAGGAAGGCTACGGGGAACTTCTCACCTACCTCAAAGAGACTCTACGGGCTGACGCGCCTGAGGCCGATGCGGTGGGCCGTGAACGCTATAGTCTTTACTCTCGCCAGTTTGTGGGTACTAGCCTTGATGTGGAAGAGACCTACGCCTGGGGTGTTGAGGAGCTTGACCGCATCATCGCAGCCCAGCAGGAGGTTGCTGAGGCTATCAAACCCGGTGCCACCATTGACCAGGCTAAGGCCCTGCTGGATGCTGACCCTGAGCGTACGCTCAAGGGTACCGCCGAGTTACAGGCTTGGATGCAGAAACTCTCTGATGCTGCCCTTGATGACCTGGCCAAGGAGCATTTCACTATTGAGGGGCCGCTGCGCAAGCTCGAATGTATGATTGCCCCCACCCAAGAAGGAGGTATCTATTACACCGGCCCGTCCGCCGATTTTGAGCGAGCCGGGCGCATGTGGTGGTCTGTGCCTGAGGGTGAGGACACTTTTGGCACTTGGCGTGAAACCTCAACTGTCTACCATGAGGGTGTGCCCGGCCACCACCTGCAGGTTTCGTATGCAACGGCTATGGCGGAGACCTTGAACCAGTGGCGGGCTAAGGCCGTGTGGGTTTCGGGCCATGGTGAGGGTTGGGCGCTTTATGCTGAGCGTCTGATGGATGAGCTGGGCTATCTTTCTGATGTGGGCGACCGTATGGGTATGCTGGATGCTCAGCGCCTGCGCGCAGCGCGCGTGGTCTTCGACATTGGCCTGCACTGCGGTTTTGAGATTCCCGAACGCTGGGTCACTGAGCTGGGTGTCGAGCCGGGCATCTGGGACGCCGAGAAGGGCTATAAGTTCTTGGAGGCTAACCTGGATCTCTCTGAGGGCCAGCGCCGCTTTGAGTTCCTGCGCTACCTGGGCTGGCCGGGTCAGGCCCCCTCCTACAAGGTGGGCGAGCGCCTCTGGCTCCAGCTGCGTGAGGACGCCCGCGCCGCCGGGATCTCTGACCGCGACTTCCACACCCGCGCCCTACTTCTAGGCTCAGTCGGGCTAGATACCCTGCGCCGGGCGCTAGCTGTTTAGCCTGAACAAGAGAACAAGAGGGCGGGCCCAGCACACCCACCGATGTGCAGGGCCCGCCCACAGCGATGTGGTGGGGGGGTATTAGGACCCAGCCGCGGCAGGCACCGGGGGTGCCTCGCCAAGACGGACGTAGACGTCCTCAGCTACAAAGCCGCCCTCAGTGCGGGGAGCCTTATAGAGTTCCTCGTTCAGAATACCCTCGCGCTTGGCGACAATCAGGGCTACCAGGGCCTGGCCTGCCTATCTGA
>JAXFPK010000099.1:0-21344 GCA_034179845.1 Rothia sp. (in: high G+C Gram-positive bacteria) | reverse complement strand
GTTGAAGTACTTGATGGTTGCGTCGACTGCTGCGAGGAATTCTTCTTCGTTGCCGATGTCGTTGATTGCAACCTGGGGAACGTTGGTGCTCATAGAGAGTAGGGCTCCAATATGGATAGTTTTCTAGGTCAATACAGGCAGACTCTTACGTGCTCCCGCGGTATAGCTTGAAGACTATGGTGCAGGGTAAGGCCCACATGGTTCGCTGTATTGAGCGTTGATACGGACAATATGATGTGCGAGTGCCGTGCGGACGCCGGAGCGAGCACTGTACACGCACAGATTCAAGTCTAGGGGGCACACAGGTGCCGGTCAATGCTTTGGTGGGCGTTTTCACCGCATGTTCACGGGAAAGTGAGGTGATGTTGGTCTTACCCCGCACCCGGGTGTGTTGCCCCAGCGTCCGCACCCCCACCGCAGCCCTTACTAATGCCCCGCCTCATGCCAGGAACGACCCCACCCAACCTGCACATCAAGAGGTACACGCAAAGAAGTAGCCCCACTCATCTCTTCCACCAAGATAGCCTCAGCAGCTTTTTCTTCACCTGCGGCCACCTCAAGAATCAGCTCATCATGAACCTGCAACAAGATACGGCTCGCCAGATTCTCACGGCGCAAACGCTCATCAATATTAATCATGGCAATCTTAATAATGTCAGCAGCCGTACCCTGAATAGGCGAATTCAAGGCAGCACGCTCAGCAGCCTCACGACGCTGACGGTTAGAAGACGCCAAATCAGGCAGAGCACGGCGGCGGCCAAACATGGTCTCAGTGTAACCAGTCTTATGAGCCTCACGGACAATAGAACGCAAAAACTTACCAACCCTACCAAAACGCTGGAAATAGTTGCTGCGCAAACTCGTCGCTTCATCAACACTAATACCCAGCTGCTTAGACAAGCCAAAAGGCGAAAGACCATAAGCTAGCCCATAACTCATAGCTTTGACCTTAGAGCGCATCTGGGCAGTGACATCCTCAGGGGCAACCCCAAACACCTCAGAACCCACATAACGGTGCAAATCCTCCCCCGCCTGGTAGGCGGCAATCAGATCCTCATCATCAGACAGATGCACCATAATGCGCATCTCAATCTGAGAATAGTCAGCGGTGAGCAAGGTAGTGTAATCGGTGCCCTCAACCGGTTCAGGTGCCACCACAAAAGCATCACGAATCTTCCGCCCCTCTTCAGTCCGAATAGGGATATTCTGCAAGTTAGGGTCAGTTGATGAAAGACGACCAGTAGCAGCCACATTCTGCTGGTAGGTGGTGTGAATACGCCCATCTGCTGCAGTTGCCTTACGCAACCCCTCAACGGTCTGCTTAAGCTTGGTGTAATCACGGTAGGTTTGCAGCTCACCGAGAAAAGAGGCCCCCCGGCTCTCAGAATCTACCTGCCCCAAAATCCCTGCAAGAGAATCAGCATCAGTAGAATAGCCACTCTTGAGCTTGCGGGTGGTCGGCAACTCCAGCTCATCAAAAAGGACGCCCTGCAGCTGCTTAGGTGAGGAAAGATTCACCTCATGCCCCAAAATCTCATAAGCAGCATCGGTGGCGCGGGTAACATGCTCACCATAGTAGCTCTTGAGCTCTGAGATAGCATGAGCATCAATCGCCACACCAGCAATTTCCATGCGGGCCAAGGCAGAGGCAGCCGGCAACTCAATTTCCTCATAAAGACCCAACTGGTTCTTAGCCACCAGATCAAGGTGCAAAGCATACGCCAACTCCTGCACAAAGCGCCCCAGCAGACCCTGGTAAGCCGTATCAACCGCAGGCTCCAAGGAGAAAAGCTCCCCCTGCTCTTGCTGCTGCGGGGCAGCCGGGTAGGTTTGACGCAGATAGTCGCGGGTCAAATCTTCTAACATCTCACGGTGGCCACGGCGGCGGGCAGTAGGGATAAAACCACACACATAAGAAGAAAGCATGGGGTCTTCCACTACACCTGCCAGAGGCAACCCATAAGCGGCAAGAGACTTATAGGTCTGCTTCACATCGAAGATAATTTTAGGGGCGCTCGCATCACCCAACCAGTCACCGAGAGCTGCGCGGACGCCGTCCGCCTGCTTCTCAAAACCCAGGTAGGCAACGCGGGCACCGGCAACCAGCACCAGACCATGCAAGGCCTGGCCGTGGGCTAGCCCCTTCTCCCTGGCCTCTTCATCGACCACAGGCCACAGGGTAAGAGCCTGGGCTAGACGCTCAGGCAGCTCAGCAGCACGCTCAACCGCACCCAGCGCATCAGGGGCAGAGGCAAGGAAAGCACCAAAAGACTCCGCACTCTCTAGCACTTCTACAGCATCAACAGTAATCTCAAGGGCAGGAGCTAGCTGGCTCAACCCATCAAACAGTTCAGCTACACGCTTGCGAATAGAGTTGAACTCCAGGTAATCGAAGAGTTCTTCAAGTTCCTCACTCTTGGGGCCATAGCCTGTAGCCTCTTCAAGAGCAACGGGCAGCTCAAGATCATCAACCAAGCGGTTAAGGCGGCGGTTGCGCACCACATCGTCCATGTGCTCACGCAGGGCCTCACCCTTCTTACCCTTAATTTTATCGGCGTTCTCTAACACCCCAGCCAAATCGCCGTACTCGTTAATCCACTTGGCGGCAAAACCTGGGCCCACACCGGGCACACCCGGCAGGTTATCAGCCTGCTCACCGGTCAGCGCAGCCAAATCAGGGTAAAGGTGAGGGGCAACCTTATATTTTTCTTCCACAGCCGCCGGGGTCATATAACGAATACCCTTAGTGGGGCCGGTCGTCACCGGGTAGAGCACCGTGACAGTATCACTCACCAGCTGGAAGGCATCACGGTCACCTGAAACAATCTGCACCTCAAAGCCAGCTTCACGCCCCTGACGGGTGTAGGTAGCCACAATATCGTCCGCCTCATAACGGGGCAGGGTCACCGACGGAATATTCAGGGCCGCCAGGGCCTTCTGAATCAGCTCAATCTGGCCCAGAAACTCCTGCGGTGTCTCATTTCGTCCGCCCTTGTACTCGCCGTATTCCTCAGTGCGGAAAGTACCACCTGATAAATCAAAAGCCACAATAATATGGCTAGGCTGCTCATTTTTAATCAGTAAAATCAGGGTCGAAAGGAAGCCATGAACCGCATTAGTGTGCTGGCCCTCAGCGTTCACAAAGACATCCACCGGGGTGCCGTAAAAGGAGCGGAAAGCCAAAGAGTGCCCATCAATGAGCATGAGTTTACCGGGTGCAGGGGCAGAAGTTTCAGGTCTAGTCATCACGCCTACCATCCTACCGTCTGCCCTGAAACCAACCTAGCCTCACAATTCTCCCCTGCTCTACCATAGAGAGCACATACCAGCCCACCAGCACAGAAAAACCAACCCAGGAAGAGACGATGAGTAAGCAAACCCAGCAGAGCAGCAACTACCAGCAGATACTAGAAGAACGAGGCTCAGGGGCCCTGGCAGAAAAACTCGGTATCACCATCATCGAAGCCTCCCCCGAACTGACCATTGCCACCATGCCAGTTGAAGGGAACACCCAGCCCATGGGCTTACTGCACGGTGGCGCTTCTGCTGCTTTTGCTGAAACCGTAGGCTCACTTTCTGCCTATCTTTCAGTGGCTAACCAGAACAAGGCGGCTGTAGGGGTGGATTTGAACATTACCCACCTGCGCTCTGTGCGGTCAGGTACTGTCACCGCCACCTGTAAGGCTGTCAAACTGGGCCGCACCGTCTGCGTACACGCCATTGACATCACCGATGAGGCTCATAAGCTCGTGGCCACAGCCCGCATCACCAACAACATTATCGACCTGCCCTAGCCAAGGCAGTCGCCGCCCCAGGCTAGGACAGGGCGGGGCAGGACGGGACAGGGCCGGGGCTTCCGGCGTCCTGCTAAACTAGCAGTTTGTGCAATCGCACCCAGACCACACATACCCCCAAGGAACCCCATGAAAAAGATTCCTCTGCTCGTGTGGATTATCGTCGCAATCATCGGCGGTATCCTCATTGGAGCCTTCACCCCCGGCCTCATCTCCGGCATCAACGACGCCCTAGGGTCAGCTATCCCCACCGACTTCGTCGTTCAACTCTTTGTTTCATTCTCCACCGTCTTCAGCGCCTTCCTCAGCTTCGCGATTCCGCTAATTATCATCGGCTTCATCGTGCCCGGCATCGGCTCCCTCGCTAAGGGCGCAGGCAAACTCCTGGGCACCACCGTAGCCCTTTCCTACATTTCCTCCATCGCAGCAGGCTTCCTAGCTCTGGGTGTAGCCTACTTCCTCTACCCCATCATCCTTAAAGGTCAGCAGCTCACCGCCTTCCAGAACCCTGAAGAAGCTCTCTCTGCTGGCTACATCGAATTCACCCTTGACCCCATCATGTCGGTCATGAGCGCCCTGATTCTGGCCTTCATCATGGGTCTAGGTATCACCGCCCTACAGGGTAAGAACATGCTGGTCCTCTTCCAGGACTTCCAGACCATCATCGAAAAGCTCCTGGCCTACGTCATTATCCCCCTCCTGCCGGTGCACATCGTTGGTGTCTTCGCCAATATGACCATGGCAGGGCAGGTCGGCCAGATTCTTGCTGTCTTCGGTAAGGTCTTCATCATGGTGCTCATCTTGCACTGGGTCATGCTGGCTATCCAGTACACCGTCGCCGGTGCCACCTCCCAGCGCAACCCCCTCACCATGCTGCGCGGCATGCTCCCTGCCTACTTCACCGCTATCGGCACTCAGTCATCAGCAGCCACCATACCCGTGACCGTGGCCTCCGCTAAGAAGGTGGGCATCAAGGGCAAGATCGTGGACTTCGCTATCCCCCTGTGCGCCACTATCCACCTCTCCGGCTCCATGATCACCATTACCTCCTGCTCAGTGGCCGTGGTCTACATGACCAGCGGCTCCCTGAGCTTCACCGCCATGATCCCTGTGGTTCTGGTACTGGGCCTCATGATGGTTGCAGCCCCCGGTGTGCCCGGTGGCGCTGTTATGACCGCTATCGGCCTCTTGCAGTCCATGCTGGGCTTCGACGAGTCCATGATTGCCCTCATGATTGCCCTCTACCTGGCCCAGGACTCCTTCGGCACCGCCACCAACGTCACCGGCGACGCCGCCATCGCCTCACTGACCGAGCGCGTAGCTCAAAACTTCGGTGCGAACGAGGAGGACCTACCCGAGTCTGACGAACACCAAGGCAGCCTGGCAGCAGCCCACTAACCGCTACGAGAAGAAAGGCCCCCCATGAGCGCTCACACCCGAAAACTGATCGGTAACATTTTCTTAGTTCTTACCATCATCTTCGCCATCACTGCCCTGAATCAGGGCGGGCTCTGGTGGGCCATCCTCGCCCTGAGCACAGCCGTCACGCTCTGGGGTATCGGTACCAAGAGCAGCCATAAAGGCTCCCTCTAGCACCCTCTGCGGGGTGGCAGCAGCCAGCCCCGCAGGGCCCCACCCCACCGGCAGGCACCCACACCCTTAAAACGTCAAGCCCGCCCCAGCCTAGGCTGGGGCGGGCTTGACTATAGGCGGTGAGCCTTTAGCCTAGTGCACCTGCTTCACAATAGTTTCAGCAACATCACGCATAGAGAGACGACGATCCATAGAGGTCTTCTGAATCCAGCGGAAAGCCTCAGGCTCACTCAAACCCATCTTGGTCATGAGCAAGGACTTAGCCCGATCGACCAGTTTGCGCGTCTCAAACTGGTCCTTGATGTTAGTGACTTCATCCTGAAGAGCACGAATCTGCTCATAACGGCTAATAGCCACCTCAATAGCAGGAATCAAATCATTAGGGGTAAAAGGCTTGACCACATAGGCCATGGCCCCAGCCTCAGCTGCACGGTCCACGAGTTCCTTCTGACTGAAAGCAGTCAGAAGGACGACCGGGGCCAGCTGCTGCTCGTTAATCTGCCCGGCGGCTTCAATACCGTCCATAATGGGCATATTAATATCCATGAGCACCAGGTCAGGGCGGTGCTCTTCAACTAGCTCTACAGCCTTTTTGCCATTATCGGTTTCGGCAATGACCTTAAAGCCCTGATCTTTGAGCATTTCGACGATATCGAGGCGAATCAAGGCCTCGTCTTCAGCGACGACGACGGTGCGCGCGGGCTGCTGATCGTGGTTCTCGGGCTCTTGGGTGGTCTGCTCTGACATACCCTGCTCCTTAGGTCGTTTCAGCGTTAACCTTATTAAAGTTCGCTCGTTGTGTAAAAAGTTCGCTGTTCTATTTTCGCACGCTCGCACCCCTCTAAGCCCGTATGGACGGGGTGACGGTGCGTACCCTTTTCGACTCCCATCATAGTAGAGCAAAGCCCCTTACTTCTAGGAAAAATACGCCGATTGGCGTTCGGCAGGTAAAACAGTGTATTGTAGAAGAGCTTTCGCACTTGCCCAAGTGGCGGAATTGGCAGACGCGCCGCACTCAAAATGCGGTTCTTCGGAGTGTGGGTTCGAGTCCCACCTTGGGCACACAACAAGCTCCCGGCCTGGTACAACATTCCAGGTCGGGGGCTTTTCTTTTATCTCACAACAATGCGGCAGCCTTTGACCCCTCAAGTACTCCCCTACACACACGAAACCCGCCTGCCCCATCGATGGAGCAGGCGGGCCGGTGTGGATACAAGACCGGAGCTTGGCTCTGATCTTGTGGTTCCTACGGTGGTTCGTTCCAAAACCATCTGTCCGGTCTTGAACCACCAATAATTAGTCTACACCTATTAGGCAGGTTAAAGTACATTTATCAATCAAATAGGTAACTTTACCCCTATATGACAAAGGACCACCCCACCCAACAGTTAGACACCAAGACCAGGTAAAAACCTAGTCAGTGTAGGGGCAGACCTGCTCACGGGCCTCAGGCAGCACAGCACCAGCGTCATCAAGGTCGCCCACACGGTGCACCTTAACAGTGTTAGTTGAACCGGCAACGCCGGGAGGTGAACCGGCAGCCATCACAATCAAATCGTTAGCTTCTGCCAGGCCATTAGCCAGCATGTAACGGTCAACTGCAGCTGTCATCTCGTCCGTATCTTTAGCAGTGGGTGATACCGCAGCCTCAACACCCCACAGCAAAGAAAGGAAAGCACGCACAGAAGGCTCAGGGGTCAAAGCCAGCACAGGCTTAGCCGGACGCAGGCGGGCCAGACGGCGGGCAGTGTCGCCAGACTGGGTGAAGCTAGCAATATATTTAACATCCAACTGGTCAGCAATATTGACCGCCGCACGGGTGATAGCGCCGCCACGGGTCTTAGGTGAAGTACCCAGCTCAGGCACACGGAAGAGGCCACGCTCTTCGGTGGACTTAATAATGCGGGCCATAGTCTGAATGGTAATGATGGGGTACTTACCCACTGAGGTCTCACCAGAGAGCATAACCGCATCGGCACCGTCCAGAATAGCGTTAGCGCAGTCTGATGCTTCTGCACGGGTGGGGGTAGGGTTCTGAATCATGGTTTCTAGCACCTGGGTTGCCACAATAACGGGCTTTGCCCAGCGACGAGCCAGCTCAATGGCGCGCTTTTGCACCAGGGGCACTTCTTCGAGGGGGAACTCCACGCCCAGGTCGCCACGGGCCACCATGATACCGTCAAACTTATCGACAATATCCTGCAGGTTCTCAACAGCCTGAGGCTTCTCAATCTTGGCGATAACAGCAACCTTGCGGCCTTCTTCTGCCATGATTTCGTGAACACGCTGAATATCGTCACCTGAGCGCACGAACGAAAGAGCGATAATATCGACGCCCAAGTTCAGGGCAAAACGCAGGTCGCGCTCGTCCTTCTCAGTCAGGGCAGGGATAGAAACAGCAACACCGGGCAGGTTAATGCCCTTGTTGTTAGAAACAGGGCCGCCCACAATGACGCGGGTGGTTACGGTAGTCTCATCAACCTCGATAGCTTCAAGACGGATCTTGCCGTCATCAACCAGCAGGGTATCGCCGGGGTTAACGTCCCCGGGGAGGCCCTTGAAGGTGGTGCCGCAGATTTCTTTGGTGCCTTCGACATCTTCAATGGTGATTTTGAAGGTGTCGCCAGGTTCAAGAATTTCTGCACCGTTCTTGAAGGTTGCTAGGCGGATCTTGGGGCCCTGCAGGTCTGCGAGAATCGCGACATTGCGGCCAAGGCGTTCAGCCTGCTCGCGGATGGTTGTGTATGAGTTGGTGTGTACCTCATGGTCACCGTGGCTCATGTTCAGACGGGCAACATTCATGCCCGCTTCGATAGCCGCTGCAATTTTCTCCGGTGCAGAAATTGCGGGGCCAATAGTACAAACAATCTTTGCGCGTCTCATCAATCAACCTTAGGTATGTAGGGGTCTGAGAACCATGGCGTGGTTTCTGTTAGTAGCGGTTTGCTGACCGCCCCTAACCAGCCTCTGTGGAGAGGGCTGTGAAACCAACGTGTCCACTGCCTCATTATACGTTGCTTCACACAAACAAATGTGTCATCTTGCTTGTCACCTTTGAGAGCACCCGCCCCAGAGGCGTATCCTGAATGCGGAAGACTAAGCTAGCAACTTACCTACAACCTGACGAAAGACTGCTCATGACTACCCCCAACGTCCTTATCCTCTTCGGCTCCACCTACGGCCACACCGAACGCTACGCCCAGTGGATTGCAGAAGACCTGCGCGCCCACGCGTCCGCCCCCCAGGTCACCCTCTGCCCCTCCACCGAAGCTACCGACGACATGATCACAGCAGCGGACGTGCTCATCGTAGGCGCTAGCTACCTGGGCGGCTTCCTCACCGGCGCCCCCACTCTGCGCAAGCGCCGCGAAGCTATGCTCACCGTTCCCCACCGTGTCTTCTACACTGTTTCCTTCAACGGCACCGAACTCTACCCCCGCACCTACCTGGATGAGCGCGTCATGAAGAGCTACAAGGCCGATGTTGCAGGCGGCCGCCCCGCCTTCCACTTCCGCGGGGGCCTCAAAATGAACGAAATGACCCGCCTGCACAAGACCGCCCTGGCCGGCGTCAAGACCGCCTACAAGCTCAAGCCCAAGCAGAACGAATACGACAAGCAGCTTATTGAAGCCTTCGAAAACGGCGGGGCTGACCACACCAACCGCGAATGGATTGCCCCCCTGGTTGCTGAAGTCGAAACCTACCTCACCGATATCGCCGCCTCCTAACCATGAAGACGCTCCTGATTGCCTACGGTAGCCAGTATGGTTACACCGAGCAGTACGCCCGCTGGGCCGGTCAGCAGCTTGAAGGGCAGTTTGCCCTCCACCTCTTGCCCCTAGAGCAGCTCACCAAGCCTGCCCTAGACGGGGCGGACGTAGTCGTAGCAGGTCTGAGCGACTACGGCGGGTTTCTCACCGGGGCGCAAGAACTCAAAAAGTACGACCAGAAGCTCAAGGCCAAGCCCTTTGCCCTCTTCACTGTTTCATTCAGTGGCCTAGAAGGGGCTAGCCAGCAGAAGCTCGATGCCCTGCTGGCGAGAAACCTGGGTGAGGCCCTGGTGAAGGACGCCCTGGGCACCTTTCATCTGCGCGGCGGCTTAGACCACACCCGGCTATCCTTCAAGCACAAGACCGTGATGGTAGGGATTCGCTCAGCGATTGCGGCCCTGCCCAAAAAGTCTGAGGCTAACCAGCAGATGCTAGAGAGCTTCGCCCAAAAAACCGTGGACTACTCTAGCAAGGAGCAGATTACCCCTCTCGTGCAGGCAGTAGCTGCCCTAGCATAAGAAAAGCACCGGGCAGGTAGACTCACAGAAGTAATGAGTCTACCTGCCCGGTGTCTATTTCACTCAGTTTAGAGGGCCAGGTCGATAGCCCGGTCTGAGGGAGCTACCGGCGCAGGGAGCTCAGTAGAACCAGTCAGGTATTTCTCAACGGCTGCGGCACAGGCCCGCCCCTCAGCGATAGCCCAAACAACCAAGGACTGGCCGCGCCCGGCGTCACCGCAGGAGAAAATACCAGGCACATTGGTCATGTAGTTCTCATCGCGGGCCACATTGGTGCGACGATCAAGTTCTGCACCAGCCTGGGCGGTAATGGCGTCATTCTCCTGGCCGGTGAAGCCCAAAGCCAAGAAAACCAGGTCAGCAGGGATCACGCGCTCAGTTCCAGCCTTAGGTGCACGGCGACCATCAGGCAGGTACTCGGTCTCAGCGACCTTCAGGCCGGTCAGCTGACCGTTCTCCCCCACAAATTCGACGGTGGAGGCCAGGTACTTGCGTTCACCACCTTCCTCGTGGGAGGAGGATACTTCAAAGACCTTGGGGAACATGGGCCAAGGCTCATGGTCAGCGCGGTCAGCCGGGGGCTGAGCACCAATAGCCAAGGTAGTAATAGAAGCAGCACCCTGACGCACGGCAGTACCAATACAGTCAGAGCCGGTGTCACCACCACCCAACACAATAACGTGCTTACCGGCCGCATTAATGCTGGGAGTCTCCACCTCACCTGCAACAACCCGGTTAGCCTCGGTCAGATAAGGCATGGCGTAGTGAACGCCCTCCAAGTCAGCACCGGGGATAGACAGGCCGCGGGGGGCAGTAGCACCAGTAGCCACAATGACAGCATCGTAGCGGCGCTTCAAATCATCCCAGGTGATGTCCTGACCAATTTCAACGCCAGTGCGGAAGCGAGTGCCTTCAGCCTCCATGACCTCAATACGGCGGTCCACAATCTGCTTTTCCAGCTTAAAATCGGGGATGCCGTAACGCAGCAGGCCACCGACCTTATCGTCACGTTCAAAGACAGCCACCGTGAAACCGGCCTGGGTCAGCTGCTGGGCAGCAGCCAAACCGGCGGGGCCAGAACCAACCACGGCCACAGTCTTATCAAGCATACGGTCAGGCATAATCGGCTCAATGAAGCCGCCCTCAAAGGCCTGTTCAGCAATCGAATACTCAATCTGCTTAATGGTCACCGCAGGCTGGTTGATGCCCAGCACACACGAGCTCTCGCAAGGAGCCGGGCAGACGCGCCCAGTGAACTCAGGGAAGTTATTGGTCGCGTGCAGACGCTCAACAGCCTTCTCAGTCTGCTCACGCCAGGTCAAATCATTCCACTCCGGGATCAGGTTACCCAGGGGGCAACCAACATGACAGAAAGGAACACCGCAGTCCATACAGCGGGAGGCCTGAGTCTTAAGAACCGCTGAGTTCTGGGCGATCTGCACTTCCTTCCAATCAAGAATACGCACAGGCACGGGGCGCTTAGGACGGTCTTGACGGGTGGTTACTTTCAGAAAACCGCGGGGATCAGCCACGAGCGGTCACCTCCAAAATCTTGTTCCAAACCTGCATAGATTCGGTGTCTTCGCCGGCGGCAGCAGCCTCGGCACGGATAGCTAGTACGGCGGCAAAGTCGCGCGGGAATACCTTGGTGATGCGGGCGAAAGTACCCTCCAAGTCTTCCAGCAGGGCAGACGCCAGGTGCGAGCCGGTCTCAGCCTGATGGCTGGTCAAAAGCTGGGCGACAGTGGAACGATCCTCTTCATTCAGTTCAAGGAAAGTCAGCTCACCTGATTCACGGGACTGTTTATTGACCTTAGCCATATCCAGGTCAAGCACGTAGGCGATACCACCACTCATACCTGCACCAAAGTTACGGCCAGTAGCGCCCAGAATCAGAGCCAGGCCACCAGTCATGTATTCACACCCGTGATCGCCAATGCCTTCAACCACAGCGGTTGCACCAGAGTTACGAACCAAGAAGCGTTCACCCACAAGACCGCGGATAAACATCTCACCACTGGTTGCGCCGTAGCCGATGACGTTACCGGCTACCACGTTCTCCTCGGCAACCAAGGGGGCGGCAGCGTCCGGAGCCACAATAATACGGCCACCAGAAAGACCCTTGCCCACATAGTCGTTAGAATCGCCAGTCAGGCGGATAGTGACGCCCTCAGGCAAGAAAGCACCCAAGGACTGGCCCGCATGACCGGTCAGGTTCAAGGTGATGGAATCACGGTCAAGCACATCAATACCGAAAGTCTTCGTGACGGCGTGGCCCAACATGGTACCTACCGAGCGGTCAGTGTTCACCACCTGTGAGTCAATAACAACCGGGGTGCGGTCGCCCAGGGTCTGCTGAGCTGCCGCAATGAAGGTGTTATCGATGTGCTGGTCAAGTTCATGATCCTGATCCTTCAGGTGGCGGATGCCCTGGCCCTGGTATTCAACAGCAGTTGAAGTCAGTACCTTAGACAGGTCCAGCCCATCAGCCTTCCAATGCTCAATAGCCTGAGACATATCAAGCAGCTCAGCATGGCCAATAGCCTCATCCAGGGTGCGGAAGCCAAGCTGAGCCAAGTATTCACGCACTTCTTCTGCAATGAACTCGAAGAAGTTCACCACATGGTCGGCCTTGCCAGTAAAACGGGACCGCAGCTCAGGGTTCTGAGTGGCCACACCCACCGGGCAGGTATCCAGGTGGCATTTACGCATCATAATGCAGCCCTCAACAATCAGAGGTGCGGTAGCAAAACCGTACTCTTCAGCACCGAGCAGGGCAGCAATAATGACATCACGCCCGGTTTTGAGCTGACCATCAGCCTGAACAACCACACGGTCACGCAAACCGTTAATCATGAGGGTCTGCTGGGCTTCAGCCAGACCCAGCTCCCAGGGGGCACCTGCATGCTTAAGAGAGTTCAGGGGGGCCGCACCAGTACCACCATCGTGCCCAGAAATCAGCACAACATCAGCCTTAGCCTTAGTGACACCTGCTGCCACCGTGCCCACGCCCATCTCAGAGACGAGCTTCACGTGAATACGGGCGGCAGGGTTAGCGCGCTTGCAGTCATAAATGAGCTGGGCCAGATCCTCAATAGAGTAAATATCGTGGTGAGGAGGCGGCGAAATCAGCGAAACACCAGGAGTCGAGTGGCGGGTCTTAGCCACCCAGGGGTAAACCTTCTGGGCCATGAGCTGGCCACCCTCACCAGGCTTAGCGCCCTGAGCCATCTTAATCTGGATGTCATCAGCGTTAGTCAGGTAAAGGGACGTGACACCAAAACGCCCAGATGCTACCTGCTTAATAGCAGAACGACGGGCGGGGTCAAGCAGACGGTCAACGTCCTCACCGCCCTCACCAGTGTTGGACTTAGCGCCTAGGCGGTTCATGGCGATAGCTAGAGTCTCGTGGGCCTCCTGAGAGATAGAACCATAAGACATAGCACCGGTAGAGAAACGCTTCACAATCTCACTGACAGGCTCAACCTCATCAATATCGATGGGGGTGCGATCCTGGGTGAAGGTGAAGAGGCCGCGCAGAGTCATCAGGTCCTTAGCCTGATCATCGACCAGCTGAGTGTAAGACTTGAACAGGTCGTAGTTGCGGGTCTTGGTGGAGTGCTGCAGACGGAAAATCGTCTCAGGGTTAAAGAGGTGGGGTGCACCATCACGGCGCCAGTCGTATTCGCCGCCAGTCTCCAGGGCCCGGTGCGGCACAGAAACGCCGTCATCGGGGTAAGCATCATGGTGACGCTTGCGGGTTTCAGCTTCGATAACGTCCAAGCCCACACCGTCCATCTGGGAGTGGGTTCCAGTGAAGAACTGGTCAACAACCTGCTGGGACAGGCCCAGGGCCTCAAAGGTCTGGGCACCACAGTAGGAGGAGACGGTAGAAATACCCATCTTGGACATAATCTTCTGCAAACCCTTACCCAGGGCCTTAATGAGGTTATAGACAGCCTCAGCCTCAGTGACACCAGTGATTTCACCCTGAGCAACCAGCTCTTCTACCGACTCCATAGCCAGGTAAGGGTTAACAGCCGAAGCACCATAGCCAATCAGAGTGGCAACATGGTGAACCTCGCGCACATCACCGGCTTCAACGATGAGGGCAACCTTGGTGCGGGTAGCAGAGCGCAACAGGTGGTGGTGGACGGCGCTAGTCAGCAGCAGGGAGGGAATGGGCGCCCAAGCACCGTTAGAGTTACGGTCTGAAAGAATCAGGAACTGCACGCCACGCTCAACCGCAGCAGAAACCTTCTCACAGATTTCAGCGATACGGTTACGCAGTGCTTCCTCTCCCCCATTAGCCAGGTAGAGGCCGCTGACCTTAAGGGCAGCAGGCATGCCATCTTCATCCTCAATGTGGGCGATTTTATCGAGCTCATCATTATTGATGACAGGGAAGTCAAGACCCACATGCTGCACCTTTACTCGACCATTACGCAGCAGGTTGCCATTAGCACCAATGGAAGTTTTCAGGCTAGTCACCAGCTCTTCACGGATAGAATCCAAAGGCGGGTTAGTGACCTGGGCAAAGGACTGCACAAAGTAGTCAAAGAGCAGACGATGACGCGAGGACAACACCGCAATGGGGGTGTCTGTACCCATAGCGTAGATGGGTTCAGCACCGGTCTTAGCCATGGGCGCCAGAATCTTACGCAGCTCTTCTTCAGTGTACCCAAAGGTCTGCTGACGCTTAAGAATTGACTGTCGAGAGGCACGAATGTGCTCACGGTCAGGCAGGTCAGCCAAATCAACAATGTTCTCATCAGCCCACTGCTTCCAGGGCTGCTCGGCGGCAACTGCTGCCTTAACCTCTTCGTCGGGCACCAGGCGTCCTGCCTTAGTGTCCACAAAGAACATCTTGCCCGGTGAGACGCGGCCCTTCTCAACAATCTTCTCTTCGGGCATATCAACCACGCCCACCTCAGAGGCCAGAATAACCAGGCCATCATCGGTCACCCAGTAGCGGCCAGGGCGCAAACCGTTACGGTCCAGCACGGAGCCGACATTATCGCCGTCCGTAAAAGCAATGGCAGCAGGGCCGTCCCAGGGCTCCATGAGAGAAGAGTGGTAGCGGTAGAAGGCGCGGCGGTCCTCGTCCATGGTTTCGTGGTTTTCCCAGGCCTCAGGGACCATCATCATCAACACCTGCGCCGCTGAGCGGCCAGAGAGCATGAGCAGCTCAGCAACCTCATCAAAGCTCTGAGAGTCAGAGGCACCTACAGAGCAGATAGGGAAAAGCTCTTCAGGGTTACGGCCCAGCACCGGGGACTTAAGCTGAGACTGGCGGGCGCGCATCCAATTGCGGTTACCCTTGACCGTGTTAATTTCACCGTTGTGGGCAATAGTGCGGAAAGGCTGAGCCAGCGGCCACGAAGGGAAAGTGTTGGTCGAAAAACGCGAGTGAACAATGGCCAGCTTGGTCGCAAAACGCGGGTCGGACAGATCCGGGTAGAAAGGCTCAAGCTGGGCGGTGGTCAGCATACCCTTATACACGATGGTGCGTGAAGAGAAGGAGGGGAAGTAGACGCCAAGTTTGCGCTGGGCGCGCTTACGCACCCGGAAGGCCTTCTGATCGAGCTGGCGGCGCTCTGAATCTTCGTCCAGGTTAATGACGGGAATGTGCCCGGTGAAGGGGGCATTGACAGCGTCCAGGTCTTCGCCGGAGGCTTCTGCGATAAACATCTGCACAAAATATGGCATGACCGCACGGGCGGCCTTACCAACAATGTCAGCCTTAACCGGCACCTCACGCCAACCCAGTACACGCAGGCCCTCACGCTGAGCAATCTGAGTTAGCCCCTCCTTGAGTTCATCTGCGTTCTCGCCATTGGTGGGTAGGTAGGCGGTACCTACCGCATACTTGCCCAGCTCCGGCAGCTCAAAATCGACGACCTCACGCAAGAAAGCGTCAGGAATCTGTAGCAAAATGCCAGCGCCATCGCCGGTACCTTCGTCCGCGCCCACAGCACCACGGTGCTCTAGACGGCGCAGAGCGGTCAGGGCGTGATCAACGATGTCGTGGCCCGGTGTGCCGCGCAGGGTGGCAATCATGGCCAAGCCGCAGGCGTCCTTTTCATTCTCCGGGTTGTAAAGACCAGTGGCATCGGGGATGGAGGCGAATGTGGTGAAAGGTGAAGGGGCGTGCCCGATGGTGTGGTGGTCCTGGGTGAAGGTCTTATCGGCGTTGACTGCACTGCCGAGCGTGGTGTGACTCATGTGGGCCGTTCCTACTTACGTTGGGCTCAGGTGCCGGTGGGCAGGGCTAAACGGCTGGCGCGCAGGAGCGGGGGTGGGGCATCAGGGCGCTGGTAGTTTAGCCGCTCCTTTGCAGCACAAGATGTCGGTGGTTGCCTCATTACGGTAATGGAACAGACGATAGCCGCAGGACGCCAGGGTGGGGTTCCTGCACTAGGGGCAACCCCGCCTTCGGATAGGCGGCGAGGTAAAACTTCCATCAGTCGTAAGAGGTTTCGTTACGTATGTGTAAATTTATACACCGCTGCGTGTAAAGATTCAACAGCTCACCCAGCCTCTGGTTACCGCCGCGACAGCTCACTTCCCTGTTAAATAGAGGCTTAGAGCCGAGTGTCACCTCAGGACTTCCCCGCTCAGCCAAGGAAAAATAGAATTAGGTCATGAATAATTATCGTAATAATTCAATTATTGGTGGCGGCCAAAGAGACAAAATGAAACTCTTTAATAGCCCCACATCTTGCTATTTGAGATAGGGGCCTGGGCAGACACAGACAGAGCAGCACGGCACCAAGCCACAAAATAATCCGCACTTATTCTGGTTTACCCGCAACTAGTTGCGGACTATTCAGAATAAATGCGGATTGGTTTCTATGCTTGTGCGCTAGTTGCCGGAACGGACGGACGCCGGGGCGGGCTCGTCCCTACCCGGCCGGGAAAAGCCGGACCCAGAAGAACCCTGCCGGTAAGCACCGGGCAGCTCCCCGCACCTGCGCGCACGGGCACCCATGAGCGCGAACATGAGAATACCCAACAACAAGACCGCGCCAGAGGTCCACACATGAACACGCACACCCCACAGCATCTCAGCAGTATCAATGCGTAAGAAACACTCAATCAGGAGACGGCCAAACCCATACCAGGTGACATAAGCCCAAAAAATCTGCCCCATCTGGAATACCCCGCGGCGGCCCAGGGCAATCAGTAAGGCAGCACCAAGTAGGTTCCACAAGGACTCATAGAGGAAGGTGGGGTGAAAAAGCGTCCCCACAGGGTACTGGTCAGGAAAATTAGGTGAAGTTGCCGAAATCTCCAGGCCCCACGGTAAGGTAGTGGGCCTGCCAAAAAGCTCCTGGTTAAACCAGTTACCCCAGCGGCCCAGCGCCTGGGCAATCATGATGCCGGGGGCGGCGGCGTCCGCAAATTTAGGGAGCGAAATACCATAGCGGCGGCAGGCATACCAGGCACCCAAGCCACCGACAGAAATCGCACCCATAATACCGATACCACCCTCCCAAATCTTGAACACATCAAGCAGGTCAGCGCCCTCACCAAAATAAGAGCCAGGGTCGGTAATCAGCACATGGTAAAGACGGGCACCAACAATACCGGCAGGAATAGCCCACATGGCAACATCCCACACACGCTCAGGGTCCTCACCCCAGGCGGCCCAGCGGCGGCCAGTGAGCCACAGGCACACCACAATGCCCGCCAGAATACACAGGGCATAGAAATGAATCGTCAAAGGGCCCAGCTCAAAAGCAGAAACGGACGGCGAAGGAATCGACGCCAAGACAGTAGAAGCCACCATAGAAGCCCTACTCGCGGCCAGCTAGCTGGCGAGTCAAGGCACCCACAGCAGCCGGGCCGCCCTCAGCCAAGGCCTTCACCAAAGCAGTACCCACAATCACGCCGTCCGCATAGGCACCGATTTCTTCAACATGCTCACGCCGGGACACACCCAAGCCCACGCAGGCGGCAGGGGCACCGGCAGCACGCAAATCAGCGACCAGGGTCTCAGCGGCAGTGTTCACCGAAGAACGAGCACCGGTCACACCCATGACCGACACAGCATAAACGAAACCGCTCGAAGCCCGAGAAATCAGAGAAAGACGCTCAGGGCTAGAAGAAATAGCAGCCAAGAAAATACGGTCAAGGCCGTGCTTCTCTGAAGCCTCAAACCAGTCAGCGGCCTCATCAGGCACCAGGTCAGGGGTAATCAGACCCGCACCACCAGCTTCAGCAAGCTGCTGGGCAAAGAGATCAACACCGCGGCGTAGCACAGGGTTCCAGTAGGTCATCACCAGAACCACCGCATCAGTAGCAGCGGTAATCTCACGCACAGCACGGAACAAATCATCGGTGTGGAAGCCCTTCTCAATGGCCTCCACAGTGGCCCGCTGAATCACAGGGCCGTCCATCACAGGGTCTGAGTAGGGCAAGCCCAGCTCAATAATATCGACCCCGTTACGGCCCATCTCAATAGCAGCCTCAATGGACTCATCAACACTGGGGTAGCCCACCGGCAGGTAACCAATCAGGGCAGCACGGCCCTGGGCCTTACAGTCAGCCAAACGGGCGGCCAGCTGAGAATCGGGGTTGGGGGCAGGGAAAATGCCCTTACGCACCGAGTAGCGGGCCTCGTCCTGAAAATCCATGTAGCTCATTTAGGCACCCTTGCTTTCGTTCTGCGCGGTTTCATCATTCTGCGCGGTGGCTTCTGCCGCGGCTTCTTTATTCCCCACATTCAGGCTGGTTGAGGGGATAGCTTTACCCAGGCCAAACCATTTGAGGGCGGTCTCCATGTCTTTATCGCCGCGGCCTGAAAGGCAGACAATCATGGACTTTTCGTGGGCGGTAGCCGGGTCTTCCGCGGCCCATTCTTGAGCAACGCGCAGGGCACCGGCGAGCGCGTGGGACGATTCGAGGGCTGGGATGATGCCTTCGGTGCGGCAGAGTAGGCGTAGGGCCTCCATGGCTTCAGTGTCGGTGACAGCCTGGTAGTCTACGCGGCCGATGTCTGAGAGGTAGGCGTGTTCGGGGCCGACGCCGGGGTAGTCTAGGCCTGCTGAGATGGAGTGGGATTCGATGGTTTGGCCGTCTTCATCTTGCATGAGGTAGGTCATGGCGCCGTGGAGCATGCCGGGGCGACCTAGGTTGATGGTGGCTGCGTGGCGGTCGGTGTCGATTCCGTCGCCGCCTGCTTCGAAGCCGTAGATTTTGACGTTGGCGTCATCGAGGAAGGCGTGGAAGAGGCCGATGGCGTTGGAGCCGCCGCCTACGCAGGCTGCGATGCCGGTGGGTAGGGTGCCGGTGGCTTCGAGGAACTGTTGGCGGGCTTCGGTGCCGATGGCGTCGTGGAAGTAGCGCACCATGGCGGGGAAGGGGTGGGCGCCGGCTGCGGTGCCTAGGAGGTAGTGGGTGGTATCTACGTTAGAGACCCAGTCGCGCAAGGCTTCGTTGATGGCGTCTTTGAGGGTGCGTGAGCCGGTCTGTACGGCGATGACGGTTGCACCTAGTAGCTGCATGCGGGCTACGTTGAGGGCTTGGCGTTCGGTGTCTTCTTCGCCCATGTAGACTACGCAGTCCATGCCAAAGAGGGCGGCGGCGGTGGCGGTGGCGACACCGTGCTGGCCTGCGCCGGTTTCTGCGATGAGGCGGGTCTTGCCCATGCGCTTGGCCAGTAGGGCCTGGCCGATGACGTTGTTGATTTTGTGGGAGCCGGTGTGGTTGAGATCTTCGCGTTTGAGGAAGAAGCGCACTCCCCCGGCTGCTTCTGAGAGGCGGGGTACTTCGGTGAGCAGGGAGGGGCGGTTGGAGTATTCGGCTGAGAGGCGGCGGAACTCGTCGATGAATTCGGGGTCGAGTTTGGCTTTTTCAAAGGTTTCTTCGAGCTCGTCCATGGCGGCAATCAGGGATTCTGCCATGTAACGCCCGCCGTACTGCCCGAAGTAGGGGCCGGGGGCGTTTTTGAGGCTCTGGCCTGCTGCCAGGAATTGTTCTGCCAGGGTTTCGGTCATGAGGTTTCCCTTCTGTGGGGCTAATCGGTGAATGTCTGGTGGTCTGGGCGGACGCCGGTAGGCGCCCTGCCCAGCAAATGGTGGGTTGGCGGGGGTTAGGCTGATGCGGCGGCCAGCCAGGTTTCTCGTGCTTGGGCACCGGCGGCACGGAATTCGCGTAGGGTTTCGGTGGGGGTGCCTGATTTGACCAGGGCCTCGCCCACAAGCACAGCCTTGGCACCGTGGGAGGCGTAGGTAGTGACGTCCTGGGGGCTAGCTACCCCTGATTCGGCGACGATGATGGCATCGGCAGGCAGCAGGGGGGCCATTGCGCTGAAGTTATTGTTATCAACTTCTAAGGTTTTGAGGTTGCGCACGTTTACACCTACGATGCGGGCACCGAGGGCGATGGCTCGTTCAATTTCTTCAGGGGTGTGGGTTTCTACTAGGGCGTTCATGCCCAGTTGGTGGGTGAGGTCGAGGAAGCGGCGTAAGGTGGCGTCATCGAGGGCTGCGACAATGAGCAGGATGAGGTCGGCGCCGTGGGCGCGGGCCTCCCAAATCTGGTATTCGTCGACGGTGAAGTCTTTACGCAAGACTGGGATGCTCACAGCGGCGCGGACGGCGTCAAGGTCGGCTAGGGTGCCTTTGAAGCGGCGTTCTTCGGTGAGCACGGAGATAGCAGTTGCTCCCCCGGCCTGGTAGGCGGCAGCCAGCTGGGCGGGGTCTGGGATAGCTGAGAGGGCACCCTTGGAGGGGGAAGAGCGTTTAACTTCAGAAATAATTTCGACGCTGCCAGCTTGGGCACCGCGGAGGGCGGCTAGGGCGTCGAGGGCTGGGGCTTGGGCTACTGCGCGCTTTTTGAGGTCTTCAAGTGGCTGGGCGGCGCGGCGGGTTTCGAGGTCTTCGCGGACGCCTACGATGATGTCGTCTAGTACGGTCATGGTGCCCCTTGGTTCTGGTGCGCGGACGGCGCAGGTTGGTTTTTAGTGGTGGTACTTGGTGTGCTTGCCGCCTTGGCCGTAGCCTGCTGCGCGGAGCACGACACCGGTGACAAGGCCGATAGCAATAATTGCGATACCGACGATGAGGATGGGGGTGTTTGAGATGCAAAAGCCGATTGCACCGATAACAGCACCGGCGATCATGATGCCGACCATGGCCCATGAGGCGGTGGTGTTGCCGTGGTTGTTGTAGGGCTGGTCGGGGACCATCTCAACGGTCTGCTGTGCCATGTGAGTCTCCTTGTACTGTGTGGGCGTGCGCTTGCCGGTACCTGGGGCAGAGCACACGGGTGCTTGTTTCTATCTTATGAGATAGCGGGCTCTTTGGCCCAGTTTAGGCACCCGTGTGCTCTTTATTTCCTTAGGCAAGATGGCCGGTGACGCTTTCGACTGCCGCCAGTAGCTCACCGTTAGCAACTAACTGCACGGTCTGCTCAATTTCGGGTGAGAGGAAGCGGTCGGGGCCAGGGCCGGCCACATCTTTGCGTAGGCGCTCAATCACGGCAGCTGTTGCAGGTGAGGGGGTCTGCGGGGCACGCAGGTCGATGCCACGGGCGGCGGTGAGTATTTCAATGGCGAGGACACGGGTGAGCCCATCCACAGCCTTCCGTAGCTTGCGGGCGGCCTCTACTTTCCAGTCCTCGAAAGTAACCTCGGTGGGCAGGTAGCTGAGCGGGTCGTGGGC
>JAXFPK010000078.1:0-7251 GCA_034179845.1 Rothia sp. (in: high G+C Gram-positive bacteria) | reverse complement strand
GCACACCCGGCTGCGAGCAGGGCAGTGGTCACCCAGGCGGTCAGGGGGCGTCGGTCAGAAGCGGTCATGAAACCTCCACAGGTTAGCTCGCGGGGCAAAGGTATCTTTCTCTCTAGGGTATATGGCCACCCTGGGAAGCCGGGCATGTAATACGGGTGACACTGGCGCGCCTGCCCTGTAAAAAGGCTCCAGCCTGCCGGTTCTCGGTTAGACTAATATGCCGAACCACTCGCGCGTAGCGCGGGTCAAATACACCACTCAACCAGGAGGTTCCCCTTGGAACTCGACGTCACGATTGAAATTAACCGCGGCTCACGCGTTAAGTACGAAATTGACCACGAAACCGGTCGCCTGCGTCTGGACCGCGTACTGTTCACCTCCATGCAGTACCCCACCGCCTACGGCTACTTTGAAGACACCCTAGGCGAAGACGGTGACCCGCTCGACGCTATGGTTATTCTCGACGTTGACGTTGTCCCCGGCGTCTTGGTTGAGGCCCGCCCTATCGGCGTTTTCCGTATGACCGACGAGGCTGGCGGTGACGATAAGGTTCTCTGCGTTCCCGCAGACAAGCGCTACGACCACATCCAGGAAATCGGTGACGTTGCCGACCAGCTCAAGGAAGAAATCAAGCACTTCTTCGAGCGTTACAAGGACCTGGAGCCCGGTAAGTGGGTTAAGGGTGAGGGCTGGGAAGACCGTGCTTTCGCTGAGAAGCTAGTTGCTGAGGCCGAAGAGCGCTTTGAGAAGTCGCACTATGAGTCCGCTGCTGAAGCTGAAGCAGACGAGAACTAAAGACCTGGTGGGGTAGCGAAAGCTAACTAGTGCCCCCGTCGGGATAGGAGGCTGAGCCCTGTATGGGGCTCAGCCTCCGCCCCTTTAAAGGTGCGGACGCCGGTGGGCGGCTTGGGTAGGCCAAGGCGGTAAGGAGCCGGTAGAGTGGGTTCCCATGAAGCTCAACTTCTCCCTGGCCCATAAAATTGCAGGAACTTTGGCCCCAGCTGGCCCTAGCGCTGAGGTCGCTACCAAACGCAAAGCGGTTGAAGAGATGCGCTATGCCGCCACAGCCGCTGTTGATTATGTGCACGCTATTACCCAGCTAGCTGCCGCCGAGAACCTGCACGATTCTGAACTGCTCATTGTTGACCGTGCCACCTGGGTTAAAGCCAACACCCAGTCCTTTGACGTGATTCTGGGTCCTGTTGCTGAGCGGGTGCTAGGTGACCGTCTCGCCAGGCTCTCTAGTACTGAGAAAACGGTGACCGAGATGGGTGGGGCCGCAGAAATTGGGGCCGTGCTGGCTTTCCTCTCTACCCGCGTCCTTGGCCAGTACGACCCCTACGCTGCGCTAGCTGGCCATGGGGCACCCGGTGGCCGCCTGATGATTGTGGCCCCTAACCTGCTCAAACTGGAAGAAGAGCTCAACCTTGACCCGGCGGATTTCCGTCTCTGGGTGGCTCTGCATGAGCAGACCCACCGGGTGCAATTTGCCGCTGCCCCCTGGTTGCGTGACTACCTGCTGAATCTCATGCATGAGCTGGGTGAAGAACTGGGGCAGACCACCGAGAACCTGCCAGAGCGTATCGCTTCTGCTGCTACCGGCGCGGTGCGGGGCATGAAGAGGCAGGAGGCACCTGGGGCGAGCCTTGAGGCTGCGACTAGTGGTGCGGCCCTTTTGCTCAGTGACCGGGGGCGGGAGCTTCTTGATCGTGTCACCGGTGTCATGAGCCTTTTGGAGGGGCACGCTAATGTGGTCATGGATGCTGTTGATTCTTCCATCGTGCCGTCCGTTAAAACTATTCGCCGCCGCTTTGAGCGCCGCAGTCAGACCCAGGGTTTCTTCCCCCGGTTTATGAGCAAACTGTTGGGTATGGACGCCAAAATGGCCCAGTATAAGAACGGTCAAAAGTTTGTGCAGGCGGTCATCGACCAGGTGGGCATGGAGCGATTCAACCGTATCTGGCAGGCCCCTGAGAATCTGCCGACTGTGGCTGAACTTCATGCCCCTGCCCGCTGGGTTGAGCGGGTCCTGGGTGTAGACGTGCAGGAAGAAGGCAAATAGTGCCGCAGCGTAAAACTCGTTTGAACCCGGTGGTAGGTGCCGCCCGCCGCGAGGTGGCCGGGGTGCTGGATCAGGTGCTGGGGGCAGGTACGGTAGCCCCCACCGGTTCGTCAGCGCACCAGGGCAGAGGCGCAGAGCCTGGGCAGGTTCCTCTGGTGCTGGCTGCGGTTTCAGGTGGTCCAGATTCGCTGGCCCTGGCCGTCTTGCTGGCCCATTTTCATCGGCGTCAGGACGTGCGTGTGGGCGCGGTGGTGGTAGATCATCAGCTTCAGGACGGTTCAGCTCAGGTTGCGCACCGTACAGCTCAGACCCTGCAGGAGCTAGGTCTTAACCCGGTGCTGGTAGAAACTGTAGCCGTTGAGGGCGGTCAAGAGGGCCCTGAGATGGCTGCCCGCACTGCCCGTTACGGGGCTTTTGCGCGTGCTCTTGCCACAACGGGGGCTGTGGCTGTGGCCTTGGGGCATACTCTTGATGATCAGGCTGAAACTGTGCTGCTGGGCCTGGCTCGTGGCTCTGGGACCCGCTCCCTAGCCGGTATGCCCGTGGACCGCACCGAGAACCACCTCGCCGGGCCGGTGCGAGTTATTCGCCCCCTGCTGGCCCTGCGCCGGGCCGAGATTGAGCAGATTTGCGCGGATGCAGGCCTCACCCCCTGGCATGACCCCACCAATACTGACCAGTCGCTTATGCGCGCCCGCGTGCGCCACAGCGTCCTGCCTTACCTGGAAGAGCACCTGGGCGGTGGGGTAGCTGTTTCCCTGGCTCGTACCGCGACCATTGCGGGGGCGGACGCCGACTACCTGGCCTCCGCGGCAGAACAAGCCCTCCCCCATGTGCTAGTTGGTGCGGACGACATCGCCCCGGCCGGTACCCCTATGGAGGGTTTGCTGGGGGTGGATCAGGGTCGCGGGCTTGTTCTGCTCAATCGCACCGCCCTGGCCGGTCTGCACCCGGCGGTACGCACCCGCGTCCTTGCCCTGGCCTTGGAGAAAGCTGGCGGTATCGCCCCGGGGTTTGAGAGGCTTGCTGCCCTCGATACTTTCGTGAGTGAACATTCTATTGCTGGGCCGCTTCAGCTGCCTGGGCATGTTTCTGCTTACCGGCGCCGCCCTGGCGTTACTATTAGGCGGGCAGGCCAGAGCTATAACCTCAAAAAAACCGGCCTTATCGTTTTACTCAACACCACCCCATAAACCATACTTAAAGGTGAACACGCACTTCGCCCCGCCCCTGGGGCTGGGCGCACACCCTTTGGACCAGCAGAAAGCGATCAACCGTGGACGCACTCGACGTACAGAACGACATCAAAAACGTTCTCTTCAGCAAAGAAGAAATCGACGCCAAGATTAAAGAACTTGCCGCCCAGGTCGATAAGGACTACGAAGGCCGCGACGTGCTACTCGTTGGCGTACTCAAGGGTGCCATCATGGTTGTAGCCGACCTCTCTCGTGCCCTCAAGGCCCACTACACCATGGACTGGATGGCTGTCTCATCCTACGGTTCAGGTACTAAGTCGTCGGGTGTCGTCCGCATCCTTAAGGACCTTGATACCGACCTGACCGGCCGTGACGTACTGATCGTTGAAGATATCGTTGATTCCGGCCTGACCCTCAAGTGGCTCCAGCAGAACCTAGTTTCTCGTGGCGCTAACTCGGTAGAAATCTGTGCTCTGCTGCGTAAGCCCAAGAGCGTTAAGACCGACATTGATGTTAAGTATGTTGGTTGGGATATTGAACCTGAGTTCGTGGTCGGCTACGGCCTGGACTTCGCTGAGCGCTACCGCAACCTGGACTGCATCGCCACCTTGGCGCCGCACGTCTACTCATAAGCCCTACCAGCGGGCGCTGGGGGAGGGCAGAACCTACCCAGTGCCCGACGATAACTCTTTTGCCCTGAGGTGAAAACCTTCACGCATCAAGCGAATAGCTAGTAACTTTAGGTAGATTAGATAGGTCTTGAGCTTCGTGCACCCAAAAATAGGTGTGCGAAGACCCTACACTCAGGGGGTGCACCTGCGCCCCAACCGTCATTTTGTGGAAGGCACGGCGTGCAGAAAACGGATACCAACCCCGACCCCAAGAAGCAGGGTTTCTTCAGCAAGCTCATCTCAGGGCCCTGGTTCTGGGTACTGTTGGCAGTTTTTATTGCCGTGCCCATGATTTTCTCAAACTTCTTAGCCTCTTCAACCCGCGTTGATACCAACGTCGGTATTAGCCTCTTGCACGATGAGAAGGTCGTTAGCGCCAAAATTTTTGATGGTGACCAGCGTGTAGACCTGGAACTTAAAGACGACTACGTTAACCCTGCCGGTGATAACCAGGGTAAGAACGTAAGCTTCTACTACGTGCAGCCCCGCGCTACTGACGTGGTCGCAGCCATGGATAAGGCCAACCTTGAGTCCTACACCGATCAGCCGGTGCAGTCCAACTGGTTTACCTCCATGCTCTCCTACATCTTGCCCTTCCTCATCGTTGTGGCTCTCTTCTGGTTCCTCATGTCACGCTTGGGCGGCGGTAGCAACCAGATTATGAACTTCTCTAAGTCACGCGCTAAGAAGTTCAACAAAGACAACCCCACCGTGCGCTTTGCTGATGTAGCCGGTGTCGATGAGGCCCTGGCAGAACTTGAAGAGGTACGAGAGTTCCTTGCTGAACCCGAAAAGTTCACCCGCCTGGGCGCCAAGATCCCCAAGGGTGTGCTGCTCTACGGCCCTCCCGGTACCGGTAAAACCCTGCTCGCTAAGGCCGTTGCCGGTGAAGCAGGTGTGCCCTTCTACTCCATCTCTGGTTCTGACTTCGTTGAAATGTTCGTGGGTGTGGGTGCTTCTCGTGTGCGTGACCTCTTCAAAGAAGCCAAGACCAACAAGGCTGCCATTATCTTCGTAGACGAAATTGATGCGGTAGGGCGCCAGCGTGGCGTCGGCATGGGCGGCGGCAATGACGAGCGCGAGCAGACCCTCAACCAGCTACTGGTTGAAATGGACGGCTTTGACGGCACCTCCAACATCATCGTGATCGCGGCAACCAACCGCCCCGACGTACTCGACCCGGCCCTGCTGCGCCCGGGCCGCTTTGACCGCCAGGTCGGTGTGGATGCCCCCGACCTCAAGGGCCGTCAACGCATTCTTGAGGTGCACGCAACCGGCAAGCCCATTGACCGCCGTGTAGATTTGGCTTCTATTGCCAAGCGCACCCCCGGCTTTACCGGCGCAGACCTGGCTAACGTCATGAATGAATCCGCCCTGCTCACTGCCCGCGATGGCGGCAACGTCATTGACGAGCGCGCTATTGATGAAGCTATCGACCGTGTCATGGCAGGGCCTCAGCGTTCTTCACGCATCATGAGCGAACACGAACGCACCGTCACCGCCTACCACGAGGGCGGTCACGCCCTAGTGGCGGCGGCCCTGCGTAACTCGGCACCCGTCACTAAGATTACGATTCTGCCGCGTGGACGCGCCCTGGGTTACACCATGGTCATGCCCCAGGACGACAAGTATTCCACCACCCGCCACGAGCTGCTTGACCAGATGGCCTACGCCATGGGCGGCCGCGCTGCCGAAGAACTCATCTTCCACGACCCTTCCACCGGTGCCTCTAACGATATTCAGAAGGCCACCGATACTGCCCGCAAGATGGTCACCGAGTACGGTATGAGCGCTAAGGTCGGTTCTGTTCGCCTGGCGGCTAAGGAATCTGACCCCTTCTTGGGTGGTGCTGCCGGTGGCGGTAACAACTTCTCTGATGAGATGGCCTACCTGGTTGATCAGGAAGTTGCCGCCCTGCTAGAGCAGGCTCACGATGAGGCCTATGAGATTCTGCGCGATAACCGCGATGTGCTTGATGCCCTGTCTTTGGCCCTGCTGGAGAAAGAAACCCTGCTGGAGAACGAGTTGGCTGAGATCTTTGCCGGTGTGCGCAAGCGTCCTGAACGTGGCCACTGGTACTCTAAGTCCAACCGCGAACCTTCCACCCTGCCCCCGGTTAAGGTTGTTAAGGCTGGTTCTGAGCGGGCAGATGAAGCAGCAGAGTCTGATGAGGCTATCGTGCAGCAGCCTACCGTGGACCCGATGGATCCCGGTAACCCTCACCCCGGTGCTGCAGGCCCCGCAGGTAACCCCGATGTTGACCCCCTGGGAGGGCCTCGATAATGGCAGTTGACCAGCCCCGTATCGAGGCAGCCGTCCGTGAGATTCTGCTGGCTATCGGCGAGGACCCCGATCGTGACGGCCTGCTCGATACTCCGGCCCGTGTAGCCCGCGCCTACGATGAGATGTTTGCCGGTCTGCACCAGAGCGCCGGCGATATTCTGGGTACCACTTTCGACATTGACCACTCCGAACTGGTTTTAGTCAAGGACATTCCCTTCTACTCCACCTGCGAGCACCACCTGGTGCCCTTCTTCGGGCACGCCCACATCGGTTATATCCCCGGCGGTGACGGCAAGGTAACGGGTCTGTCGAAGCTGGCCCGCCTGGTGGACGTCTACGCTAAGCGCCCCCAGGTGCAGGAGCGTCTGACCACCCAGGTCATCGAGGCTCTCGAAGAGCATTTGCAGCCCACCGGCGCGATTGTGGTGATGCAGGCTGAACATATGTGCATGTCTATGCGCGGGGTGCGGAAGCCGGGAACCAAGACGGTGACGAGCGCCGTCCGCGGAGCCCTGCGCGATTCCGCCACTCGTGCCGAGGCGATGAGTCTGATCAACGCCTCCTGATTTCTCCCAAGGGACCTGATTTCTAAAAAGGACCGCATAATATGCGGTCCTTTTTAGGTTTTGCGGTCCCCTTGGCTAAGGCGGGCAGGTAAGCGGGTGCTAGCCTGGGTGCATGACACTTCCTCACGCCCACGGCTCCTTCGCCAACCTGCCCACCGACCGCACCCTGATCATGGGGATTCTCAACGTCACCCCCGACTCCTTCTCCGACGGTGGCTTGCACGCGGACGCCGCCGCGGCAGTTGCACACGCCAAGGCCCTGGTTGCCCAGGGGGCAGACATCATTGATGTGGGCGGCGAATCAACCCGCCCCGGTGCCACCCGTGTTGACCTGGCTGAGGAACAGCGCCGCGTCCTGCCCGTCATAGAAGCTTTAGCTGCTGAAAATATCGTCATGTCGGTTGATACCCTCAACCCCGAAACCGCCCGCGCTGCCGTCGCCGCCGGGGCCCACATTATCAACGATGTTGCCG
>JAXFPK010000085.1:0-3077 GCA_034179845.1 Rothia sp. (in: high G+C Gram-positive bacteria) | reverse complement strand
TCGTAGGTTTACGGTGGTTATAGCAAGAGGGAAACACCCGGTTCCATCCCGAACCCGGAAGTTAAGGCTCTTTGCGCCGATGGTACTGCACTGGTGACGGTGTGGGAGAGTAGGTCACCGCCGGTTTTTATAGTGGGATACGAGGAAGTCCTGGACGTTTGTCCAGGACTTTTTTGTTTTAATCAACCAGTTACAAAGCAGCTATTTCCCACGTCCTTTCATAGATTCCTCGCACCTTATCCACCACCGCTCCCATACACTCATTGTTTCCTGTGAGACTAGCTGGAGCGTCCGGAGAAGACCAGATATCCCCACCGAATCGCGGTAGGCTTGAACCTATCAAGAACGCACGTATGAAAGTGAGGCACATCTGTGTCTAAGGTAAAGCCCACCACTGACGCCCGCGAGCGTGCCCGCCACGTGGCGGCACAGCAGGCCAAGAAAACCTCAAAATCCTCCACTCGCTGGATTCAGTTCACCGTCCTCGGTGTGGTTGCCCTCATCGTCGCAATCATCGCAATTGTTGTGGTCAACGGTAACCGCAACCAAATCGCAGATGTAGGCCCGGTGCCTTCCTCCGCTAACCAGTACGGCGGCATCGTCATCACCGCAGATGGCATCCAACAGAACACCAGCACCGAAGCCATCCGCGACAGCAACACCCTGGGCACCACAGAAGCCACCTACACCCTAGAAGATGGCTCTGAAGCAAAAATGCCGCTAGGAGTAGCCCTCCCTGAAGAAGCAAACAAGAACGGTGAACCCGTACGCCTGACCATCTTCCAGGACTACGAATGCGTCCACTGCGCCGACTTCGAAGCCCAGAACGCAGACATTATCGCCGAACTGGTAGCCAGCGGCGACCTCACTGTGGAAATCCGAAACCTGACCTTCCTCGACGCCCACAGCCCCACCTTCTACTCCGCCCGGGCCAACAACGTTGCCTACTCCGTAGCTAACCAAGTATCAGCCGAAGACTTCCTGAACTTCCAGAAAGAAATCTTCACCCACCAGGGCACCGGTGGCCTCTCTAACGAAGAACTCGTTGCTATCGCTGAGAAATACGGGGCAGATGTGAAGGACGACGTCACTAACAACACCTGGCGTCCTTTCATCCAGACCGTCACCCTCGAATCAGCCACTAACGGTATTAGCGGCACCCCCACCGTCTTCGCTGACGGTGAGCTCTTCAACTCCAACGACTTCAACGCCTGGATCAACCAGAAAATTGAGGCCAAGAAGAAGAGCTAAAACTTACATTGGTAAGAGGCCCCCGCAGGGCTTGCTGCCCGTATAAGAAGCTAAGCCGATAAATACAGTCATGGGGCAGCTACAGGCCTTTTCCTACGCTCAGTGGCTAGGGAAAGGGCGTAGCTGCCTCTTTCTGTGCCTAGACTGTAAAACCCACTACCAGCGGGATTCCAGACTCCGCCGGTGCGGCCGTCCGCCCCGTCACCGGGAATATGCGCAAGCCCGAAATATCAGGTACACTGGAAAAGTCTTGCCTCCTTAGCTCAGCTGGCCAGAGCACCTGTCTTGTAAACAGGGGGTCACCGGTTCGAATCCGGTAGGGGGCTCTCTTTATGCCCAAAATAGGGTGAACCGGTGACCCTTCGGAGCCGGTTTTGTTTTCTCGCGCGCTCGGAATCCGGCCAGACCCAGAGGTAAAGTGGCCTAGTACCCACCTCATAGAGATAAGGCCCAAGCCCGCATGCTCTCAACTCTCGGACGAGATGAACCTATCCGCTACATCGCCCTAGGCGACTCCTTCACCGAAGGCGTAGGCGATCACGCCCCTGAACGCCCCAACGGGGTGCGCGGCTGGGCCGACAGAGTCGCTGAACAGCTCATGCTGGCAGATCCCAAGGCCCAATACGCCAACCTAGCAATCCGCGGGCGACTGCTAGTACCCATCATCGAAGAACAGCTAGAACCTGCCCTAGAGCTTAAACCCAACCTAGTATCCCTCGTCGGTGGAGGCAACGATTCCCTGCGCCCCGGCTTTGACGTGGACTCCCTGATGGTACGCTACGATGCGGCCTTTAAAGCCCTGCTCGAGGAGGGAGTTAAGGTCTTTACCATGACCGGTTTTGACCCCGGGCCCAAGGGCTTTTTCAGCGGTAACCGCGCCCGTGTGGCTCTCTTCAATGAGCTTTTACGTGAAGTTGCAGATAACCGTGGCGTCACCGTCGTAGACTACTGGCGCATGCACGAGCTGCTGGATACGCGCTACTGGGCCCCGGACCGCCTCCACATGAACGCGGCCGGTCATACCCTCACCGCCCGCCGAGTACTAGAAACTCTCAATGCAGAAAACATCGGTATCGGCGATCCCACCATCCCCGAGCCACTGCATAAAACCCGCCTCCAAGAGGCCCTGGATGGCGCTAAATGGGCCCGAGAATTTGTGGTCCCCTGGGATCGGTCGCCGCCTACGTGGCACCAGCTCAGGGGACAGTATCAGCCCCAAATACCCCACTTGGACCCGCTTTGACCTGCTACCCGAAGAAGCACCTGCCACCCTTTAACAGGTGAGCTCTAGGATTAAAAGACTTAAGCTGTTAACATCACACTTAAGATTACACGCTTGTAATTTACCTCTGCGGCAGGGGAGGACGTTGGTGCCTGGCACCTTCTGCCAAGGCGGGAAAGCGCGGTTTAAAGCCTGAGATGACTTGCGAAAAGTTAAATCCCCGGTAGAATTGATGGAAGGTTCAAACGCACCAATGAATCATGAGAAGCAGCTTGCGCACACCGGAGCAGGTAGCACCAGCACCGGCTGACGCAAGCTTTTTGTTGGGCTCATAGGTTGCGTGGTATCCCGTAATTACCTAGACTTTAAGGCTGTTCGTAGTGGTGGCAACACCTCTCGTACACCTAAGCTTCACCGTTTTTCCCGCGGCGGGGATTCCCATCGGTCTCTCACCCGATGCGGAGTCTCAAACACTCTAGCCTTGGAGAATAACCCGGTGCTCTACCTATAGGTGACGGGACGCCCATTGCTGATCGCCAGAAAACTGGCGAACGCCAACTGCGTACCGTCATTTCGTCAACATTTGGAGGAGAAAACTATGGCA
>JAXFPK010000126.1:0-2181 GCA_034179845.1 Rothia sp. (in: high G+C Gram-positive bacteria) | reverse complement strand
GATTATCTACACCCACACCGATGAGGCTCCGCTGCTGGCGACCTACTCCTTCCTACCTATTCTTGAGGCTTACGCTTCAACTGCTGGTGTTGAGGTAGAGACCCGTGACATTTCACTTGCCGGCCGTATTCTGGCCCAGTTTAGTGATATTCTCCCTGCAGAGCAGCAGGTTGAGGACGCCCTGAGCGAGCTGGGCGATCTGGTGAAGACCCCCGAAGCTAACATCATCAAGCTGCCTAACATTTCTGCGTCCGTACCGCAGCTTAAGGCTGCTATCGCCGAGTTGCAGGGTAAGGGCTACGCGATCCCCGATTACCCTGATGAGGTTGTGACCGAGCAGGATAAGGACGTCCGCGCCCGCTACGACCGTGTGAAGGGCTCCGCTGTGAACCCGGTTCTGCGCGAGGGCAACTCTGACCGCCGCGCTCCCCTGTCTGTTAAGAACTATGCCCGCAAGAACCCTCATTCTATGGGGACCTGGTCAGCTGATTCTAAGACTAATGTTGCCACCATGGGCCATGATGACTTTTTCTCTAACGAGAAGTCCGTGATTATGGGGGCTGACGACACTCTGAAGATTCAGCATGTGGGTGCTGATGGTACTGTGACCGTTTTGAAGGAATCTCTTCCGGTGCTTGCCGGTGAGATTGTGGACGGCACCTACATGAATGTGGCTGAGCTCGATAAGTTCTTGGCTGAGCAGATTGCCCGCGCGAAGGCTGAGGGTGTGCTTTTCTCGGTGCATTTGAAGGCCACCATGATGAAAGTTTCTGACCCTGTTCTTTTTGGCCGCGTGGTGCGCGCTTATTTCTCTGAGCTTTTTGAGACCTATGGTGAGCAGTTGGATGCGGCAGGGTTGAACGGTAACAATGGCCTGGCCGCTATTGTCTCCGGCATTGATTCTCTGCCTGCTGATATTCAGGGTGGGGTTCGTGAGCTGATTGAGAAGGGCCTGGCTGAGGGCCCGGAGCTGGCTTACGTCAATTCTGATAAGGGTATTACTAACTTGCATGTCCCTTCAGATGTGATTGTGGATGCTTCCATGCCCGCTATGATTCGTACTTCCGGGAAGATGTGGGGTAAGGAGGGCCAGCAGGCTGACACGCTGGCTGTGCTCCCTGATTCTTGCTATGCGGGTGTCTACCAGACTGTTATTGAGGACTGCCGCGCCAACGGCGCCTTTGACCCCACCACTATGGGCACTGTGCCGAATGTTGGTCTGATGGCCCAGAAGGCTGAGGAATACGGTTCTCACGATAAGACCTTCCAGCTTGAGGCCGATGGCAAGGTTCAGGTGGTGAACTCTGCCGGGGAGGTGCTCATTGAGCATGAGGTGTCTGCCGGTGATATCTGGCGTGCCTGCCAGACCAAGGACGTCCCCGTTCAGGACTGGGTCAAGCTGGCTGTGACTCGCGCCCGCGACTCCCAGACCCCTGCGGTCTTCTGGCTGGATAAGAACCGTGCCCACGACGCGAACCTGATTGCCAAGGTCGAGAAGTACCTGCCCGAGCACGACACTTCAGGTCTGGATATCCGCATTCTGGCTCCTGCTGAGGCAACCCAGTTCTCTATCGACCGCATCCGCAAGGGTGAGGACACCATTTCGGTGACCGGTAACGTGCTGCGTGACTACCTGACCGACCTCTTCCCCATTCTGGAATTGGGCACCTCAGCCAAGATGCTGTCGATTGTTCCGCTGATTAACGGTGGTGGCCTCTTTGAGACCGGTGCTGGCGGTTCTGCCCCCAAGCACGTTCAGCAGGTTCTGGAAGAGAACCACCTGCGCTGGGATTCTTTGGGTGAGTTCTTGGCTCTGGCTGCCTCCTTTGAGCACCTGGCCAAGAAGACTGGTAATGCTTCTGCCCAGGTTCTGGCTGACACCCTGGATAAGGCGACCGGTACTTTCTTGAGCGAGAACAAGTCACCTTCCCGTCGTGTGGGCGAGATTGATAACCGTGGCTCGCACTTCTACCTGGCGAAGTTCTGGGCTGAGGAGCTGGCTGCTCAGGGTGAGGACGCCAACCTGGCGGCTAAGTTCGCCCCGGTAGCTGAGACCCTGGCCGCGAACGAGGAGAAGATTGTGGCTGAGCTGCTGGACGCCCAGGGCTCCCCCGCCGACCTTGGCGGCTATTACAAGCCCGAGGACTCCAAGGCATCGGCCGTGATGCGCCCGAGCGCCAC
>JAXFPK010000096.1:0-6798 GCA_034179845.1 Rothia sp. (in: high G+C Gram-positive bacteria) | reverse complement strand
ACCCTACCCAGTAATCTGGAGGGTACAGACTCTGAAGAGGCCATCAACGCAATTACCGCCCTGGGCGTGAACGTGCAGATTCACTTCGAAGAAAGCAGTAGCGCCCGCGAAGGCACCGTGCTGCGCACCAGCCCCACCTCGGGATCCCGTGTTGAAGTGGGAAGCAGCGTAGACGTCTACGTGGCCAAGGCCCCCGCAGCCAGTGCGTCAGCGTCCGCATCAGCGAGCGCCTCAGCACCACAGTCAGATACCGCCTCAGAAGCAGCCTCACCGAGCGCTGATTCGACCGGCAACTAACTCCACCGGAAATGATGGGTGAATACATGGACCAGCAGGTTCCTGAAACTATCGATCAGCGCTACGAGGTCGGAGCCCTTATTGGCTCCGGCGCCATGGCGACCGTTTACGAAGCGGTTGATACACGCCTGGGGCGCAAGGTTGCGCTTAAG
Organism: Rothia sp. (in: high G+C Gram-positive bacteria); assembly: GCA_034179845.1. Lineage (GTDB taxonomy): Bacteria > Actinomycetota > Actinomycetes > Actinomycetales > Micrococcaceae > Rothia. The sequence goes on along the minus strand of JAXFPK010000096.1, from coordinate 6,349 downwards.
GTTCTACGGACTGAGCATGCTCAGGACGTTATCTTCCGCGCCCGTTTTCAGCGCGAGGCCGAGGCCGTTGCGGCTCTCAACCACCGCTCTATCGTGGGTGTCTACGACACCGGCTCCTTCGATATTCAGGTAGGTAGCTCTGAGGTATCGGTGCCTTTCATGGTGATGGAGCTGGTTCAGGGCACTACCCTGCGCGATGCTATGTCTCGCGGGCAGGTTGACCAGGCTCAGGCCCTGGCCTACGGTGTGCAGATTCTTGAGGCTCTCGATTACAGCCACAGCGCAGGTATCGTTCACCGCGATATTAAGCCTGCTAACGTCATGATTCTTCCTCAGACTGCGGAGGATCGTGAGCTGGGTGAGCCGGGTCAGGTTAAGGTCATGGATTTCGGTATTGCTCGCGCCGCTGAAGGAGCCGGTGATGCTCTGACTAAAGCTAATACTGTCATTGGCACTGCCCGCTATATTTCCCCTGAGCAGGCTCGTGGTGAGACTGTTGATGCCCGTAGCGATGTCTATTCAGCTGCCTGCCTTGTGTATGAGATGTTGGCGGGGCGTTCACCCTTTGACGCTCCGACGAATGTTGAGCTGGCCGGTAAGCATCTGAGTGAGATTCCTCAGCCTCCTAGTGCTTTTGCGTCTGAAGAGATTTCTCCTGCTCTTGATGCTGCGGTTCTTAAGGGTCTGGCGAAGAACCCTGCTGGTCGTTATCAGAGCGCTGGTGAGTTTGCAGAGGCCCTTAAAGATGCTCAAAGCAGCATAAATGCTGGTGAGGGTCAGGATTCGACCGAGGCGACTACTGTCTTTAGTGCGGCTGCAGTTCCCGCAGGTCTTGCAGCTGGTGCTGTAGCTGCTGGTTCGCAGGAAACTGAAGAAGCTGGTCTGGGTAGTTTCTTTGATAATGCTCAGTCTGAGTACACCGATGAGGAACTCTACGGTTATGGCTATGGTCAGGACCCTGCTAAGGCCCGTAAGAAGCGCCGCCGTAGCGCCTGGGGCAAGGCTCTTACTACCTTGTTGATTCTTCTGCTGGCTGCATTCGGTGTGAGCTCTGTGCTTTATTATCAGGCCAAGCTCAATGAGGTTCCTGTCCATGTGATTCCTGCGGTTCAGGGCTTGTCGAAGGAAGAAGCTGAGACCCAGCTGCGCAACCTGAACTTTATGCTCAAGTTCGAAGAGGAGCATTCTGACACTGTAGCCAAGGGTTCGGTTGTTAAGACTTCCCCTGTGACTGGTCTTGAGGCTGAGGAGGGCAGTGAGGTTATTGTGACGGTGTCCTTAGGCCCTGCTGTTCTCACTGTTCCCGCTAATCTTGAGGGGCAGAGTGAGCAGTATGTGCGTGAGACTCTCACCAGCGCAGGCTTTGTGCCCGGACGTACGACCACGGTCAATAGCCCCACTGTGCCCGCGGGCATGGTGGTTGGGGTTTCCCCTGGCTCGGGTCAGCAGGCTGATGCTGGTGCGACGGTCAATATTATTCTCTCTAATGGCAAGGTTGAGGTTCCTAGCCTGATTGGGTTGAACCGTGATGCTGCTATTGCAGCGCTGACTGCTTCAGATACCCTTTTGAGCACTAACATCGAAACTGTTACCACGACTGCTCAGCCTGCGGGAACTGTTATTTCGCAGAGTGCTACTGCCGGCTCACTCATTGAGCAAGGGTCGACTGTGACCATTCGTGTGGCAGTTGCTCCGACTCCTACCGCTGCTCCTTCTGCTACGGTATCGGCTCCGGCTCCGGCTCCTCAGCCGACTTCCCAGCCTACTCAGGCACCTCAGCCGACTACTCCGCCTGCTCAGGCCACTCCGAGCGCAGCTGCAACGGCAAGCGCAAATAACAATAATGGCTAGGTTTAGCTAGCCGATAGTAAAGCCGCCCTCCCCGGTTTTGGGGAGGGCGGCTTTGTCTTAAGGGGTGCCAGGGGGCTCAGTGGACGCTGGCTGTTAGGCGGCTGGTTCGATGAGGGGTGAGAGGGTGGCGCCTAAAGCTGCGGCACCTTTGAGGCCGACTTCTTCTAGCCAGTTGCCGAGCATGAGGTAGCCGCCTTCGGTAAGCACTGATTCGGGGTGAAATTGCACCCCGTGTAGGGGGGCGGTTATGTGGCGTAGGCCCATGATGATGCCCTGATCGGTGGTGGAGGTTACCTCTAGCTCAGCAGGGAGAGTTTTAGGGTCTACAGCGAGGGAGTGGTAGCGGGTGGCGGTGAAGGGGCTGGGGAGGCTCTTGAAGACGGACTGGCCGGTGTGCACCAGTTCTGAGGTTTTGCCGTGCATGAGTTCAGGGGCGTGGCCTACTACGGCTCCAAAGGCTTCTGCTAGGGCCTGGTGGCCTAGGCAGACACCCAGTAGGGGCTTGTTGGCGGTTTTAGCCCATGTGATGACGTCGATGATGACGCCTGCTTCTGCGGGGTTGCCGGGCCCTGGTGAGACCAGTACGCCGTCGTGTTCTTGGGCTAGGGTGATGGTCTCGTCCAGGGGCAGTTCGTCGTTGCGGATAACGGTGGTTTCAGCCCCTAGCTGCTGGATGTAGCCGACCAGGGTGAAGACGAAGCTGTCGTAGTTATCGATGACGAGGATTTTTGTCATGGCACCTGCCTTTTCGTGATGGTGTTTTGATTCTATCGCAGGGGGTGGGGCGGGTGCCCTGAGCTTATTGTTCTATGGTCACATCAGTGTTGAAGGGGCTGTATTCGGCAAAGTGGGGGAAGACGTATTCCATGAGTAGGTAGGCGGCCGCCACGATGAGGGCGAGGGCGATGATGATGCGTAACCAGAGGGGGCCGGGTAGGTGGCGGAAGATCCAGGCGTACATGGGGGTTCCTTGGGGTGGACGGTAGTGGCGGGATTTAGCCGGCGATGGCGGCGATTTCTTGGGGGGCTCTAGCTTCTGCTGGTTGCCAGCTCACAAATTCTGCGTGCACGATGTAGCGTTCGGTGTCGCCGTAGCGGGGGTGGCAGCTGGTGAGGGTGAGCAGGCGCCGGTTAGCTTCGTGTGCTGGGGCTTGGGGGTTGTCGGGGTTGGGGGCGATGACTTCTACCTGGCTGGGGAGCACAATCTTAGATGCGTAGACCTGGTAGGTGTAGTAGCCTTCGGCGGTGCGCACGTAGATTTTGTCGCCTTCTTTAAGTAGGTCGATGTGGTCTAGGACTGCGCCGTTAGTCTGGCGGTGGCCTGCTAGGGCCAGGTTGCCGTATTCGCCGGGCATCTGGCTGGTGGGATAGCGTCCTAACCCGAGGGTGTCGAGCACATCGGGGCCTACGCCTTCGGCTAGGGGGCGGGCGTAGTTCTGCCCTAGGCGGGGTATGTAGACCACGCCGTAGGCTTGCCCGTAGGCAGGTGGGGCGGCAACTGGCGGGTTGGCGGGGTCGTAGTCAGGTATGGCAGGTTCAGGTACTGACTCGGCGCCCTGGCTTTTGTCGTCTGTGACGGTGGGGGCTGGGTGGGCACTGTTGAATTCTTGGATGAGGCTATCGACGGCTTCTTGTTGGGTGCGGTTGGCGTCGATGTTGGTCCACCAGAGTTGCCAGGCTACGAAGAGCAGCAGGATGAGGCCGGCGGTAATGAGTAGTTCCCCCATGATTTGGGTGCCCCATTGTAGGGGGGTGCGCCTGGTTGGGGGGTGTGTTCGTCTGCTAGCGGCTGGGGCTGCTGGGGTCACTTCTTACCTCGAGGTGGGACAGTTATGGGGACTGTCTATATGGTAGAACTTTTTCAGGTGCTACGGTTAAAATCGTCTCTGACCGTATATTTTATGAACTGCTGGGAGTGCGCTCCCTTACTGGAGGAAAAGTGGCTGAATCGAAGTCTATTCGTGATGAGGATGTTGAAGAGGCGGAGCTCCGTCGCGTTGCTGATTCGATGTATAGCGATGATGATTTTCCGTCGTCAACTCCTCTCTGGTATCGCGTCATCATGTTCGCCTTGATTGTAATTGGTGTGATGTGGATTATTACTTTTTATATTTCCCAGTCGGTTTACCCGGTTCCGGGTATTGGTAACTGGAATATTGGTATTGGTATTGGCTTTATGATGGTGGGTTTGTTAATGACTACCCGCTGGCGCTAGGGCACCCTTGTGACTGATAAGAAACCTGAGACGACTAACCCCTCAAATCTGGCTCCTGTGGACCCAAATGAGACGCTGGAGCAGCGCGCTGATATTCGCGCCGCCCGTTTTGAGACTAAGCTGCGCCGGTGGGCGCTTTGTGGTGTAGTTGCCGCTGTGGCTATTTACTTTATGTGGCAAGCGGTGGCGGGCTAGGCGCCTGCCTCTCTTGTCTTCTTTCCCCCGCTATCGCTGATGGTAGCGGGGGATTTTTGTGTGCGGTAGAGGGCTACCATGAGGGTGAGGGCTAGCAGTTCTATGAGGGTTTGGGTCAGTACCGCCAGCGGCATGAGGGCGGACGCTGGTTGGTCGGCAAGAGCCCTTGAGAGGCCGAGAATCAGGGGAAGTATGACCAGGGCGTTGCGTGTGACTGCTGAGAAGGTGATGGCAACCTGTTCGGGTGCAGGCAGGCCCCTGCCCCACAGGCGCAGTAGGGTGTAGGAAAGTAAGGCTGTAAGGATAGCGTAGGTGGCATATAGGCAGGCCAGGGGAAGAAGATATGAGGAGAGTTGGGTAAGTTCTACCGCGTGTGCCGCTGGGGTGAGGGCAAGAACTAGCATCATGGCGGGCACCATGAAAGCACTTGCTGCATCTTCGGAGTATGTTTGAGTGCGCCCGCCGACTCCTTGGATAAGAGCCGCCAGAGCCAGAGGCCCACCCACCACAGCCAAGGCTAGCCCTAGGTGGGGAAGGGCATGCCAGAGGGTGCTTTGAGCTAGAAGGTCTCCCTGCCATATACCGATGGCGTGGAAGATAAGAAGCCACAGGGGGGCTAGGCAGACCTGCGCTAAAAGTAGTAGCGGAGTGCAGCCCAAGAGCCGCGTATGGGAGCCGCCTGCTAGGCCGGTAAAGGTCACCACATAATCGATGCAGGGGGTCAGGAGCACCAGGGCTGCGGTAAGCACCAGAAGGTCAGGTATCTGAGGTGCTACCCAGCGAAGCCCCAGTAAGAGGAGGGCTACAAGTGGGGGTAGGAGCAGGAAGTTAAGAGCTAGCAGGGTTTTGGTGAACCTGGCGAAAATCTGTGGCTTCAGGAGCCCACGAAGGGGGATGCTTAGGAAGGTGGCCAGAAGTAAGAGGCCAAGGGCTGGGGTAACCAGGGGCTGGGCGTGGCCTGCAAGACCGGGAAGAAAGGACGCCCCTAGCCCGGCCCCTAGGGCAAGCAGGTAGAACGCTACCTGGTGTCTTTCCATGAAGCTAACCATCGGCGTCCTTTCTGTTAAAGTATTCTGCCCCTCCCTACTCTAAAGCAGGGAGGGGCAGAACTAGCCACTGTGGCTATGCGTCGGGTGCGGTGAAGGCTACATCGAGGTTGATGACTACCTTATCTGAAACCAGCACGCCACCAGCTTCGATTGCGGCGTTCCAGGTGATGCCGAAGTCTTTGCGAGAAATGGTTGCTGAGAGGGAGGCACCTGTGCGAGTGGTGCCAGAGGCGTCAACGACTGCACCATTGAATTCGCCGGTGAAGGTGACGGGGTGTGTTTGGCCTTTGATGGTGAGGTTACCAGCGACTGTTAGGTCTTCACCGTCGAGGTCAAAGGAGGTTGATTCGAAGGTCATGGTGGGGTGAGTATCTGCGTCGAAGAAGTCTTCGCCGCGCAGGTGAGCATCACGGTCACTGTTGTTGGTGTTGATGGAGTCAATGTGTGCGGTGGCTTGGACGGTGGAGTCTGCGATATTTTCAGCAAGGACGAGCTGGGCTTCGACCTGGTCGAAGGTGCCGTGTACTTTGGTGATAGCTGCGTGACGAACAGTAAAGCCTACCTCTGAGTGTGCTGAGTCGTAGTTCCAGGTGCCTGCGGTGAGTTCTGCCATGATGTTACCTTTCAAGTGATATGGCCTACCTAACAGTCATTACTTTATAAATAAAGTTTTCACAAGGCAAGCTGTACGTCAAAAAAGTACAAAATATTTCTCTGATAGCTAAGGTTACTGCTTTCTCCGCCCCAACGATGCATTTCTTCTAGCTTCGTGTGTTTGTTTCCTTCGCCCTTATACCCCTTTTGTTCTGGGGGATTAGTTTTTGGGCATGAAAAAAGCGAGGGGTTCTAGAGCTAACGCTCTAGAACCCCTCGCTTGAACAACCCTTGGGTTGTTATTTCAAAACCATACAGTGGACGCAAACAACAAACATACCCAGAAAAAAATGTAAGCCTTCGGACTATTAGTACCAGTCAACTCCACGGGCATTCCCCGCGTCCATACCTGGCCTATCAACCCCATCATCTATAGGGATCCTCA
>JAXFPK010000074.1:0-6841 GCA_034179845.1 Rothia sp. (in: high G+C Gram-positive bacteria) | reverse complement strand
CCGGTTGAGGTGTCACCGGCGATGCGACCTACCTGGGTGACGGTGACGTAATTGTAGAGGCGGCCCTCTGAGGTGAGGCCGTCACCGAAGTTGAGGTTAGCGACAAGCTGGGTTTCACCGGCCTTGATGGGGTTAGCCAGGGTGACCAGGAAGCTACGGGTTGAGGTTGCAGCGTCAAAGCCCAGATCGCGGGTATAAGCACCGTTAAACCAGCCGGGAGTGATGAGGCGGTCAACGCCGGTGGGGCCCGATGCCGTTTTCACGTCGATGCGGAAGGAGACGACGGGGAAGTCGCCGTAGTAGCGGTCAGCACCCACGTTCTTGAGGCGTAGAGCAACCAGGCCAGCGTAACCTTCAGCCTTCCAGGAAGATACGGTGAGGACGGGCTCGAGGTCGTAGGCGGGTGTGGCGGCCCGGGCTGCGGTTGAGGCAAAGGCCAGGGAGGCGGTGCCCAGAGCTAGGGAGATGAGGGCGGTGCGACGGGTGATAGCAGTCTGCATGATTGTACTTTCTCTCAAAGACAGGTCGGTTTAGTAGGAGTCAGCGGGGTTGTTGTAGAGCTTGACGGTGACCTGGTTTTTGATAGGAACATTGGCGCGCCAGGCAACGGGGTTGGACCAGGTACCGTTGAGCATGCAGTACTGCTGGGTTCCGGTCATGGCGATGGTGCGGAAGCCGTAGGTGGCTTCGCCGGTGTAGCCTGCGGGTACTTCGTAGGGGCCGATGGTCTGGCCGACGCTCCAAGACAGGGAGTAGGAGGCGTCCCCGCCTACGGTCTTGGCAATGGAGTAGGCGATGCCTGCGTTGATGCTGCCCTTGTCCAGGTTCTGGGTGCCGCCTAGATTAACTGAGGTTGTTTGGGTTTGGGAGCCGTTGACGGTCATGGTGACGGTCTGGGTCTTGGAGAGGTTTTGGGTTAGGCTGACCGGGGCTGAGGTCTTGTTGGTGGTTGAGATGGTGCCGACGGGGGTGAAGTTGTCGGTGACCTTGTAGACCACGGTGCGGTAGTCTTCCCAAGCGTTGCAGACGGGGCGAGCGTTGAGGATATTGGCCTTGATGGAATCGTTCTTGTGGTAGGTCTCCACGATGGGCAGAGTGGCGTTGAGGGCGGGGGCCTCGGGGTAAGTGTTGATGATGGTGCCCTTGCCAGTGTCGGTGCTTTCGGCGGCTGTGGCAGGTACGGACGTCATAGAGAGGGCTAGTGCAGCTGCTGAGAGGGTTGCTACTACTTTGGGTGAGAGCTTCATGATTTGCTCCTAGTGGTAGGGGTGTTTTGGGTGAGCTAAACGCTCACGTTTTATTCTAAAAAAGTGGTGTGGCATATTTCTAGTTACACTGAAGTGTTAAATTTGACGTGTAAGGAAGCTATGCCTATCAAGAATGTAGAAACTGTTACCGTTCTGGCCACTGGCGGCACTGACACTATGCCCGAGACAGCCCGTTACCTTGAGGCTCAGGCTCGCCTGGGGGAGAAGGTTGTGGTGCTGACCGGGGCTATGCAGCCTGCTTCTATGCGTCAGTCTGATGCCATTTTTAACCTGGGTGCGGCGGTGGCTGCTCTCAATTTGCTTCAACCTGGCGTCTATATCTCTATGCGCGGACGCGTCTTCCCGGCCTCAGCTGTTAGGAAAGATCGGGCGCGTGGCATCTTCCTGAGCGCGTAAACTCTGGTGAGCAGGGCCACCGGCCGGTAGGCTTAAAGCAAGCATTAGGTAACTACTGACCAGGAGGACTCACCGTGAGCCAGCACCCCGGTAACGACACCCCCACCGGCAACTATCAGCCCCAGCAGCCCCCGGCTTACCCCAACCAGGCTCAGCCTCCGGCCTACTCGGCAACCCAGCCTGGCTACTACAGCCAGCAGGGAGCGTATGCGGGTTACGCCCAGGCCTACGGGCAGGGACTACCTGAACATATGGACGCCCCTGAGCGCCCTCAGGCCCTGAAGACCGCTAGCCTCATCATGTACATCATGATTGGTCTGGGTCTTTTGGGCTCTATTCTTGCTGCTATTTTCTACCAGGAGATTCAGCAGGCATCAACGAATGGGATTCTTTCCGTCTTTGGCAATATGGTTTCCCCTGAAGAGCGCGCAGCTATGGAAGCGGAGATGAACATCAACACGGAGCCCAGTATCATGGCTGCTGGAATCATTGTGAGCCTGGTCTGGGGGCTTATCTGGTCTGCTCTGCTGGTCTTCTTCACCATCATGATGAACAAGGGGCGCAACTGGGCCCGTATCGTCCTCACCATTGTTGCCAGCTTCCAGATACTTGGTTTGCTCCTGGGCCTGCTTTCTCTCTTCTTCTACTTCCACTGGAGCAATCTGACCGGCCTTATCGCCGGTGCCCTGGCCATCGTTTTCCTCATCTTTGTCTGGAAGAGCCCCGTCTCTGCCTACATGCGTGAGACCAAGATCTACCAGCAGTGGAAGCAGCAGCAGGCCTACCTGGGTACGACCCAGGGCTAACGGAAGTGCCCTCACCCCACCGAACTCACCCGGTTGCCGGTGGCCTCCGCCCAGCTACAAACCTGCGGGCAGAGGCCACTGAGCTGCTGGGGCGGCTTACTGGTAGCACCGCTGCCACCTTTCACCCTGGCCAGTTCGAAGCTATTGAAGCTCTGGTGCAAGAACGCCGCCGGGCCCTAGTTATCCAGCGCACCGGCTGGGGCAAATCAGCGGTCTACTTCCTCTCCGCCCTGCTCCTGCGCCAGCGGGGTAGCGGCCCTGCCCTGATTGTCTCGCCCCTACTGGCTCTCATGCGCGACCAGGTGCAGGCTGCTACCCGTGCCGGGGTGCGGGCAGCGATGGTTAACTCCTCGAACGTGACTGAGTGGGATGCTGTGCGCACCCAGCTAGCAGCCGGTGAACTCGATGTTTTGCTGGTGGGCCCTGAGCGGCTCAATAACCCTTCTTTCCGGGCTGAATGGCTCCCTGAACTGGTGGCTACCTGCGGGCTGCTGGTGATTGACGAGGCCCACTGTATCTCGGATTGGGGCCACGACTTCCGCCCCGACTATCGCCGTATTCGTGACCTCATCGCAGCCCTACCCACCGGCGTCCCCGTGCTAGCTACTACCGCAACCGCTAACGAGCGTGTAGTGCAGGACGTCGCCGAACAGCTTGGCACTCACAGACAAGCAGCAGAGGGGCAGGGCCTAGCTGATGATGTTTTTATTCTGCGCGGGCCGCTCTCACGAGATTCATTACGCCTGGGTGTTCTGGCTCTACCAACGGCCAGCGACCGCCTGGGCTGGCTGTCCACCCACCTAGGCGACCTGCCAGGCTCTGGCATTGTTTATACCTTGACCGTTTCGGCGGCTGAAGATACAGCCACCGCCCTACGCGCAGCAGGCTATGAGGTACTGGCCTACACCGGTAAAACTGACCCCGATGAACGCCGAGAAGCCGAGAGCGCTCTTAAAGAAAACCGGGTCAAGGCCCTGATTGCTACCAGCGCCCTAGGGATGGGCTTTGATAAGCCTGACCTGGGGTTTGTGGTGCACCTGGGTGCCCCATCGAGCGCTGTGGCCTACTACCAGCAGGTAGGCCGAGCCGGGCGCGGCGCCATTAAAGCTGACGTGCTTTTGCTTCCCGGTAGTGAAGATGCAGAAATCTGGGATTACTTTGCCACCGCCTCCATGCCCACCGAAGAGAACACCAGCGCCGTCCTAGCTGCCCTTAGCCAAGCAACCGCCACGGGGCAAGAGCTGAGCCTGCCTGCCCTTGAGGCCCGGGTCGATGTTAAACGCTCATCTCTTGACCTACTCCTTAAAGTTCTAGCTGTCGAGGGTGCGGTAGAACGCGGTGCCCGCGGCTGGATAGCAACCGGTGCCCCCTGGTCCTACGATGCACCGCGCTACGCCCGGGTGCGCCAGGCCCGTGAACAGGAGCAGGCTGCCATGCTGGCTTACCAGCACACAGACATGTGCCGCATGGTCTTCCTCGCCCGCGAACTAGATGACCATACCGCCGGCCCCTGCGGCATCTGCGATATCTGTGCAGGCCCCTGGTACCCCACCAGCTTCAATCCTGCCCTGATAGAGCAAGCAGAATCTGCCCTCACCCGAGTGGGTGTGCCCATCGAACCGCGCGGCATGTGGCCTACCGGCCTTAACCAGCTAGCACCCCAAGCCACCCACGAGGTAACTGGCAAGCCCCTGCGCGGCAAAATTGCCGAAGCTGAACGAGCTAGCACCGGCCGGGCGCTGGCCCGCCTAACTGACCTGGGCTGGGGCAACCGTCTGCGTGAGATTTTTGTCCCCGGCCCCGATGGGCAGCCTGTGGACGGGCCGGTGCCAGCCGACCTGGGCCGGGCCAGCTTACAGGTGCTGGCCGAATGGGATTGGGAGCAGCGCCCTACTGCTGTGATTGGTTTGCCGTCGCCGGTGCGTCCGCAGCTGGTCTCATCGCTGGCCCGCGGTATCGCCTCAGCCGGGCGCCTGGTCGATTTAGGTGACTTTGAGGTAAAGGACGCCCCCGCCCACTTTGGTGGTAACAGTGTCTTTCGTTGTGCAGGGGTACTGGGGGCCTACAGTCTGCCCCCGGCGGCTGCTGACTACCTGGCCTCTAACCCGGGGCCGGTGCTGGTTGTTACCGATAGAATTGATTCTCGCTGGTCTACGACCGTTCTTGCCCGTATTCTGCGCGCAGCCGGTGCGACGAGCGTCCTGCCTTATGCCCTGGCCCTTACTCACTAAACATACGCTGAAGGAACCATGCCCCGCTCACCTTTGCCTGACCGTCCTCGTAATCTGAACCATGAGGCCTTGATGCGTCAGGCTATTGACCAGGCAAAATTGGCTTTGGCAAGTGGTGATGTTCCTATTGGTGCGCTTGTGGTGGATGCTGCTGGTCAGGTGATTGGGTGCGGCTATAACCGGCGGGAGGCGGACGCTGACCCCACCGCCCATGCGGAGGTTATCGCTATCCGCCAGGCCGCTGAGCATCTGGGGAGCTGGCGGTTGGAGGGCTGCACCCTGGTTGTTACCCTAGAACCCTGTTTGATGTGTGCTGGTGCGATTCTGCTGGCCCGTCTGCCTAGAGTGGTTATGGGGGCCTGGGAGGAGAAAACTGGTGCGGCCGGTAGTGTCTATGATGTTTTGCGTGATCGTAAGGTCAATCATTGGGTGGAGGTGTATTCCGGGGTGCTTGAGGGTGAATGTGCAGAGCTTCTGACTACTTTCTTTAGAAAACAACGCTAAGGGGTGGGAAGATGCCCTGAAACGCCCTACAGAAAGCCGCGTCTCCGCCCTCTCATCCTGTATCTTTGAAAAAGGAATAGTATTTTTTCAAATAAGGTAAGGGGTAGATGTGACCAAACAAGAGATAGAAGCGGTCGTCTACGCCCACCAGGCACCGGTAGTTGAAGCCAACTCGCGCCGCCCCGGACGCACCAACAAAACCCAGCTCAAACTCTTCCAAGCAGCCATGGACATCATGAGCGCAGATGGCCCCACCGCCACCACCGTGGAAGACATCGCAGAGCGCGCCGGAGTTTCAAAAGGCACGGTTTACTATAACTTCGGGTCAAAGAAGACCATGATAGACCAGCTCCTCCAATACGGGGCCAAGCTCCTGCTAGCGGAAATGACGCAGGCAAGCCAACACGAGGACCCCCGCGAAGCTCTACAAAGTGCCCTGCGCGTCGCCAATATCTACCTGGGTGAGCACCCCGGATTCGCCCGGCTCTGGATCTCTGAGCTCTGGCGATCAGGGGAGCAGAGATCACCTACTACCGATCTAATTCGCGCCGATATTATGCGTTTTATTCGTAAACTCATCAGTAATCTCAGTAGCCGCTATACGGTGCGAACTGATTATTCAATTGAGGGTGTCTCCGTCATTATTTTTGGTGCTGTTTTTATGCTCTATATGGATAAAACCCGCCACGGGGCCGAGCGCACCTCTGATGAAGGAGCCAGACTAGCGATGCTCACCATTGACGGCTATATTCAAGGCACAGTTCCTTCTACGCACCTGACGAGGTTGAGCGGTTAGGGTATCTAGGGTAAGATTTCCAGAGTTTGGTGACGTGTCCGAGCGGCCGAAGGTGCAACACTCGAAATGTTGTGTACGGTAACCCCGTACCGAGGGTTCAAATCCCTCCGTCACCGCCAGTAAGAAAAACCCGTTTCCCCTAGTGAAAGCTAGGTGGGGCGGGTTTTTTCGTGCCCGAAAAAGGTTGCTTGACAAAAATCTGACAAAAAATGTTGAGCAAGTCGGCACTAAGGCGGGCTTCGGGTGCCCCTGCTGCGGGCCGGGCTTCGAGGTGCTGGTCGAGGGCTGGGCGGGTGTCAGCGAGCGCGGGCCGGGTGCTCGAGATTGGGGCGGACGCGGATAAATGGCGGGGCGGTTGGCCGGTGGCGGTGCCTGATACTGCTGGGCCTACGGGGTCAGTGGACGGCTACGGGGCGCGGGTGGCCGGTGGGGCCTGCTGGCTGGTGGTGCTCATAGTTCCCAGATTAACAGGGTCAGCACGGACGAGTGGGGGGGCGGGCACAGGCTGGACTAGGGCTGTGAGCTGTGGGGTGTCGCCCACTGTTCGAGCTGCTGGGCTATCTGCTCAAAGGTCAGTGAGTGCTCTGCTACCTGAACAACAAACTGTGCTTGCTCGTTATCTTCAAGCACCTCTAGGGGGAGAATATCCCAGTCATTCAGATACATGAACAGGACGGTGCAGGTGTAGGCGGTGCGCTTGTTGCCGTCCGTAAAAGGGTGATTCTGTACCAGCGCCTCTAGGAGGGCTGCGGCTTTGTTGAAGATACCGGGGTAAAGTTCGTGCCCTGCGTAGCTGGTGGCAGGGCGGGCTAGGGCGCTTTCTAGCAGGTGCTCCCCACC
>JAXFPK010000003.1:0-2350 GCA_034179845.1 Rothia sp. (in: high G+C Gram-positive bacteria) | reverse complement strand
GAACTTACGCACGCGGAAAGGCGCGACCATCCAGCCCACGCGCAGGCCGGGTGAAAAAATCTTAGAAAAAGAGCCCAGGTAGAGCACGTTCTCAGGGTCAAGCGAATACAGGGAGCGGCGGCGTTCCCCGCTGAAGGAGAGCTGGCCGTAGGGGTTATCCTCAACAATCAGCACGCCAGCTTCACGGCAGAGGCGCACCAGCTCAGCCCGGCGCTTACCCGATAAAGAAATACCGGTGGGGTTCTGGAAGTTAGGGATGGTATAGAGGAACTTAACCTGCTTGCCCTCAGCCCGAATAGACCCAATCGCCTGGGCCACAGCGGCGGGGTCCAGGCCGTCCGCGTCCAGGGGCACCTGGCGGACGTCCGCCTGGTAGCCCTCAAAGACGCCCAGGGCGCCGGTGTAGGTGGGGCCCTCAGCCAGGATCACGTCCCCGGGATTCACAAAGAGTTTAGTGACCAGGTCCAGACCCATCTGGGAGCCTGCGGTCATCTGAATACCATCGACTGCCGGGCGGGCGCCCTCAGATTCCATAAGGTCGCAGACCAGCTCCGCTAGGGTCTCCAGGCCAGCACCTGAACCGTATTGCAGAACCTCTAGACCCTCTTCTTGGATGATGCGGGCAGCCATGCCCCCTAGCCGGTCAAGGGACAGGAGTCCAAGGTCGGGGTTGCCGCCTGCCAGGGAGATAATTCCGGGGCGCATGGCAACCTCAAAAACATCGCGTACCGCTGAGGGGCGGAACCCGGCGGCGCGGTCAGCGAAGTGGCGCATGAGGCGGGCCTCAGCTGGGGTTGCTTGTTCCAGTAGTTCAGCAATCTTGCTCATGGTCACTTCTTACTGCCGTAGGTAATATCAGCGACGCCGGACGCCGGTGAAGTCGGCCCAGCCCCCACACCGGCGGCCTGCAGGGAAATCAGCTCATAGACCACGTGGGCGGCAACGATGCCAGTCAGTTCAGCGTGATCGTAGGCTGGGGCTACCTCGACCACTTCGGAGCCCACCAGATTAAGCCCGCGTAGCCCGCGCAGAATCTCGAGAAGTTCGCGGGAGGTTATGCCGCCAGCTTCAGGGGTGCCGGTGCCCGGTGCGTGAGCCGGGTCGAGCACATCAATGTCGATAGACAGGTAGAGGGGCCTCTCACCGGTGCGCTCCCGCAGCAGCTCAACGACCTTCTGCACGCCCAGGTAGTAGACGTCCGCGCTGGTGACAATACCGAAGCCAAAGCGGGCATCGTCCTCAAGGTCTTCGGTGCCGTAGAGGGGGCCGCGGGTGCCCACGTGGCAGAGAGCGTCGGTGTCGAGGAGGTCTTCTTCAAAGGCGCGGCGGAAGGGGGTGCCGTGGGTGTATTCGGCACCGAAGTAGGTGTCCCAGGTATCCAAGTGGGCGTCAAAATGGAGCAGGGCAATTTTGCCGTGCTTCTTAGCTAGGTTGCGCAGGTTGGCCAGGGCGATAGTGTGGTCGCCGCCGATGGTCACCAGGCGGGCACCGTCCTTGGTGAGCTGGTGGGCACCAGCCTCGAACATGGTAAGGGCTTCTTCTATGTTGAAGGGGTTGCCGATGATGTCACCGGCGTCGGCTACCTGGGCTTCTTTGAAGGGGGAGATGTTGGCGGCGGGGTTAAAGGGGCGCAGCAGGCGGGAGGATTCGCGCACATGGTTGGGGCCGAAACGGGCACCGGGGCGGTAGGAGACACCGGAGTCCCAGGGCATGCCGGCGACCACGATGTCTGCTTTTTTGACTTCGTCGAGGCGGGGTAGGCGGGCGAAGGTGCCAAGCCCGGCCCAGCGGGGCACTTGGGCGGCGTCCACGGGGCCGGTGCGCTTAATGCCGTCGGTGCCGGCAGCAATGACGCGGTGGGGGTCTGCTGAGAAGAAGGCTTGAGCCATGGGTCCTCCAAAAGGTTAGGACGCTGGCAGCAGGCTCTGTGTTCAGGGTGCGGTAGATGCCCAGGCAGACCCTCTGCAAGTGCGTCCGGTCACACTAGAATTGCTACCACTATAACCCGCCTGCGCAGCAACGGCAGGGTAGTTTTTCCTGCGGCCCAGCAGCGGTTCTGATACTTATGCACCAGGCAGCAAAGCTATTCCACTTACCACAAGCGAACCTGGCCGGGGCAAGTGTCCTTATTTTCTCCACCCACCTATAGGCGCATAAGTTTGCAGAAAATGAAGTTAAAAGATTATGGCCGTATTTGACCAGGCCTACCTCGATTTTTATGAGCGGACGCTGGTACCGGCTGGTAGAGATATCAGCGGAAGGGTAGCATCCAGCTGTGCAGGGTTCTTAGGTCGTGTGCAGGGAAAACTCTGCACAGAGGCTAAGAACCCTGCACATTCACCCTTAGCAC